>CAMFKX010000029.1 GCA_945957375.1 uncultured Roseiarcus sp.
GTCTTGCTGGACGCCCAATCCGGCGGCGCCTGCAGTTCAAGAAGGTGATCGACGGCCGCTTGCGCGTCGCCGTAGCCTTTCACCGAATCGAACCCCTCCTTCGACGCGACGTCGACGAGCGGAAAGTTGTTTCTTTCCGAAGCGACGTTGAGGTTGACGGGGGAGGCTCCCGATTTCTCGAGCCTGTCGACGTGCGCGGCCTCGCCCAGATCGCCTTGCGCCTCGATTCCGGTCCTGCCCGCCATCGTCAGCCTCTCTCAATCGCGCGTGACGTGGATGAACTGCCCGCCAGCTGCGCGGAAGGTCTGATCCTTCACCCAGGCGCCGTCGACACAGACCCATGGCATATCCTGCGGATTCCATGCCTTGATCGTCTGCGCGACAGCGAACAGGGCCACCGCGGCGAGCCCCTCCGACGCGGGATCGAGCCAGGCAAGGGCGCCGTTGTCGACGAACCCCAGATTGAGCTTCGTCTCGCCGTCATCGCGAAAGCCGATACAGTTGATGCTGACCACGCCCTGACGGTTCACCGATCCCTGGTAGCGCTGCGACGCCACGAAGTCCCAGCCGTCGGGGAGGTCGCGGCGTGGCTGCAACTGCCCTTCGATCAGCCAGTCCGCCGCCAGTGTCCGCGCGACCCGCTCCAGTATTTCGGTCGGCGCCGCCTGGGGGCCGACCCTGGCGGCGAACGCCTTCGGCCCATGTCGCTTGCCGCCCTTGGCGCTTGGCAGCGTCCAGCCGGCCGAACGGCTCGGCCGGTGGTTGTCGGCCGTGTCGTTGGTCTTCAGCTTCGGCTTCGAGGCGTCGGCGCGATAGATTCCGTCGCCGACATTGCCGTGACAGGCGTTGTTCTCGATCGTCGGGCGCGACCTGTCGAGCGTGACAATGCCGTAAGTATCGTTTCTGTGGCACTGGTTGAACGCGGCGCGCCCCGCCGCATCCTCTCTGAAGACGATGCCGCCCATGTTGCTCTCGGCCGTATTGGATTCGATCTGAGGCGCGGATCGGCCGGCGGCGACAATGCCGCCCGCCTGATTCTTCTGGCAGACGTTGCCGCGAACGGTCGGCCTCGAGTCGTCGCCGGCAAGAATGCCGCCGCCCTTGTTCGCCAAACAGCGGTTGTCGCTGACGACGGCGGCGCTTGTGGTCACGCAAAAAATGCCGTTATGGGCGTTCTCAGCGCAGAGGTTGTTGCGCACTGCCGCGTGGGACGCGCCGAGTCGAATGCCGTTCGCTTCGTTGCTGCGGCAATCACATTCCGTGATGTCTGCCGAGCCTGTCGAAGCGACGCTGATGCCGTCATCGCCGTTTTGCAGACATACATTCTTGTGCAGGATCGCGCGCGCGTCTTCGCATATTGCGATGCCGTCGCGCCGATTGGCGCTGCAATTGTTCATCCGAACATCGAGCGCCGGCTTCCCCCACGCTCCGATGCCCTGGTAGGCGTTCTTCCGGCAGATGTTGCCCTCCAGCGACGCTTCGACGCCGCCGCTGCAGTGAATGCCGCAATGGGCGTTCGAGTCGCATTCGTTCCGTTTCAGCGTCGCTTTCGATACGCCAGCGCACTCGACGCCCGACCGTTGATTGTCGTGGCACTTGTTGGTTTCAACGTCCGCTTTCGCGTCGTTGTTCAAAAGAACGCCCGAGCCCTTGTTGGCGCCGCACTCGTTGCCCCAAGCGCCCCCATTGCTCGTCTCGGCGAACAGGATGCCGGCGCCGCCGTTGCGCAGGGCGACGTTGTCGCGGAACTGGACCTTCGTCCGGTCCCAGGCGGCCAGTCCGTGATGGGTGTTCTCGCTGCAACGGTTGCCGGTAGCCACGCCCGTCGCATCATCCAGAAACGTGACGCCGTGAAAGGCGTTCGCCTCCGCGACGTTCGCATGCAGCGTCGCATCGGCTCGGCCATGCGCGCTGACGCCGTGGGCGCCATTGCCCTTGCAATGGTTGCCGGCAGCGGTCCCACGCGCGTCGTCGGCGAAGCGGACGCCGCTGCCGCCGTTGGCCTCGCAGAGATTGGCTTCAAGATTCGGATGGGCGGTCGACGTCGCCGCTATCCCGTCGCCGCCGTTCCTGGCGCAGGTGTTGCGGTTCGCCGCGCCAGCGCTCGCTCCCATGAAGGCGATCCCGGGGCCGCCGTTCTCGGAGACGGTATTGGCCTCGATCGTCAGCGCCGCATCCTCGATCAGTTCGATTCCGGGGCCGCTGTTGCCGCGGCACTCGTTGTCGCGCGCTTCGCCCTGTGCTCCGACCTCGAGGCGGAGGCCGCGCGCATTGCCCGTGAGGACATTGGTCTCGATCTGGAATTCGCCGTTCGCCACAGCGATTCCGGCGTAGCCGTTCCCGCTGCAGCGGTTGCGCCGGATCCGCGCCGAGGCGCCGGTCGCCAGGACGCCGGCGATCGCGTTGTCGGAACAGACATTTCCCTGCACCGTCACATTGGCCGCCGCGCCGAAGAAGATCCCGTTCACATTGCCGGACGCGTCGCAGGAGAGCACCTGCCCGACGGCCCCGCCGCCGATGTTGAGCCCGGCGCCGGCCGTCACGGTCGGATATTCGCCGCTGCCGCCGACAAATCGACACGCCCGGAAATCGCAAGCCGCCGTGCAGAGCACGACGTTGGCGGGACCTTCGCCTTCATGGGCGAAAGTCACGCCGCGCGCCGAAATCCGCCCGCCGGCGCCGGGGCGGAACCAGACGACCCAACCGGGGCCGGCGAACACGACGCGCGTCGCTTCCATCCCGGCGCCAACGAGCGTGACGGACCGTTCGATCGTCAGCGGGGCGTCCAGCACATGCCGTCCGGCGGTGAGGACGATCTCCGCGCCTTCGTCTGCAGCGGCGGCGGCCGCGGCGAGCGTCGAAAAGTCGCCCGTCCCGTCGGGCGCGACCGTGATGCGCGTCATCTTCCGTCCGTCCTCCGGCGCGCAAGAAACCGACGTGCATGTTAGCGCGAGGACCTGGAGAGTCTATCAAGCTCGAAGGCCGTGCTCCGCGACCGCCAGCGTCGCGTGTCTCGCGTTCGCCGCGGGCGGGGAGGCCAGGGCGCTGCGGTCAGCGACCACGCGCTACGGACGACCGGCGGACAGAATGCGCCATGGCCACGGAGGCGGTCGCAATGCTCCGGAAAGTCACGCGCGGGTCAAGGCCGCCTCACGCCATCTTCACCATCACGTGGCGGGCGACGGTGTAGTCTTCGAGCGCGTAGCTCGACAGATCCTTGCCGTAGCCGGACGACTTGAGGCCGCCGTGCGGCATCTCGTTGACCAGCATGAAGTGGCAGTTGACCCAGGTGCAGCCGTACTGGAGGCGCGCGGCGGTGCGCATCCCCCTGGCGAGGTCGCGGGTCCAGACGGAGGAGGCGAGGCCGTAGTCGGAATCGTTGGCCCAGGCGACCGCTTCGTCGACGTCGCCGAAGCGGGTCACCGACACGACCGGCCCGAACACCTCGCGCCGGACGATCTCGTCGCTCTGAAGGGCTCCGGCGACGACCGTCGGCTCGTAGAAGAAGCCCTTGCCCGCCGTCTGTCTTCCGCCCGCGGCGACGGAGACGTGGGCGCCTTCCAGCGCCCGCTCGACGAAAGAGGAGACGCGCGAACGCTGCCGGGCCGAGATCAGCGGACCGAGGTCGTTGAGATCGTCGTCGGCGTCGTTGAAGCGGAGCGACTTCGCCGCCGCGGCGAGTTCGGCGACGAGATTGTCGTAGATCTTGGCGCCGGCGTAGATGCGGCAGGCGGCGGTGCAGTCCTGGCCGGCGTTGTAGAAGCCGAACACCTTGACGCCCTCGACCACGGCTTCGAGGTCGGCGTCGTCGAACACGATCACCGGCGCCTTGCCGCCGAGCTCGAGATGGGTGCGCTTGACCGACTTCGACGCCGCGGTCAGCACCTTGCGGCCGGTCGCGACGTCGCCGGTCAGCGACACCATCGCGACCTTCGGGTGGTTGATCAGCGCCGAGCCGACCGTCTCGCCGCGCCCGACGACGACGTTGACGACGCCGGCGGGGAAGATGTCGGCGATCAAGCGGGCGAGTTTCAAGGTCGTCAGCGGCGTCTGCTCGGAGGGTTTCAGGACGACGGTGTTGCCGCCGGCGAGCGCCGGGGCGAGCTTCCACGCCGCCATCATCAGCGGATAGTTCCACGGCGCGATCGAAGCGACGACGCCGATCGGATCGCGACGGATCATCGAGGTGTGGCCGGCGAGATATTCTCCCGCCGCCGGCGCCTGCATCGTGCGCACCGCGCCGGCGAAGAAGCGGAAGCAGTCGACGATCGCCGGAATTTCGTCGTTCAGAACCTTGATCCGCGGCTTGCCGCAGTTCAGCGCCTCGAGGGCGGCGAAGGATTCGGCGTCGCGCTCGATCGCGTCGGCGAGTTTCAGGAGCAGGCCCGAGCGCTCGGCCGGGGTCGTCGTCGACCAGGACGCAAAGGCCTTCTCGGCGGCGCCGACCGCTTCGTCGACCTGCTGCGCCGAGGCTTCGGGCAGGTCGATCAGCAGGTCCTCGGTCTTCGGATTGAGCACGCGTTCGCCGGCCTCGCGGCCCGCTGCGAACGCTCCGCCGATCAGCATGTCGGTGTCGAACATCGGCCTTCTCCTTCAGGCTTCGCTATTTTCCGGCCCCGGCCACGTGCTCGCCCTCGCGCGTCAGGTAATAGGCGGCGAGGATCGGCAGGGCCGTGACGGCGATGACGGCGACGGCGACGACGTTGGTCACCGGCCGCTGATGCGGGCGGATGAGCTCGCCGAGCATCCAGATCGGCAGGGTGCGCTGCTGCCCGGCGGTGAAGGTCGTGACGATCACCTCGTCGAAGGACAAGGCGAACGCCAGCAATCCGCCGGCGAGCAGGGATGTGCCGATCGAGGGCAGCAGCACATGGCGGAAGGTCTGGAAGCCGTCGGCCCCGAGGTCCATCGAGGCTTCGATCAGCGACGGCGACAGCCGGCGGAAGCGGGCGACCGCGTTGTTGTAGACGACGACGATACAGAAAGTCGCGTGGCCGAGGACGATCGTCCAGAAGGAAAACGGCATCGTCATCAGGTTGAAGGCCGAGCGGAGCGCGATGCCGGTGACGATGCCGGGCAGCGCGATCGGCAGGATGAACAGCAGCGAAATCGCCTCGCGGCCGAAGAAACGCGCGCGCGACAGGGCGGCCGCGGCGAGCGTGCCGAGCAGGATCGCAAGGCCGGTCGAGAGCAGCGCCACGCGGATCGACAGCGCCAGCGCCTCCCAGATGTCGGGCCGGTCCCAGGCGACCGCGAACCAGCGCAACGTCAGCCCCGGCGGGGGAAACTGGAAGCTCTTGTCCTCGTTGCTGAAGGCGTAGAGCAGGATGAAGGCGAGCGGCAGGTGCAGGAAGGCGAGCCCGGCGCCGGCCGCGAGTCTCAGGCCGAGCGGCGAGCGGCCGGGCTTTTTCACGGTCTTGCGCGCGTCAGAGGGCATCGAGCGCTCCCGTGCGGCGGGCGAGCGCGAGGAAGACGACCATGATCGCGATCGGCGCGACGCAGAAGGCCGCGGCGAGCGGCACATTGCCGGCGTTGCCCTGCTGGGCATAGACCGCCTGGCCGAGAATGAGCGACGACGGGCCGACGATCTGCGGCACGATGTAGTCGCCGAGCGTCAGCGAGAAGGTGAAAATCGAACCCGCGATTAGTCCCGGCGCGGCGAGCGGCAGGATCACGTGCCGGAACGTCTGGCCCGGCGCGGCGCCGAGGTCGTCGGACGCCTCGATCAGCGTCGCCGGCACGCGTTCGAGCGAGGCCTGCAGCGGCAGGATCATGAACGGCGTCCAGAGATAGAGGAAGGTCAGCACCATGCCGGTGTAGCTGACCGACAGCGACGGCCCGCCGATCAGCGGCGCGGCGAGCCAGAGATCGAGCAGCCGGGTCAGGCCCGCCGCGTGCACCAGCCAGGTGACGGCGCCTTCCTTGGCCAGCAGCAGCTTCCAGGCGTAGACCTTGACGAGATAGCTCGACCAGAGCGGCATCATCACCGCGACGTAGAACAGCGCCTTGACCTTCCCGCGCGCATAGCGCGCCGCGTAATAGGCGATCGGGAAGGCGACCAGCGCCGCGAGGGCGGTCACGACGAGGGCGACGACCAGCGTCCGGACGATGATGTCGAGGTTGGCCGGCGCGAGCAGTTCGGCGTAGGTCGCGAGCGTCGGCTGATAGACGATCGTTCCCGAAAACTCGTCGATCGAGAAGAAGCTCTGCGCCAGCAGCGCGAACAACGCGCCGAGATAGACCACGCCGAGCCACAGAAGCGGCGGGGTGAGGAGCAGCATCAGCAGGAGGCCGGGCCGCGCGATCAGGAGGTCCGAGAGCCGCCGCAATGCGCTTTCGCTCGGGGACGGGGCGAAGGCCGTCATTCCGCCTCCATGAGATGGAGGGCGTCGCGGGCGAAAGCGGCCCGGACGGGCGCGCCCTCGGACGGCGGCTCGCCGGTCGAGGCGGGGACGGAGACAACGAGCCGCCCCGCCTCCGACGCGGTCAGTTCGACGCGGTAGACCGCGCCGTGGAACAGGACCTCGTCGACGCGCCCCTCGATCCCGAGCGCGCCCTCGGGCGCGGCGGCGCCGTCGGCGAGAAGAACGATCTTCTCCGGCCTGAGGCTCGCCGGCCGGTCGAGCCCGGTCCAGCGGCGAACGAGCGCCGGTTCGATCACGTTGGAGCCGCCGACGAAATCCGCGACGAAGCGCGTGCGCGGCCGCTCGTAGATATCCTTCGGCGTCCCGACCTGCTCGATCCGGCCGTGGTTGAAGACCGCGACCCGGTCGGCCATGGAAAGCGCCTCGCCCTGGTCGTGGGTGACGAAGACGAAGGTTACGCCGAGCGCGTGCTGCAGGCTCTTCAGTTCGCCCTGCATGGCCTCGCGCAGCTTGAGGTCGAGCGCGCCGAGCGGCTCGTCGAGCAGCAGCACCTTGGGGCGCATGACGAGGGCGCGGGCGAGCGCGACGCGCTGGCGCTGGCCGCCGGACAATTCGCCGGGCTTGCGTCCCTCCATTCCGACGAGCTTGACCAACTTCAGGGCCTCGGCCCCCGTCTTGCGCCGCTCGGCCTTGCCGACGCCGCGGATCATCAGGCCGTAGCAGACGTTGTCGAGCACGCTCATGTGCGGGAAGAGCGCGTAATCCTGGAAGACGGTGTTGACCGGGCGGCGGTAGGCGGGCGCGCCCTCGACCGCCTCGCCGAAGATCTCGATATGGCCCGCGGTGGGCTGGTCGAAGCCGGCGATCAGGCGCAAGCAGGTGGTCTTGCCCGAGCCCGACGGGCCGAGCATGGCGAAGAACTCGCCGGCCGCGACGTCGAGGTCGACGCCGTCGACGGCCTTGACCGCGCCGAACGCGCGGCTCACGCCGCGAAACCGGACCGCGCTCGCGGCGGCGGGTGACGGGTCCATGATTGGCCTGACGCTTTGTGGCACGTCGCGGTTCGGGCGCGGCTCAGCCGCGCCCGCGGGCGCGCTGTGGATCACCGTCCGCCGATGACGGCGATGTAGTCGGTGACCCAGCGGTAATAGGGCACGCAGGTCTGCTGCGAGGCGCATTTGGCGACCGGCGTCTTCCAGAACTTGATGCGGCTGAAGTTCTCGAAGCCGTTGGTCTTGCAGCCGTCGTCGGTCAGCAGGGCGTTGCCCTTGCAGGCGGCGGGCACGGCCGGCAGCGAGCCGAACCAGGCGGCGACGTCGCCCTGCACCTTCGGGTTCAGCGAATGCTCGAGCCAGAGATAGGCGCAGGTCGGGTGCTTGGCGCCGGCCGCCATCATGGTGGTGTCGGCCCAACCGGTCGCGCCCTCGTCGGGAACGGTCGAGGCGACCGGCTTCTTGTCGGAGGCGAGCAGGTTGACCTGGAACGGCCACGAGCCGGAGGCGACCACGCCCTCGTTCTTGAAGTCGTCGACCTGGGCGTTGGCGTCGTGCCAGTAGCGCTGGATCAGCGGGTGCTGCTTGCGCAGCACGTCGAGCGCCGCCTTGTACTGGTCCTCGTTGAGCTCGTACGGGTCCTTGATGCCGAGCTCGGGCTTCTTGGCCATGAGGTAGAGCGCGGCGTCGGCGATGTAGATGGCGCCGTCATAGGCCTGCACGCGGCCCTTGTTGGACTTGCCGTCGGGCAGGTTCTGCTCCTCGAACACGACGCTCCAGCTCTTCGGCGGGTCCTTGAAGACGCTGCTGTTGTACATCAGCACATTCGGGCCCCACTGGTAGGGCACGCCGTAGTGTTTTCCGTCGACGGTGTGCCAGGGCGCGTTCTGGAGGCGCTCGTCGACCGTCTTCCACGACGGGATGCGCTTCGGATCGATCTCCTGCACCCGCTTGCCGGCGACCAGCCGGAGCGACGCGTCGCCCGAGGCGGTGACCAGGTCGAAGCCGCCCTCGTTCATCAGCGCGACCATTTCGTCGGACGTGCCGGCGGTCTTGACGTTGACCTTGCAGCCGGTCTCCTTCTCGAAGGCGGTCACCCAGTCATAGGCCTTGTCGCTCTCGCCGCGCTCGATGTAGCCGGGCCAGGCGACGATATCGACCTGACCCTCGCCCTTGGCCGCGCCTGCGGCGAAGGAGGGGGCGGCGATCGAGGCCGAACACGCCGTCGCCAGCAAAACCTTGAAGATCCGCATGGGGCCCTCCGCGTTTCCCTCGACGCAAATCTGCGCCTGACATTTCCCTCATCGGGCTCTGTCGAAAGAGAGCATGCGCGCAAGCCTGCGGAAAGATCATTCGGGAGATAGGAGCTATCGGGAAAACCGTTCCCCGGCCCACTGGTGCGGACGTTCAGCGCGGCCGAGCGCCGCGAAACGCTTTCGCCAGCGCCACGAATTGCAGGCCGACGCGCGGCAGCGGCGCGCCGCGCCGCCAGGCGACCGCGACCTCGACCGGGGGCAGCGGTTCGATCAGCTCGCGCGCCTCGATCCGGTCGCCTTCGAGCGACCAGGGCCGGTAGGTCAAATCGGGCAGGACCGCGACGCCCGCCCCGGTCGCCACCAGGCTGCGCGCCGCCTCCACCGATTGCGTGCGGATGGCGACTCTGGGCCTGATCCCCGCCAGCCGACAGGCCTCCTGCGCCGCCTCGGCGATCTCGTCGACGTTGAGCAGCACGAGCGGGTCGCCGGCGAGCTCGCGCACCGAGATCCGATCGCGGTCGGCCAGCGGGTGGCCCGCCGGCAGCCAGACTCGGTAGCGGGACGTATCCACGCCCTCGATCTTGAGGGCCGAGCCCTCCTTTTCCGGTCCGGCGACGATAACGCCGACGTCGAGCTCGCCATTGATCAGCAGGTGCTCGAGGTAGCCGCGGCTGTCCTCGACGATGTCGAGACTCACCGCCGGAAAGGCGCGGCGATATCGCGCGAGGATTTCGGCCAGCACGTAGCCGGCGACGAGCGGGGTGACGCCGATCGCGAGCTGGCCGGCGACGGCCTTTTCGTCGCCGCCGCTGACGGCGCGGCGCGCCTCGGCGACGTCGGCGAGGATCTTGCGGGCGTGACGGAGGAACTGGTTGCCCTTGAGGGTCAGTTCGACCCCCTGGACGCGCCGCTCGAACAGCGGGAAGCCGAGGTCGGCTTCGAGTTCGCGGATGGCCTCGGCCATGGTCGATTGCGAGATCGACAGCGCGTGCGCCGCGCGCGACACCGCGCCGTTCTCTGCGGCGGCGACGAAATACTGGATCTGCCGAAAGGAAAACGCCATTGGCGGCGACGTTAACAGCGCTGGGAACCGCTGTCGAAATGCGCCCGAAGCTTGCGGCTACGCCGCTTTTTCCGACAGAAGCGCCGCGTCAGCGTCGCAGTCGCCGGAAGGCGACCACCGATGGAGCGCAGGGCGACGCCAGAGCGGCTCCCTGCGAGCGCGGCGCGCGGTTCGACCGGCGGCGGCCGTCAGCGCTCGATCACGACGACCTGATAGAGGCCGCCAAAGACAGTCTCGCGGGTCAGGCTGCGAATGGGCGTCGAGGGATTGAGGAAGGACTTGAGATCGGAGCGCCAGAGGTCGAGCGCGAACGGCTCGAGCAGCGCGAGCCCCGGCGGCAGCAGGTAACGCAAGGGGTGCCACCATTTCGGACGGGCGTAGTCGACAACGACGACCTGTCCTCCCGGGCGGACGACGCGCAAGGCTTCCGCGAGGGTTCTTTGCCGCCAATCTTCAGGCTGCTCATGCAGCAGGAAGAACAGCAGCACGCGATCGTAGCGCTCGTCGGAAATCTTGAGGGCCGAGGAATCCATAATCCGGCCGCGGACGACCGCGTCGGCCGGCAGCTTCCGGCGCATATTCTCGATCTGCCCGGGAAGGACGTCTACGACATCCAGTTGGCCCTCGCCGGCCCGCACGCGCTCGTAGAGGAGATTGGTCAGGTCGCCGTAGACGCAGGCGATCTGCAGGGTCGCGCCCGGCAGCCGCGGGCCGAGCAACTCTAGCGCCCTGTCGCGCAATCGGGTGAAATTGCCGAACAGGATCGCGTTGACGAGCCATTGGCGTTCGAACACCCGAATCGCCCAGGGCCGGACATAGGTCCACCAATAGACCTTTTCGAGATAGGCGGGGATCTCGGATTGGGCTTCGTAATGGTCCGCGGCCGACGGCTTGGAGTCCGCCATTGTTGTTGATCTTGTGATTGTACCATCCTCCAACGGGTCCGGACGTAAGACCGTAAACTAACGGGACGCTGGACGCCGGACAAGGCGCCGCTCTGTCGCGGCCCAGGGTCGACGCGACTTGCGGTCGCCTCGACCCTGGTGAGCTTTCTTAGTCTTGCTTATTTCGCCGGCGTTCCGCCGAGCGCCGGATAGTCCTTCGCCATGCTCACGCCAAGGAGCGGCTTGTTCGCGCCCTGGTGGCAGGTTGCGCAATCCAGCTTGGGCGCGTCGCCATGCGGCCCGAGCCGATTGGCAGGAAGCACGTCCTTGAGCGGCGTCAGATAGGCGCCGTTGAGGTCGCGCGCCAGCTGGATGCCATGCCAGGCCGTCAGGCGCTGCGGCGTGCTCTCCGGCCACTGCCCGAACTCACGCGTGTTGTGGCAGAAGGTGCAGTTCACCCCGAGCCCCTGCGACATCGCGATCATGAGGGAGTAGCTCTGCTCCGTGGACAGGATCGAGGCGCCGTTGCTGTTCAAGGGCAGCGCCTTGGTCGCCTGGACGCGAATGACGGCGTTCTTGTCGGCCAGAGCGCCGTAGGGGTCCTGCGTCATCGCAGTCGAGCCGTTGGCGGCGGACGGGTGTCCCATTCCGTAGTTGGTGGTGGCGAAGCCCGCGGCCTGCGGCCAACCGACGTTGTCGTACCAGACATTTTGCGGAACCGGATTGCCGCGGTGGCAGGTCCAGCAGACGACGCCGGTATTCTGGACGTGCGCCTTCCAGTCGGTATTGACGTGCCGGGTCATTTCGATCATCCGGCGCGACACTTTCTTCGCATAGACGCTGTCGTCGGCCAGATTGTCGGTGTTGTGGCAGTAGGCGCAACCCTGCTGCGGCGCGACCCAGGTGGTGATCGCGGCCATCAGCGTGTTGAACTCGACCACCGTGAGGTCCTTCAGAACCTGGACGTTCTTGTAGACCTCGGTCGCCTTGGGTCCCTCCGCCGGCGGCATCGGAATGGCGTCGGGCGGAACGTTGGCGAGCTCGAGCTTGCGACGGGCGGCGGGCGTGGTGAGCTGCTCCATGCCCAGCCCGCGGAATCCGGCCTGTTGGCCGAGAATCGGCGGGCGGACCCAGCCGGCGGTGAAGAGCATCGCGATCGTCAGCAACGAAGCGATCACGACGCCCAGGAAAGCGGCGGCGTATTTCATTGCGCGGCTCCCGATGCTGCAGGGTCAATCACGGGCGGCCAAAGGTGCGGATAGGCTGGCGCAATACCGTGCTGGACTCCCCAAAGGTACCAATTGTCGACCACCGTTCCGGTGAGCAGGATGCCGATGCCGCCGGTGAAGGGAACGAGCACCGCAAACCACCACGCCCAGCGATGAATCGATTCCATCGTGGCGTTGAAGCCCATCGTCCACCGCCAGAAGAGCGCCGCGCGCTCCGCCGCCGTGCCGCGATCGATCATCTGCTCGACCTCGCGCTCGCCGCCGTAGCGTCCGACCGCGAGGATCGTCGCGCCGTGCATGGCGAACAGCACCGCCGACCCGTACAGGAAGGCGATCGAGAGCATGTGGAAGGGGTTGTAGAACAGGTTGCCGTAGCGGATCGAGAACGCCGCCGTCCAGTCGAGGTGCGGGAAGATGCCGAACGGCACCGCCTCGCTCCAGTGCCCCATCAACAGCGGGCGGATGAAGCCGAGGCTGAGATAGAGGAAGATCGCGGAGGCGAAGGCCCAGGCCGTGTGCGTGCCCAGTCCGAGCACGCGCGCGCGCCGATACATTCGCGCCCACCACAACAGGATCGACATCGTCAGGAAGAAGCCGGCCATCAGCCACCAGCCGCCTTCCTTCAGGGGCGGCATGATGCACAGGCCGCACTCCGGCTTGGGCGGCTCGAGCGCGAGCCAGGGCAACTGGCGCACGAACTCGATCGGGCTCCAGTTGACCGACGCCCACATGTTCAGGCCGATGATCTCGATGGCGAAAAAGCCGAAGACCAGAGACAGAATTCCCAGAGTGCCGAGATAGATCGGACCGATCTGGGCGTTGCCGATCACGCCCGCCCAATAGTAGAACAGGGCTCCCTTTTCACGCTGGACGCGGTCGCCCGCTACGCCCGGTTCCGGCTTTTCTGGCCAGACCTGGACCTGCGTGTAGAAGTTCTCAAACGCCGACATTGGCTGCTCCTTTTTCTTATCGCCAGATCGGCATGTTGAGCCACCAGTTCCACCACTCCGGCCAGCCATGCGTCCAGAAGGGGCCGCTCAGAATAATGCAGACCGCGCTCCAGAACGCCGCGCTGACGGCGAGGAACATGCCAAGGCGGTGAATGCCCAGCGTTCCGATCGAGTAGCCGATCGCATCGCGGAAGAACGAGTCTTCATACTCGGTCTCGCGCACCGGTTCGCCTTTGGGCGGGTTGGCCGCGGAAAGGATCAGAGAACCGTGCATCGAGAGCGCGAGCGCGTTCGTGAAGAAGAACGTCACCGCGATCATGTGCGCTGGATTGTAGTGGAAGTGCAGGTACTGGTAGCCGGTGTTCGACACCCAATCGAGATGACTGATGATGCCGTACGGGAAGCCATACCCCCAGGCGCCCAGGAGCACCGGTCGGATCACAACCAGCGCGATATAGGCGAAAACCGCGAAACTGAAGGCGATCGGCACATGGTAGCTCATGCCGAGCTTCCGCGAAATCTCCGCCTGGCGCAGCGCCCAGGAGACGAATGCCCCGATGGCGCAGATCGTTATGATCTGCCAGAGCCCGCCCTCCTTGAGCGGGGCGAATGCGAGGCCGTATTTCAGGTCTGGCGGCGCGATGTTGATCTGCCAGAGATTCCAGGTCGGCCCGATCGCCGCGCCATATACAATCATCGCCACGCCGACGGCGGTGCAGATGAAGGTCGTCACACCGAAGAAGCCGACGTAGAAGGGGCCGACCCAGAAGTCGAACAGGTCTCCGCCGACTAGCGTGCCCCCACGCACGCGGTATCTTCGTTCAAAATTGAGCATCGCCACGGTCGGTCCTCCGCGTTCGGACGTCGGCCGACGGCCGCCCCAGCCAGGACGGCAGCCAGCCTGATCGTCGTCACGCCCATGCTAGGACGTGATCTGTCGGCGGGCGCAGGAGCGCGCCCGCCCACGATAGTTGTCTTCACCCGATGTCGGTCACGGTCATCGTGATCGGCGCCGAATCGATCAGGCCGGTCTTCACCGCGTGGCCTTCCAACCAGTTGAATCGATCCGTGCTGAGCAGGATGAAATGAATGATGAGCGCGAGCACGAACAGGAACGCGAACAGACCAACGATCGCCCTGCGCGGATCAAAAAGCAGCCAAAGCCGATACATGTGCTTCTCCTTTAGCTCACGAGCGACATGAGGCTATGCGCCGCGCTGGTGGCGCCATCGAGCAACGCGTAACCCTTGGGTCCGGGAATCCAGGGCCGCCACATCCAAACGAGGAGGTGTGCGACGATCGCGATGACGGTGAAGGCGATAAAGCTTGTGACGAACAGGGAGTGGAACTCCTGCGCCTCCGCTTCGGTTAGTCCGGATAATGAAGATCTATCGTCGGGCATTCATGGAACCTCCAACTAGATGCCGTGCACGCCCTTCACGGCGACATTGTCGTGACCTGCGTCGCGACTGGCGTCCCGGGCGATTTGCATCGCTCGGATTACCGCAATAGCGACCTCGCCATGAGCGCGTAGGACGTCGCGATCGACGCCTGCGTCTTGGCTTCCGTCAGCCAGCCGCGCTGACCTGACGCGGCCGCATCGCGAAAGTGGCCGGTAATCACGTGATGGGCTCCCTCCACCAGGGCGAACAGAGCCACGAGCGCGCACCAAAGCAGACGTCCGTCCGCGGGACGGTCGCGGCCGGAGTGATCGGCGAGATTCCGGTTGCGCATTGTTCCTCTCCTCTGCCGCTGTCCGTCTCCGGCGTCGAAAAAAGCCGACCGCGTCATGCCCGCCCCTCCGCCACCTGAGCGCGCGCGCGTTCGACGCGCGCCAAACTTACCCAATCCTCGCCCGCTGCGCGGGTCTCGCGTTCGGCTGCGTCGCGCAGCCGCTTGGCCGCCGAGATGCGCACCAGCACTGGGCTTGCCTCGACGACCTCGTCGAGCCGCGCTCGCGCCGCCTCGTCCCAGCGAAGCTCGCGATGAATCCGTGAAGGCGTCGCCTCGATCCGGTCGAGGTCGGTCCCGAGCGGGAGAATGTTGAACAGCGCGTCGAACAGGGCGTTGCACACTTCCTGCACGAGGTAGGTCGCGCCGGCGTAGCCCATGAACGGCGTGCCGGTGTGCCGGCGGATGATCGCGCCGGGGAACGAAGCCGGAATGTACATGGCCCGCGCGCCGGCTTCCGCGAGATAGAGACGCTCGTTGTAGCTGCCGAACAGGACGAGCGGCGTCTTCGCCCGGATCGTCTCGCGCACCTCGGCGTTGTCGGTCTTCTCGCCCGGCTTGCGGGCGAATGCGAACTGGCACGGGAGCCCCATTTCCTCCTCGAGGAAATGGCGGACGCCGCGGGCGTAGGTCTCGTTGGCGACGATCCCGAAGGTCGCGGTGCCGAAGAAGTCCTGCGTCACCGAGCGCCAGAGGTCCCACACCGGCTTGATCGTCGTGTGCTTCTCGCGCGCGATGAAGGGCTCGGGATCGAGACCCGTGAGTTCGCCGAGCGCGCGCAGGAACTTGGTCGTCGAGTGCAGGCCGATCGGCGCCTGGAGGTAGGGACGGTCGAGCGCCTCGCACAACAGCCGCCCGAACTCGCGGTAGAGGCAGACGTTGACCTCGGCCTCGGCGAGGCGCGGCACGTCCTCGATATGGCTCCCGAGCGGGAAGACCATGTGGACTTCGGCCCCGATTCCCTCGATCAGGCGACGGATCTCGGCGAGATCCGAGGGCATGTTGAACATGCCGTAGGTCGGCCCGATGATGTTGACCTTGGGCTTCGCCCCCGCCGCGCGGGCCTTGAGCTTGGGAACGCGACCCTTCTTCGGGCCGAATTCGCTCCACAGCCAGGCCATGGCGCGGTTGGCGCTCTGCCACTGGTCCTCGTCGATCGTGCGCGGCAGGAAGCGCTGCAGCCCGGTGCCTTCGGGCGTCACGCCGCCGCCGATCATCTCGGCGATCGAGCCGGTGACGACGACGCTCGGCAGATCGGGGTCGAGGGTCGCATGGGCGCGCTTCATCGCGCCCTCGGTGCCGTGGCGCCCGAGCTCCTCCTCCGAGAGGCCGGTGACCACGATCGGTAATTCGTGCGGCGGCAGCGCGTCGGTGTAGTGCAGCACCGCGGTGACCGGCAGGTTCTCGCAGCCGACCGGGCCGTCGATGACGACCTGCAGCCCCTTGATCGCGGCGAAGACGTAGACCGCGCCCCAGTAGCCGCCCGCCCGGTCGTGGTCGAGGACTAGCATGCGCCCATCTCCTCGGCGGGCGGCTTCGCGGCCTTGGCGCGGCGCCTGGCCTTGTACTCGGGCCGGTCGCGTGGGATCGTCTCCCAGACGCCCGCGGCGGGACCGACGCCCACGCCCTCGAAGAAGTCGCGCATCGCGTCGAAGCGGCCCTTGCTCGCCATCGCGGCGTTGACGACCTTGGCGAGCGAGCTGGCGCCGGCGACGCCCATCAGCGGCCGCGCGGAAATCAGGTTGGTGAAATAGAGCGCGGGAATGGCGCGCTCCTTCGCCTTCTGCACGACCGGCGTCGTGCCGATCGCGAGGTCGGGTTTGTATTCGGCGAGCGCCGCGCAATCGTCCTCGAGGGAGGCGCGGAACTTGACCTCGACGCCCCTGGCCTCGAGCCAGTCGCGGTCGTCGGCGGAGAAGCGGGTCTTCGGGCAGGCGGTTCCGACATAGCGCACGTCGGCGCCGCTTTCGACCATGAGCCGCGCGACGATCAGTTCCGAGCCCTCGTAGCCGGAGAGCGTGATGCGGCCGGAGATCGGAGTCGCGGCGAGCGCGCCCTTGATCGCGGGCAAGAGCTTCGCCTTGGCCGCGTCGATCAGGCCCGCCCCGACGCCGCAGGCCGCGCCGATCGCCTCGAGCCACGCCGCCGTGCCGTCGACCCCGACCGGGGCCGAGCCGACCACCGGGCGTCCGGCGAGTTCGAACTCGCGCACCGAGGCGGCGTAGAACGGATGGATCGCGGCCACGGCGGCGCAATCGAGGGCGCCGTAAAGCTCGCGCCATTCGCGGGTCGGAACCACCGGTCCCGCCGCCAGGCCGATGAGGTCGAGCATGCCGCCGATCTGCACCGGGTCGGCCGGGAACATTTCTCCCAGCAGCGTCACGGAGGGCTTTTCGCTGCGCGGCGCGCGCGGCGCCTGCACCGCGCCTTGCTCCGCCTCGCGCCGGGCGAAATTCAGCATTGCGCCCGCCAGCACGTCCTTGGCCTCGGCATGGGTCGGCACGCCGAAGCCCGGCACGTCGATGCCGATGATGCGCACGCCGTCGATCTCCTTGGGCAGGAGCCGGAGCGGCACGCCGGACGCGGTCGGGACGCAGAGGTTGATGACGACGACGGCGTCGTAGCGGTCGGGGTCGGCGAGCGAGAACACAGCCTCGCGGATGTCCTCGAACAGCTTGCCGGTGACCAGCGTCTCGGAATTGAACGGGACGTAGCCGACGGTCCGCTTGGCTCCGTAGAAATGCGAGGTGAAGGTGAGGCCGTAGACGCAGCAGGCCGAACCGCACAGCACGCTGGCGGTGCGGCGCATGCGCAACCCCACCCGCAGCGCGCCGAACGCCGGACACATGCTCTGCGGCTGGTCGTGCGGGCCGACCGGATAATCGCGGGCGTAGCGCTCGAGCGTCTCGCCCGATCCGGCCGCCTTCGCCGCCTCGCGCACCGCCGCCTTGTCGGAATGGCAGGAAGCGTCCACGGCCGCGACCGAGCCGGCGGCGTCTGGGGAGTGGATGTCGACAAGGTCGGTCATGATCGGTTCGATTCAGCGACCTCAGACGGCGTCGTCGTAGACGATTTCAAGCGAAGGCTTGGGCTTCAGCGCCGCGCCGCACATGTCCTCCATGGTCGCGGGCTCGAGCACGACATGGCGGCCGACGGCGTCGCCGTTGAAGAGATTGAGGAGCGCATCCTGGGAGAGCGGCTTCGGCCGATTCGGCAGGGCCTCGGCGACGTTGGTCGCAAGCTCCTCGAACAGCCCGGCCCAGCGGCCGCCCGGGCGGCCGATGATCTCGTAGTTAGCGCTCTTCTTGCGGATGTCGTCGTCGGCCGGGATCGAGGCGAGGACCGGAATGCCGGCCGCGGCCGCGAAGGCTTGCGCTTCGCCGGTGCCGTCGTCCTTGTTGATCACCAGGCCGCCGACGCCGACGTTGCCGCCGAGCTTGCGGAAATATTCGACCGCCGAGCAGACGTTGTTGGCGACGTAAAGCGACTGGAGGTCGTTCGACCCGACCACGATGACCTTCTGGCACATGTCGCGGGCGATCGGCAGACCGAAGCCGCCGCAGACGACGTCGCCGAGGAAGTCGAGCAGGACGAAGTCGAATCCCCACTCGTGGAAGCCGAGCTTCTCGAGCAGCTCGAAGCCGTGGATGATGCCGCGTCCGCCGCAGCCGCGACCGACCTCCGGGCCGCCGAGCTCCATGGCGTAGACGCCGTCGCGCTTGAAGCAGACGTCGCCGATCGCGACCTGGTCGCCGGCGAGCTTCTTCTTGGTCGAGGTCTCGATGATGGTCGGGCAGGCGCGGCCGCCGAACAGGAGCGAGGTCGTGTCGCTCTTGGGATCGCAGCCGATCAGCAGGACTTTGCGGCCCTGCTGCGCCAGCATGTAGGAGAGATTGGCGAGGGTGAAGCTCTTGCCGATGCCGCCCTTGCCGTAGATCGCGATGATCTGCGTCGTCTTGGTCGCGGGCGCCGGCGCCTCGGCCTCGAGATGCGCGGGCGCGTTCGCGATCTCCTCCGCGGTCAAAAAGCTCTGGGCGAGACTCATGACTGCGTTCTCCAATCGAGCACCATCTTCAGACATTGGGGATCGTCGAACGCGACCGGATACGCCTCCGCCGCGGAAGTCGCCGGAGCCCGATGGGTGATCAACCCGTCGAGCGAAAGCGCGCCGTCCTCGACCAGCCGCACGACCTCGGCGAGGTCGCCCTCGCGCCACTGCGCGGCGATTCGGAAGCGCGCCTCGCGCATGAACGCGGGCGGAAAGGCGAAGCTCAGGCGGTCGTAGAAGCCGGCGAGCACGATCTCGCCGCCCGGCCGAAGCCGCTGGATCAGCGAATCGAGCGCCGCTGCGTCGCCGCTCATGTCGACGATGACGGGATAGGCCTTGCCGGGGTCGTCCTCGGGCGTCGTCACCGCGTAGCCGACGGCGCCGCCGCGGCGGGCCGGGTTCTTTTCCCAGACGACTGGCGGTTCGCCGCCGCGGAGGGTCGCGAGCCGGGCCATCAGGCGGCCGAGCGCGCCATGGCCGACGATCAGCGCGCCCGCTCGCGTGTCGGAGCCCTTGAGCGCGTGCCAGGCGGTGGCGGCGAGCGCGAGCAGCACACCCTTCTCGCCGAGCGCAGCCGAAACCGGAACGACGCGGGCTCCGGGCGCGACCAGACGCGAAGCCGCGCCGCCATGCAGGCCGCGCACCGGACCGAAACACCGCGCGCCGGGCACGAACACGTTCGCTCCGATCGCGACATGGGCTTCGGGACCGGCTTCGACCACGCGGCCGACGCTCTCGTAGCCGGGCACGAGCGGATAGCCCATGCCGGGGAAGTCGGGCATCCGGCCGGTGAACAGGAGCCGCTCGGTGCCGGCGCTCACGCCGCTCCACAACGTCTCGACCACGACGTCGCCGGCCGCGGGGGCGTCGAGCGGGAGCGTCGCAAGCGTCAAGCGCTTCGGCTCCTCCAAGACGACGGCCAGCGAACTGAGCATTGCACGGCGCTCCTGCGATCGCGCTCTTCCGAGTGTAACTCTAGCCTAACAGTGAAAAGCGTCAAGTAAAAGTTACACTCGGAACGCCGTGACGACGCTGACGGTGAGCGGGTTGGGCGTGCGCAGGCGCAGCGGACGGACAAATCCGGTCTTCAGCAGGAGATCGGCGATCTCGCCGGGCGTGCGCGGACGGCCGCGGCCCATGGCGAAGAGGTAGAAGCCGAAATAGGCGTCGCCCATGGGCTCGGCTCCGCGGATTCCCGACATCGGCTCGGCGACGACGATTTCGCCGTTCGGCGTCAAGGCGTCGTGGACAGCCTTGAGAATCGTCAGCGCCGAATCGTCGTCGTGATCGTGCAGGACGCGCACGAGCGTCACGACGTCGCAGCCCCCCGGAAGCGGATCGTGCAACATGTCGCCCCCCACGACGGCGACGCGTCGGGCGAGGCCAAGCGTTTCGAGCTTCGCCTGCGCACGCTCGGCGACCGAAGGCAGATCGAACGAGGTGATCCTGAGGCCGGGGAACTTCTGCGCCGCCGTCGCGGCGAAGTCGCCCTCGCCGCCGCCGACGTCGAGAAGGCGTTTGCGGCCTCCGAACGGATAGGCCTCGAGAACGGCGTCGGCGACGAGCGCCTGGGTCTGGGACATGAGCGCGCTGTAGGCGGCCGTGTCCCCGTTCGATCCCACGCCGCCGTCGTCTCCGGGCCGATTCGCGGCGTAAGGCCAGAACTGCGCGAGTTGCCCCTGCCGTTCGCCGCGCAGCAGCGCGACAGGATCGGCGAGATCGCCGTAGAGGATGTCGTGATGCGCGACGAACGCCGCGACCTCGGGATTGCCGAGGGTGGCGGCGCCGAGGTCGTCGAGCGCGAATCGTCCGCTGGCGAGGGCCTTGACCAGGCCGAGCGCGGACGCGGCCTTCAGCAGCCGCAGCGCCGCAGCCGGCTCGAGGCCCGTCTCGGCGGCGATGCTGTCGACGTCCCGGGAGCCCTCGCGCAGGAGCTCGAAGACCTGCAGCTTGATGCAGGCGGCGAGAACCTGGGAATAAACGAAGCCCGCCGCGATATCGAACAACGCGCGCGCCTTGCGGCGGGCGAACCAGCCGGTCAGCGGCGAACGCGCCGCCCATTGCTGGAAGGCCGGATCGGCGAGCGCGCGGTCGAGCCGGCTCCGAATTCGCGCCCAAAGCCCGGTATCTTGCGACGGAAGCTTCAAACGCGCCATGGCGTCTCGGCCCTCAGGCCGCAGCCTGAGCGAGCTGCCTGGGGAAGATCTGCCGGGTTTGCGCTTCGATCGCGGCGCACAGCTTGGCGCGTCCCGGGCACTCCGGGATCGACGCCGCCGCGGTCGCCACCAGGTGCTCCAGCCTCGCCTTGGCGCCCGAAAGGCCGAGTTGGGCTGCGGCGTTTGGCCGCGTGCGCGCGGCGTCCTGGCCGATCGGTTTGCCGAGCTCCTCAGCCGTGCAAAGCACGTCGCGCAGATCGTCGGCGACCTGGTAGGCCTCGCCGATCTTGGCGCCGAGAACCCGCCAGGGCTCCGGATCGGCTCCCGCCGCCGCGGCCCCGGCCATGGTCGCGCAGACGAACAGCGCCCCGGTCTTGGCCTGCTGATAGTCGGCGAGCGGGACGGCCGCTTCGCATTCCCAGGCTTGTCCGGCCACGATCCCGCGCGGCGCGCCCACTCCAGCCGCGACGATTCCGATCAGCGAAGCGAGTTGCGCGGGGGCGACCTCGCGCGCGAGAGTGTCGAAGGCGAGCACGATCAGCGCGTCTCCGGTCAGCACCGCGATCGGCTCGCCGAACTTCGCATGGACCGAGGCTTTGCCGCGGCGCATGTCGGCGTCGTCGAAGCACGGCAGATCGTCATGGACGAGCGAAGCGCAATGGAGCAGTTCGATCGCCGCGGCGACGGCGTCGGCGGATTGAGGAAGGGCGTCGCCGCAAGCCGCGGCGACGGCAAGACACAGGTTTGGCCGGATCCGGTGTCCGCCGGGAAACACCGCGTATTCGATCGCGGAAGCCAGGAGCGGCGGCGCCCCCGAGCCGCGGGCGCGCTTGACCGCGCGATCCAGCATCTGCTCGATACGATCCGAACCCGGCACGTCATCCTCCATGGTGTAAAGGACGTTTGTCTTTCAATAGTGTCAATGTAACATGACACATCCTTGGGGCGCGATCAACGCCTGAGACAGGAGAATCGCCATGGCGGAACGCCGCGTCGTCGTCGCCGGGGCGGGCGTGGGCGGCCTCGCCGCAGCGGTCGCGCTCGCGGCCGGGGGCGTCTCGACCACCGTGGTCGAGGCAACCGACCGGCCAGGCGGAAAGATGCGCACGGTGTCGGCCGGCGGCCAGGCGATTGATTCGGGGCCGACCGTGCTCACGATGCGCTGGGTGTTCGACCGCCTGTTCGAGGACGCCGGCGCCGCGCTCGACTCGCATGTGGCGCTCGTCCGCGCCGAGCGGCTCGCCCGCCACGCCTGGAGCGACGGCTCGCGTCTCGACCTCTATTCAGACCTCGACCGCAGCGCGGAGGCGATCGCCCGCTTCGCCGGGCCGCGCGAAGCCCAGGGCTACCGCCGCTTCTGCGCGCGCGCCGAGGGTATCTATATGACGCTGCGCGACAGCTTCATCGACGGCTCGCGCGTCGGCCCGATCGAGCTCTCTTCCCGGGTCGGCTTCTCGCGCATCGGCGATCTCGCCCGGATCTCCCCGTTCACCTCGATGGCGCGGGCGCTCGAGGACCATTTCCGCGACCCGCGGTTGCGGCAGCTGTTCGGGCGCTACGCCACCTATTGCGGCTCGTCGCCGTTTCTCGCGCCAGCGACCCTGATGCTCGTCGCTCACGTCGAGCGCGAGGGCGTCTGGCTGGTCGAGGGCGGCATGGCGAGCCTCGCCGAGGCCTTGCGCCGGCTCGCCGAGGCCCAGGGCGCGGAGTTCCGATTTGGGCGCAAGGTCGTCCGGGTCCTGGCGGCGGGAGGGCGCGTCGCCGGCGTCGAGACGGACGACGGGGAGCGCATAGCGGCGGACGCCGTTGTCTGGAACGGCGATGTCGGCGCGCTCGCCGACGGCGGTCTGGGGCCGGAAGCCCGGCGCGCGGTCGGAGCGAGTTCGGCCGCGCGCTCTCTGTCGGCGATGACCTGGGCGACGGCCGCCAGAGTTCACGGCTTTCCGCTGATTCGTCACAATGTCTTTTTCTCGCGCGACTCGCGGGAGGAATTCGAAGACCTTTTCGCTCGCGACCGTTTGCCTGCCGGTCCGACCGTTTATGTATGCGCTCAGGATCGCGGCGATTCCGACGAAGCCGGACCGTCCGACCGCGAGCGGGTGTTCTGCCTTGTCAACGCGCCGGCGCGCCCGGCCGCCAAACCCCTGAGCGAAGCGGAGATGGAGACATGCGCGAGCGCGGCGTTCAGACTCCTGGAACGATGCGGTCTGACGATCGAGTGGGATCGGACGACGACGGTCCGGACGACGCCCGCGGACTTCGCCCGGGCCTATCCGGCGACGTGCGGCGCGCTCTACGGCCCCGCGACGCACGGCTGGAAGGCGACCTTCGCGCGGCAGGGGGCGACGACGCGGCTGCCGGGACTGTACCTGGCGGGCGGCAGCGTGCATCCGGGTCCGGGCGTGCCGATGGCGGCGCTGTCGGGCCGGCAGGCGGCGCTCCGGGCGATGAAGGACCTGTCTTCGACCGGCCGGTCCGCCCTGGCGGCTACGCGTGGTGGTACGTCGACGCGCTCAGCGAGGACCGGCGGTTCGGGCTGACGGTGATCGCCTTCATCGGCAGCGTCTTCTCCCCCTATTACGCCTGGGCCGGGCGCCGCGACCCGCTCGATCACTGCGCGTTCAACGTCGCGCTCTACGGTCCCGGCGGCACGCTATGGGCCATGACCGAGCGCAGGCGCGGCGCGGTCTCGCTCAGCCGCGACGCGCTCGGAATCGGTCGGTCGAGGGCCGTCTGGGACAGCGGCGCGCTGACCCTCGACATCGACGAGCGCGGGGCCCCCGTTCCCCGTCGGGTCCGCGGGCGGATCGTGGTCTGCGCCGAGGCTCTCAACCGCCGCGCGTTCACGCTCGACGAGGCGGGCGGGCATTGGTGGCGGCCGATCATGCCCAGCGCGCAGGTCGAGATCGCCATGGACTCGCCGCCGATCCGCTGGCGCGGCGTGGGCTACTTCGACCAGAACGCCGGCGCGGAGCCGCTCGAACAGGGATTTTCCCGCTGGACCTGGTCGCGCGGAGCGGCGAACGCCGGCGCGACGATCCTGTACGACGCCGAGCGCCGCCGCGGTCCGCCGGTGTCGCTGGCGCTGCGCTTCGACCGCGACGGCGGCATGGCGGCCGCGCAACCGCCCCCGCAAGCCGACCTCCCGCCGAGCCGATGGAGAATTCCTCGCGCGACCCGCTCCGACGATGGCCGCGCCCGCCTCGTGCGCGCGTTCGAGGACACGCCCTTCTACGCCCGCGGCCTCGTCGCGCATACGGTCGCCGGCCAGCCGCTCGAGTCGGTGCACGAGAGCCTTTCGCTCGACCGGTTCGCCCATCCCGTCGTTCGTCTGATGCTGCCGTTCCGCATGCCGCGGCGGTGACCCCCGCCCCGGGGTCGCCTGCTACGGCTTGGGTCCCTCGGCCCGCTCGCGCTCGAGCCGGCGCTTCTTGGCCTGCGAGACGGAATAGAGCTGCCAGAAACAAAACGCGAGAACGACGCCGAACGACAGAAGCATCTCGACGAGGCCGTAGGAATTCGGGTCCATGCCCTCAGGCTCTCAGCCGCTCCGCCCGCCTGAGGCGTTCGAACGCCTGCAGCGTGCCGACGAACGAGTCGCGCCAATCGAGGACCGGCCGCGAGGGGCGCTTCGGAGCCGGTCGGCCGTTCGCCACCGCCTCGACCAGGAACTGGTTGCAAGGCAGCGCCGGCTCCGGCGAGCCGGCTGAAAGGCGTCTCGATTCCGCCAGGGCTCGCGCCAGAAGTTGCAGCTTGCGCCGCCCGGACACCCGGGCGCGAGCGCTCACCGAATCAAAGGCGTTGCGCTCGACCTCGGCGCCGATCTCGGCATAGATCAGCGCGGCGGCATAGATCGCCGGCCGGCAGTTCCCGGGCAGCAGCGCCATACCTGCGCAGGCCCGCTGGTAAAGAATTCGCGCCTCTCCGAGGAGTCGGGCCACGACGGCGGCGAGCCGCGCGTCGAATTTTGGCTCCGCCAGCCAGGCCTCGGGGTCGATCCCGGCCTCGCGCAGCCACTGCCGGGGCAGATAGATGCGGCCGAGACGCGCGTCCTCGCCGACATCGCGGGCGATATTGGTCAGCTGCATCGCGACGCCGAGGTCGCAGGCGCGAGCGAGCGCCTCCGAGGACCGCACGCCCATGATCAGGGTCATCATCACGCCGACCGTGCCGGCGACCCGAGCGGCGTAGTCGTACAGCGCGTCGAGCGTTTCATAAGATCGGCCTTCGGCGTCCCACGCCAGACCCTCGAGCAGCGCCTCGGGCAGGGCGACCGGCATCGCCGAGCGCCGCAGGAGATCGGCCATGGCGCGATCGACGGCGGAGGGCAGCGGGCGGCCGCGCGCGGCCCGGTCGAGCCTGTCGCGCAGGCGCGCGACCGCGTCGATCGAGCCGCCGGAGAGGTCGACCGCGTCGTCCGAGTGCCGACAGAAGGCGTAGAGGGCGAAGGCGCGCTGACGGACCTCGGCCGGCAGAAGACGGGATGCCGCGTAGAAGGATTTCGAACCGCGCCGGATCGCCTCGCGGCATTCGCGGTGATCGCTGCGACTGGCGAGATCAAACGAAAACTGAGGCATGCGGAACGACCTTGTCGAGGACTTTCGCGGACGACAGCACGCCCGGCAGTCCGGCCCCCGGGTGGGTGCCGGCGCCGACCAGGAACAGGTTCCTGACGTCCTCGCTGCGGTTGTGCGGGCGGAACCAGGCGCTCTGGGTCAGGATCGCCTCGAGGCCGAAGCCCGCGCCGTGCAGCGAGTTGAGGCGGTCGCGGAAGTCGAGCGGGGTCGCCATCCGCGAGGTGACGATGGCGCTTGAGAGTTCGGGCAGCAGGCGCCCCTCGAGCGCACGCTCGACCGTCTTGCGGTAGGGCTCGGCCTCCTTCGTCCAGTCCTGACCGCCCTGCAGGTTCGGCACCGGCGAGAGGACGTAGAACGAGTCGCAACCGTCCGGCGCGAGCGACGGGTCGAGCGCGGTCGGGCGGTAGACGTAGAGGCTGAAGTCGTCGGCGAGCGTCTTCGCCTTGAAGATGTCGCGCACCAGGCCGCGGTAGCGGGGGCCGAGCAGGATCGTGTGCATCGGAACCTGCTCGTAGCGCCGGTCGACGCCGAAATACCAGACGAACAGGCCCATCGAATAGCGCGCCCGGTCGAGCTTGCGGTCGGTCCACCTGCGGCGCGCCGCGGGCGGCACCAGCATCTTGTAGGTCCAGGCGGAGTCGGCGTTCGAGACGACGATGCTGGCCTCGAGCGTCTCGCCCGATTTCAGCTTCACGCCGGTCGCGGCGCCGCCGCGCACGAGAATCTGGTCGACCTCGGCGCCGCAGCGGATCGCGCCGCCCGAGCCCTCGACGAGGCTGACGAGGCCGCGCACCAGGGCGCCCATGCCGCCCATCGCGTAGTGCACGCCCATCTTCTGCATGAGCGAGGTGATCATGGTGTAGATGGCGCTCGCGCGGAACGGGTCGCCGCCGACCAGCAGCGGATGAAAGCTGAACGCCGTGCGCAGGCGCTCGTCCTTCACGTAGCGCGAGACGACCGCGTAGACGCTGCGCCAGCCCTCGAAGCGGAGGAGGTCGGGCGCGACCTTCGCCATGTCCATGAGCGTGTCGAACGGCTGGTCGGCCAGGCCCTCGAAGCCGAGGCGGTAGGTGTCGCCGCTGCGCTTGAGGAAGGACTCGAAGCCGGCGACGTCGGCGGGGCGGAACTTCGCGACCTCCGCGCGCATGGCGGCCGGGTCCTCGCACTCGCGGAACACGGAGCCGTCGGGGAACACGATGTCGTAGAACGGAGAGACGCGGCGGAGGTCGATGTCGTCCGCCATGCGGCGGCCGGCGAGCGCCCAGAGCTCCTCGAACAGGAAGGGGGCGGTGATGATCGTGGGGCCGGCGTCGAAGGTGAAGCCGTCCTGGCGAAACTGGGCGCCGCGCCCGCCGGGGGCGGCGTTCTTCTCGAGGACGGTGACCCGGTAGCCGCGCGCCTGCAGGCGGATCGCAGCCGCGAGCCCGCCGAAGCCGCTGCCGATCACCAAGGCCTGAGGACGCGGGTCCCCGCCGGTCTTCGCGCGTGGCTGATCGGCCTCTGTCAACATAACGTGACACAGTAGGACGTCAACGACGCCTGTCAAGATCGTTTCGACGGCGGTGGAGTCGCAGGCCGAGGGGGCGCGCCCCTCCCCCGGAGGCCGGGGAAGGCAGCCGAGGGGCAGGCTCTTCCGCGGCAAGCTGGAAAGGGGCGGAGGGGCGTTTGCCCGTCAGTGCGGGTCGGGCGCGCCGCCCGCCGCCTTGCGCGGGCGACGGGCGGGCTTTTCGGCCGCCGGCTTTGCGCCGGTCGGCGGGTCGGCAGGGATCACGCCGAGGCGGGCGGCTTCGGCGCAGATCAGGGTGAAGACCTCCTCGGGCTTTTCCTCGTGCGCCAGGTGGCCTGCGTGGCGGATGGTTTCGACGCTCGCCCCAGGAGTCTCCCTGGCGAATCCCGCCGCGTCGCCCGGGGGGACCGCCTTGTCGTCCTCCCCGACGACAAACACGGTCCTTGGCTTGAGCTTCGGCAAATCGCGGCTCAGTCTGCTCAGATCCCAGTTCGCCATCATTCCGATCGCGCCCGCGACATGGGCGGGATTGCCGAACAGCCGGGCGTAGAAATCGACGCCCCGGCGGTCGATCCGCGACCCGGTGCCGCGCAACAGGTTCTCGACCGTGCGACGATCGGCCGCCCATGCGAACACCCGCGGCGCCAGCGGATTGAGAAACAGGAGCTTGGCGATCGAGGGAAAGAGATAGCGCGCTGCGCCCTCGAACGGGAGGAAGGCGCCGTTGAGACTGACGAACAGCGCGGGCGCGATCACGCCGTCGAGGCAGAGACGGGCGAGAATCGCGGCCCCCGCCGAATGACCGACGACCACCTTGGGGGCGAAGTCGAGCGCTTTCAGCAGCGCTCCCGCCGCGCGCGCCATGCCGGGCAGGCTGAGGTCGGGCGACCGCTTCGACCGGGTGAAGCCATGACCGGGAAGGTCGGGCGCGAGCACGTCGAAGCGCTTGGCGAGCAACGGCGCCAGCGCGTCCCACGAGTGCGTCGAGGCCCCCGTGCCGTGGATCATGAACAGTTGGGGGCCCTTGCCCAACCGCTGCACGTGCCAGCGAAGGCCGCGGGTCTCCACGAAGGCGCTCGCCTCCCTGTTGGGCCAGTCGAGGCCGTCGCGGTCGAAAACAAGCGGCTCGGGCTGCAGGATCATGACGCTACCCTCGCAGGCGCTGCGCAGACCGGCGGACCGCCTCGTTGACCCGCGCGGAGTCGGCGACCGGGAGCTTGAGATAGTCCGCCCCCATCGCGTCGGCGATGCTGACGGTCGTCGCCGAATCGCGTTGGCGGGACGGGGCGGAGGTGTCGATGGCGAGAGACGACACGCCTGCGGCAAAAAGTCGCCGGCCGGCGTCGAGCGCGTCTTCGAGCGCCTTGGCGCGCCCGCCTTGTCCGTCGCGGGCCACGTTGGCCTGGCCGTCCGTCATCAGCACCACGAACGGCGTCTGGCCGGTGCGGCGGACCTGGACGGCGAGCGCGGCGGCCGCGTCCAGCCCGCGGGCGAGCGGCGTGCCTCCGCCGCCCGGCAGCCCGGCGAGCCGGCGACGCGCCATCGCCGTCGAACGGGTCGCCGGCAGCACGATCTCGGCGTCCTTGCCGCGGAAGGCGATCAGCGCCACCGAATCGCGGCGGACGTAGCAGTCCGCCAGCAGAAGCTCGATGGCGCCTTTGACCTCGGCAAGGCGATGGAACGCCGAAGAGCCCGAAGCGTCGACGACGAAGATCGTGGTCGCGCCGCGCCGCTCCTGATGCATGACGATACGCAGATCGTCGGGAAGGACATGAACCCGCGCGGGTTCGCCGCCGTGTTCGCGTCGGCGCAAGGGTTGCCAGGGGGCGGCGGCGCGCAGCGTCGCCACGAGCGCGATCCGCCCCTCGCGGGGCAGACCGGGCCGCGTTCCGACCGGACGTCCGCGGCGCGTCGAAATCAGCCGATCGCCCGCCTTGCCCCGGGTGGCGGCCTTGGCCCTGGCCGAGGCTCCGGCTTTGAGTCGCGCGAGCAGATCTGCGGGGATCGCGGAGACGATCGCGTCGAGCACGACGTCCTCCAGTTGTCTCGGCTCGTCATTCGGGCCTTTTGATTCGTCGGTTTCGGGCTCGTCCTCCGGCGGCGGCTCGGGCGGCTCCTCGGCCGCATCGTCGCCTTCCGCCGGCAAACGGGTCGCCCGATGGGCGAGCGCCAGCGCGGCGGCGAGCGCGATATGGCGATCCTCGATCTTGCCGGCGCCTTCGATCGCCGCGATCGCCCGCGCGGCGCGGAGGGCGAACAGCGGCGCGCGCAACGAGGCGATCCCGAGCCCGGCGGCGGCGGCGACCAGCGCCGCGACCGCCTCCGGTTCTTCCCGGAGCGCCGCGAAGCGGGCGCGCGCCGCGGAACAGTCGACGGCGTCGCTCGGGTCCGTCGTCGCCTCGCGGATGGCGATCGGGTCGAGGTCGACGAAATAGGCGCTGCGCTCGATCAGGATCGCGGGCGGGACTTCGTCGTCGTCGGCGCCTTCGTCCAGGGCGACGAAGCCGACGCTCGCCGGCGTGGTCAGCGTCAGGCCGTCACGCTCGATCGTCACCGATTCGGCGTCGAGGGCGGAGGCGATTCGCGCCGCGATCCCCGAGGGCAAGCGCTCGGCCATGGCGATCACCAGAACGCCGCCGTCGGTCTCGGCGATCAGGCCCTTCTCCGCGACCGGACGCTGGGCTTTCAGGGTCGCCGGGATGTCCAGCCCGCCGATGAGCCGATCGTCGGCGATCGAGGCCGGTATGCGACGAAAAGGCGCAGCGGGTGGAAGCGCCGCGCGCAGACGCGTCAGCCAGGCGTCCCGCACCGGCCCGGGCCCCCCGCGCACGATCACGCCGCAACCCGCCGGAGCGAGCGCGAAGGCGTCCGCGACCAGGCATGCGCGCCGCCACGGCGTGCTCGTGGCTTCCGGATCGGTCACCCGCCGAACACCTCGTCGGCCGCCCGCTCGACGCGAGCGGTCGATCCGGTTTCGTCGAGCGGATTGCGGCGCAGGCGATGGCTCAGCGCCATCGGCGCGACGCGTCTGAGCTGCGCGACGCCGATTTCCGGCTTCTTCTCCAGGCTCGCCAGCGCCCGCGCCGCCCGGATCAGCGTCAATTCGCCGCGCAACCCGTCGGAGCCGAGCGCGAGACAGAGGCGCGTCGCGCTCTCGATCGCCGAATCGGGCGTCACGACCTCCGCCAGCGCCTTGCGCGCGGCGACGATGCGGTTGCTCAGCTTCCGCTCGGCTGCGGACCAGTGGGCGAGGAAGGCGTCGGGGTCGCGCTCGTAGGAATCGCGCCGCTTCACCACCTCGATCCGGGTCGGCACGTCGAGCGGCGTCTTCACGTCGATGGCGAGGCCGAACCGGTCGAGGAGTTGCGGCCTGAGCTCGCCCTCTTCCGGGTTGCCGCTGCCGATCAGCACGAACTGCGCCGGATGGCGGACGCTCAAACCCTCGCGTTCGACCACGTTGACGCCCGAGGCGGCGACGTCGAGCAGCAGATCGACGAGATGGTCCTCGAGGAGGTTGACCTCGTCGATATAGAGAAACCCGCGATTGGCCTGCGCCAGCAGGCCGGTCTGGAAGCTCTTTTCGCCATGCGCCAGGGCGCGTTCGAGATTGAGTGCGCCGACGACGCGGTCTTCGGTCGCGCCGAGCGGCAGGTCGACGACCGGCGCGGCTTTCAAGACGCTCTTCGGCTCCTTGTCGCCGCTCCGGCCATGGCACGCCTGGCACAGCCCGGCTGGCGACGAAGGATTACAATTGTAGGGGCATCCGTCGACCGCGCGGATCTTCGGGAGCAGAGCGGCGAGCGCCCTCACCGCGGTCGACTTGCCCGTTCCCCGGTCGCCGAACGCCAGAATCCCGCCGACGCTCGGGTCGACGGCGGCGATCAGGAAGGCGGTCTTCATGTCCTCCTGGCCGACGATCGCGGAGAACGGATAAGGCTGTCGCATATGGAGTCCAGAGCGTGCGGCGCGCCGGCTGTCGTCGATCCACGCCTTCAGATTTTCCCGCCAAGGGTCGCCGCTATGGAACCGACCGTCAATCGGGTGTCAAGGCGACTTGCCATCAACGCCGAGGAGCGGTGGTTTGCTCGGCCGATCCGACGCCCCATATCGTGCGTTAAAGAGGGCGCGGGCGGAGGCGGGCGCCCCCAACTCTGGAGTGTGTCATGCGTCGATTTGCCTCGATTGCGATTGTCGGCCTGGCGGCCGCAGCGGCCGGCCTGTTCGTCGCGGCGGCGAGCGCGGCGGAAGAGCCGCCGCACAAGGTCGTGACCAGGGACGGAAATTTCGAGATCCGCGACTATCCGTCGCTGACGATTGCCGAGGTGACGGTGCGCGCCAGCCGCAACGACGCGGCTTACGCGGGTTTCCGCAAGCTCGCCGGCTATATTTTCGGCGCCAACGCCGAGAAGCAGAAGATCGAGATGACGGCGCCCGTCATCGAGGCGCGCGCTGGCGAACCGGGCGGACGGGACGGCTGGACAATCCAATTCGTCATGCCGAAGGGCTCGACTCTGGCGACAATGCCGAAGCCCGACGATGCGTTGATCCGGATGCACGAGACGCCGGCGACTCGCTATGCAGTCCTTGGATATTCCGGCCTCGCCGGCGACGCCGTGGTCGAGGAGAAGACCCGCGAACTGAAGTCCATCCTTGACGCGCGCGGTTTCAAGGCGGCCGGCGCGCCGCTGCTGGCTTTCTACGATCCGCCGTGGACGCCGTGGTTCATGCGCC
>CAMFKX010000030.1 GCA_945957375.1 uncultured Roseiarcus sp.
CCCGGTGCCGACGATGTGCCGCGTGGAGCCCAGCTGGACCGGATCGGCCGGCGCCCCGCCGGCCGCGTCCATGGCGCAGACGAGGTCGGCCTCCGAGCCTTCGACGCCGATGTTGACGACGTCGCCGGGAATGCCCTGGGCGGTGACGGTGCGCGCGCCGAGCCCGGCGATGTCGCGATGGCGCTCGTAGTGGCGCCACGCGCCGGGGGCGAGGAGATAGGCGACGACGAGATAGGCCGCCGCCGTCGCGGCGACGGCGAGCGCGACGCTTCGGATCGATTTCGGCGGCCCCATCGGCGTGATTTTCGCCTTCGCTTCCCCTAAAAGCAACGCAACTCCACCCTCGTCCCGAGGAGCTGCGCCTCCAGCGACGCGTCTCGAAGGACGCTCCAGCGCCCTCGGTCAGAGCCTTCTGGAACGTCCCCTCGACACGCTCGGGACAGGCTCTTCGAGACGCCTCCCCGGGGTCAAAAGCCCGGAGATCGCGGGCTCCCCGGGACGAGGGTGCTGGATTACGGGGCGGCGGTACGCATGAATTTCGTCACACTCTACGCGCGGGTTCTCGGGCGGCTCGCGCCGGAAAAATGGCTCGCGGCGGCGCTCGTGCTCGCCAATGTCGCGATCGCGGTGTCGCTGTTCGCCGAGCCGATGCTGTTCGGCCGGATCATCGACCAGCTGACCAAGTCGCTGGCGCCCGGCAACGCGCTAACCTGGGAAGGCATCGGCCCGTGGCTCGTCGCCTGGGCGGCGTTCGGCATCTTCACCATCGTCGCCGGCGTCACCGTCGCCCTTTACTCGGACCGTCTCTCCCACCGCCGCCGCGTGGTCGAGATGGCCGCCTATTTCGATCATGTGCTGCACCTGCCGATGAGCTTCCACGCCAACGCGCACACCGGGCGCCTGCTCAAGATCATGATCGAGGGCGCCTCGGGCATGTTCGGCGTGTGGCTGTCCTTCTTCCGCGAACATTTCGCGGCCCTCGTCGCGCTGGTCGTGCTCCTGCCCGCGACGCTCGTCGTCAACTGGCGCCTCGGCGGCATCCTGCTCGTGCTGGTGGTGGTGCTCGGTTTTCTCATGAACATCGTGCTGCGCAAGACCGAGGTGATGCAGAGCGCCGCCGACGTCTATTCCAACGACGTCGCGGAGCGGGTGTCCGACGTGCTCGGCAACATGCCGGCAATCCAGAGCTTCGCCCGCGCCGACGAGGAAACGGGCGCGCTCAATCGCATGATCGACCGGATGCTGAACGCGCAATTGCCGGTGCTGACCTGGTGGGCGTTCGCCTCGGTCGCGACCCGGTCGGGGTCGACGATTGCGCTGGTGTCGATCCTCGTCACCGGCGTCTGGCTCTTGATGCAGAACCTGACCACCGTCGGCCAGATCGTCGCGTTCATGTCGCTCGCCCAGATGCTGGTCGGGCGGCTCGAGCAGACGGTCGGCTTCATGAACTACATGCTCAGCCAGTCGCCGCGCATCCGCATGTTCTTCGAGGTGATGGACACCAAGCCCGACGTCTCCGACGCGCCCGACGCTGTGGCGGTCGGCAAGCTCGTCGGCGACGTGCGCTTCGAGGACGTGTCGTTCTCCTACGACAAGGCGCGCGAGGCGCTGAGCGACGTCACCTTCGACGCGCCGCCCGGCTGCACCATCGCGCTGGTCGGCTCGACCGGATCGGGCAAGTCGACGACGCTGAACCTGCTGCATCGGGTGTTCGACCCGACCGAGGGGCGCATCACCATCGACGGGCGCGACATCCGCACAATGACGCTGGAATCGTTGCGTGAGAACATCGGCGTGGTGTTCCAGGAGCCGTTCATCTTCGCCCGTTCGATCGAGGAGAACCTGCGCATCGGCAAGCCGGACGCGACAGTCGCCGAGATGGAGCGGGCGCTGGAGGCGGCGCAGGCGATCGACTTCGTCCGTCGCGCGCCGAACGGCCTCAAGTCGGTGATCGGCGAGCGCGGCCGCAACCTCTCGGGCGGCGAACGCCAGCGCCTGTCGATCGCCCGGGCGCTGCTCAAGGACCCGCCGATCATGGTGCTGGACGAGGCGACCAGCGCCCTCGACGCCCAGACCGAGCGGCAGGTGCAGGCGGCGGTCGACGCCGCGATGCGCGGGCGCACCACTTTCGTCATCGCCCACCGCCTCGCCACCATCCGCAACGCCGACCGCATCCTGGTGTTCGACAGGGGGCGGATCATCGAGAGCGGGTCGTTCGACGAGCTGGTCGCGAAGGGCGGGGTGTTCGCCGGGCTGGCGAAAGCGCAGTTCATGGTCGGCGCCGATCCAGCGCACGCGTAACAGCGTAAGGACCACCACGAAGGACACGAAGGAACACGAAGGCCTTTGTGCCCTTTGTGTCCTTTGTGGTGAAATCCAAATACAATCGGCCGAAAGGAGCTTTCCATGAGCGCAGAACAATTTCCCGTCACGCACACGGAAGCCGAGTGGCGCGCCCTGCTGACGCCCGAGCAATATGCGGTGATGCGCGAGCACGCGACTGAACGTCCGGGCAGCTGCGCGCTTCTCCACGAAAAGCGCCCCGGCGCGTTCGCCTGCGCCGGCTGCGGGCAGCCGGTGTTCGAGAGCAAGGAGAAGTTCGACAGCGGCACCGGGTGGCCGAGCTTCACCACGCCCGTGCCCGGCTCGCTCGGCCGCACGGTCGACAATTCCTGGGGCATGACCCGCACCGAGGTCCATTGCGCGCGTTGCGGCTCGCATCTCGGCCACGTGTTCCCCGACGGCCCGCCCCCGACCGGCCTGCGCTATTGCATCAACGGGATCGCGACCACTTTCACCCCGGCGGAGGAGTGAGCGTCGGCGCCGATATTCACCACGAAGGACACGAAGGCGCACGAAGGCCTTCGTGTCTCCTGGTGTCCTTGGTGGTGAAATCCCCGCCGACAAAGAACAAGTCCCATTCACAGTAGACGAGTGGCCCGCGCTGCCGACATGAACGTCACGACCCCGATTCCCGACATGCCCATGCCCACGAAACATCCGCCCTTCGTGAGCGGCAAGGTCGGCGTGCTGATCGTCAACCTCGGCACGCCGGAGGCGACCGACTACTGGTCGATGCGGCGCTATCTCAAGGAATTCCTGTCCGACCGGCGGGTGATCGAGGTTCCCCGCGCCATCTGGGGGCCGATCCTCCAGATCATCCTCTTGCGCCGGCCGGCGGCGAAGGGCCGTGATTACGCGGCGATCTGGAACGACGAGCGCGACGAAGGGCCGCTGAAGACCGTCACCCGCTCGCAGAGCGAGAAGCTCGCCGCGGCGCTTGCCGACATGACGCCCGCCGTGGTGGTCGACTGGGCGATGCGCTACGGCCTGCCGCCGATCGCCGAGCGCGTCGCCGCCCTCCAGGCCGCGGCCTGCGACCGGATCCTCGTCATTCCGCTCTATCCGCAATATTGCGCGGCGACGACTGCGACCGTGTGCGACAAGCTGTTCGACGCGCTGAAGGCGATGCGCTGGCAGCCGACGGTGCGGATCGCCGCGCCGTGGCACGACGATCCGGCCTATATCGGGGCTCTCGCGCGTTCGATGCGCGAGAGCTTGGCGAAACTGGACTTCGAGCCCGAGGTCGTGCTCGCCTCGTTTCACGGCATTCCGCAGGATTATTTCGACAAGGGCGATCCCTATTATTGCCAGTGCGCCAAGACAACGCGGCTCCTGCGCGAGGCCCTCGGTTGGGAGGAAGACCGGCTGCGCATGACATTCCAGTCGCGCTTCGGCCGCGGCGAATGGCTCAAGCCCTATACCGCGGAGACGGTTCAGGAACTGGCGCAGAGCGGCGTCAAGCGCCTCGCCGTCGTCACGCCGGGCTTCGTCGCCGACTGCCTCGAGACGCTGGAGGAGATCGGAGTCGAAAACGCCGGCTATTTCAAGGAGGCCGGCGGCGAGCAATTCGCCGCCCTGCCCTGCCTCAACGACGGCGCCGACGGCATGGCGGCGATCGAGGCGGTGGCACGCCGGGAGCTGATGGGCTGGGCGCGATAGCGCAAGCCTGCCCTCAAGGCGCGAATCGCTATTCCCGGTCCTGCTGGACGAACAGCGCCTGGCTGCGCGCGACCAGCGAGTCGGCGCCGAGGTCGAGCGGCGCGAGCGGCGCCGCAAGCAGCGCCTCGGCGCGCGCCCGGTCGAAACCCAGCGCGCGTGCCAGCGCGAGCAGCACGGCCGCGACGTAGGCTTCGTCGGCTTCGTCGCCGGCGATGCGCGCCACCACCGTGAGGCCGACGCCGACGATGACATCGAGCGCGACGCGCACCGGCTGGGCGACGAATTCCCCCGCCTCGACGGCGGCGGCGATGTGGGCCGGGATATAGGCGTTGACGCGGCTGCCGGCGCCGATCGCGTCCGGCCCGACCCGGCGGACGAAGCGGCCGAACAGCGGAAAACGCCGCGCGGCATCGAAATAGAGCCTGAGGCCGGTGAACAGCCGCGCCGCCGGCGAGGGCGTCGCCCGGACCCGCTCCTCGATGTGTTCGACGAGCTCGTTGCCGAGCTCCTCGATCGCGGCGGCGAGCAGTTCGCCGTTGGTGCGGAAGTAATTGTAGAACGTGCCGCGCGACACGTCGGCGGCGGCGATCACATCCTCGATCACCGAGGCGTCGACGCCCTTTTCTGCGAACACCAGCAAAGCGCTCTCCACCAGCTTGCGATGCATCCGCGCGCGCCGCTCGGCGGCGACCCGAGTGCGATGGTCCTGGGTGAGCGCGGAATCCAGCATAGCGGCGTCTCCGGGGGCGGGTGGTAGCACGGGCGTCGAATTTTTCAAACTGACGCTTGCGTCATAATGACGAATATGTCATATCACTCCCGACGCGGCGAGGCCGCGGTCATCGGGAGGAAACCATGGAGTCGACTACGGCCCTCGAGCCGGCGCGCGAACGCTTCGTCCGCGTCGGCGAGCGCACTCTCTTCGTCGCCGAACTCGGCGCAGGACCGCCGCTCCTGCTGCTTCACGGCGGCGGGCCGGGGGCGAACGGGCTCGCCAACTACGTCCGCAACACGACCGCGCTCGCCCGCCATTTTCGGTTGATCGTGCCGGACATGCCCGGCTACGGCCGGTCGACCAAGGGGCTCGACCGCAAGGACCCGTTCGGCGATCTCGCGCGCGCCATGCTCGGGCTGCTCGACGCGCTCGGGGTCCCGAGGGCGCATGTCCTCGGCAATTCGCTCGGAGGCGCCTGCGCGCTGCGCACGGCGCTCGAGGCCCCGGAGCGGGTCGACCGTCTCGTGCTGCTCGGGCCGGCAGGCGTCGACGGCAGCCGGAATCCGCCGACCGAGGGGCTGCTTCACCTGCTCGACTATTACGCCGGCGAAGGCCCGACGCGGGCGAAATGCGAGCAGTTCCTGCGCCAGGATCTCGTGTTCGACGGCGCCGCCCTGCCCGCCTCGATCATCGACGCCCGCTACGCGGCGAGCCTCGATCCCGAGGTCGTCGCCAACCCGCCGCTGGTGCGGCCCGTCAACCTGCCGGACCCGCGCGTGCTCGACCTCACGCTCGATCCGCGGCTCGCCACGCTCGCGACGCCGACGCTGGCGCTCTGGGGGGTCGAGGATCGGGTCAATCCGGCGAGCGGCGGGCGGTCACTGCAGGAGCGGATGCCCAACTGCGACCTCTATCTCTTCAGCCGCACCGGCCACTGGGTGCAGTGGGAGCGCGCCGCCGAATTCAACGCCGCCGCGATCGCCCATCTCTCCGCCGCGCAAGCCTGACCCGAAGGGATTTCGCCCATGAACGCCATCGACACCCGGCTGACCACCGCCGCCGCTCGCTCGGTCTACGGCTCCGTCCGGCTCGGATATGCGCTGATCGACTCGCCCCGCCTCGCCGAATGGAAGCGCTTCGGCGCGGAGGGGATCGGCATGGCGCTCACAGACAGCGAGCCGGATGCGCTCGCCTTCCGGACCGATGCGCACGCGCGCCGGCTGATCGTGCGCCGTCGTCCCCAGGAGGACATCGCGCTCGGTCTCGAGATCGCCGACGCCGGCGCCCTCGACACGATCCTCGCCCGCCTCGCCGGCCGCGGCGTCCGGGTCGAGGAGATCGGCGGGGCGGAAGCGGCGCTGCGCGGCGTCGAGCGGCTCTGGCGCTTCCTCGGCCCGAAGGCGATGGCGCTGGAGCTCTTCACCGAAGCCAAACGCGCCGCCGATCCGGCGAAGACACTCGGCCACGGCTTCGTCACCGGCGAGCGCGGCATGGGCCACGTCGCCATAACCACCCTGAAATACGACGCAACCATCGCCTTCTGGCGCGAGATCTTCGACGCCCGGATCTCTGATTTCATCGAGGACCGGATCGGCGGAGTGAACCTCAGGTTCACCTTCCTGCGCGTCAACCCGCGCCACCATTCGATCGCAGTCGCCGCGACCCGAGGCGTCGCGATGGACCCGTTCGCGACCAAGATCCAGCACATGGAGATGCAGGTTCCGACGCTCGATGACGTTAGCGACGCCTATCGCCGCTGCCGCGCGCTCGGGTTCAAGATCATGATGGCGGTCGGCCAGCACCCCAACGACCGCGACGTGTCGTTCTACGCGATGAGCCCGTCGGGCTTCTATTTCGAGGTGGGCTGGGCCTCGCAGGCCGACGAGGACATCGAGGCCGCGCCGCAGGCCACCTACCAGGGCGTCAGCCTCTGGGGCCACAAGCCGCAGGACCAGACGCTCGGCGACAAGCTCGGGCAGATGCGCAACGCCGTCGCCTCGCTGTTCCGCAACGAATACGCGCCGTATTGAGCGCGGCAATCCCAACATCCGGAGGAAACCCATGAATGCGATGACTGTCGCCGGCGACTACGACGTCGCCATCGTCGGCCTCGGGCCGACCGGCCTAACGCTCTCCCATCTGCTCGGCATGCGCGGCCTTCGCGTGCTCGTGCTCGAACGCGAGCCGGAGTTCTACGGCAACGCGCGCGCGGTCTACACCGACGACGAATGCATGCGGGTGTTCCAGGCGGCCGGGCTCGCGGCCGAGGTCGAGGCCGACATGCTGGTCGACACGCCGGTGCAGTGGGTGCTCCAGGACGGCTCCGTGTTGAGCCAGCTGCGCCGCACTGACCGGCCCTACGGCTGGGCGGTGAGCAACTTCTTCTATCAGCCCTATCTCGAAACCCGGATGGAGACGCTGCTCGCGCGCTATCCCAACGTGACGGCTTTGCGCGGCCGCGAGCTCGTCGACTTCGTGCAGGACGAGAGCGGCGTCACCATCACCCACGCGGCGAGCGCAGGCTCGCGCTACGGCCAGGCGGCCGGCGAGGCCGGGCCGACGGGCGAGACGGCCAAGGTCCGCGCGCAATGGCTCGTTGCTTGCGACGGCGGACGCAGCGGCGTGCGCGCGCGGCTCGGAATCAAGCTCGCCGGCAAGAGCTTCCCCGAGCCCTGGCTGGTCGTCGACCTCAAGGCGAAACCCGGCGAGGAGCCCTTCCGTCACATCCCCTATTTCAACTTCCACTGCGATCCGAAGCAGCCGACCGTGTCGGTGCCGCAGCCGGACCGCCATCACCGCTTCGAGTTTCTGCTGATGCCCGGCCAGACTCGGGAGGAGATGGAGGACCCAGCGACGGTGCGCCGGCTGATCGCCCAATATGTCGACGTCGACAAGGTCGAGGTGCTGAGGCGGCTGGTCTACACGTTCAACGCGCTGGTCGCCGAACGCTGGCGCGACGGCCGGGTGCTGCTCGCGGGCGACGCGGCGCACATGACGCCGCAATTCATGGGACAGGGCATGAGTTCCGGGGTGCGCGACGCGCACAACCTCGCGTGGAAGCTCGACGCCGTGCTGCGCAAGGGCGCCGATGCGAAGCTGATCGACAGCTACGAGACCGAGCGCAAGCCGCACGCCAAGGAGATGATCGACATCTCGGTGAAGATGAAGGACTTCGTGTCGCTGGCGAACCCGGTGCTCGCCGCCGCGCGCAACGTCGTGGTCAAGACCCTGCTGATGACGCCGAAGCTCGGAACCTATATCCGCGAGCTGCGCTTCAAGCCGCCGCCGACTTATCCCAACGGCGCCTATTTCGGCCTGCCGCGCAAGCGCCGGAACTCGGCCGAGGGACGGCCGATCCTGCAGCCGGTGGTGCGCACCTACGAGGGCCGCCGAGCGCTGCTCGACGAGATCCTCGGGGAAGACTGGGCGCTGGTGGGCTACGGCTGCGATCCGCGCGCCGAACTCGACGCGGAACTCCTGGCGCGCCTCTCGGAGGTCGGCGTCCGGTTCGTGACACTCGCCCCGTACGGCGGGCGCAGACAAGGCGAGGCCGAACGGGCCGGCGGTGAGCGCGGCGCCCTAATCGAGGTCGAGGACATTGGCGGCGAGGGCGTGCGATGGTTCCGCGGCGCGGGCGGCCGAGAGGGCTGGGTCGCGCTGATCCGGCCGGACAAGTTCGTCTTCGCCCTGACGCCGGCCTCCGACATTGCGGGGGCCGCGAAGCAGGCGCTCGACGCCTACCGGGGAACGCCACGAACGACCGTCGATGCACCGCAAGTCGTGGAGCTGGCCGCCTGAGCGCTGTAGGCGCGCTCGCCGAGCGTGCCTACAACGGCGACCGCGATCAGCGGTCCTCATACACCCTGTAATGGCGGCGGTAGCCGTAGCGGTGGTACGGATGCCGATGGTTGGTCATCGCATTGCCGATCGCGGCCCCGCCGACGCCGCCGACCACCGCTCCGACCGGCCCGCCGACCGCCGCGCCGCCGACCGCGCCCGCGACGCCGCCGGTGATCGTTCCGGTCTCGTTGGCGAAAGCAGGCGCCGCAACAAGAAGAACCGCCGCCGTCGAGGCCGCCGCCAGCGTGCTCAGGATGCTCGAAGTCATGTCGGTCTCCAGTTTCGCATGAGGTCCAAGTTAACGCAGAGGACGCGATCGGGTTCCGCCAGCCGCGCGTCTGCACCGTCGAGCGCAGGTAAACATCCGTCGAGACGCCTTGCCGCATGGTCGTGAACACGCGCTTTGTTAATATCGACTTCGGAGACGGAATGCTTTTCGAGGTAGACTGTTTCTTCGATCGAAGACGCGATTTCCTCCCGTCACGTCTTCTCGCACTCGGGTCGCGTCGGACCGCCGGACAGTCTCGCCGACATCCGCGCGACCTCTTTTCTTTCCCGGGGCGTTTTCGCCCGGAAAAGGGTCGCCGATGATTCCGCATGAAGCCGGCTGGATTCTCCTCGCCCTTGCGCTCATCGGCTGGATCGTGACGGCTTCGAACGCCGGCCCTGCCCCGCAACGCGTGGTCGTCCGTTCCGTCCGAACGCGCACCTGCCGGTACGGCCGGCCGCGCGGCGTCTGACCCGCCCGGCTCGCGCGGGCCGATCCTGGGCCGATGGCGCTGTCGGGCGCGCTCGCCGGCAAGGCGCCGCCCCCGTCCGAAGCACCCTGCGATCCGCCCCGGCTCCTCTCACGGATTTCCCAAATCGCGCAAGTTGCCCTATTGCGTCCGCGCTCGAGAATCGGGGTCGGTCCGCAGCCCCGCAGGAGGTCCGCGCGCATGCAGCTGCCGAAGGAGATCGGCCCCATCCATTTCGTCGGCATCGGCGGCATCGGCATGTCCGGCATCGCCGAGGTGCTGATCAACCTCGGCCACGCGGTTCAGGGGTCCGACGCCAGCGACAACGCCAACGTCAAGCGCCTGCGCGAGAAGGGCGCCAAGGTGTTCGTCGGCCACGATGCGGCCAATCTCGGCGAGGCCGCGGTGGTGGTCGTCTCGACCGCGATCAAGCGCGACAATCCCGAGCTCGCCGCGGCGCGCGTCAAGCGCATCCCGGTGGTGCGCCGCGCCGAGATGCTCGCGGAGCTTATGCGCCTCAAGAGCTGCGTCGCGGTCGCCGGCACCCACGGCAAGACGACCACGACCTCGCTGGTGGCGACCCTGCTAGACGCCGCCGGCCTCGATCCGACCGTCATCAACGGCGGCATCATCAACGCCTACGGCACCAACGCCCGCCTCGGCGGCGGCGACTGGATGGTGGTCGAGGCCGACGAGAGCGACGGCACCTTCTTGAAGCTGCCGGCGGACGTCGCCATCGTCACCAATATCGACCCCGAACATCTCGATCATTTCAAGACTTTCGAGGCGATCAAGGACGCCTTCCTGGCGCTGATCGAGAACCTGCCGTTCTACGGGTTCGCGGTGATGTGCCTCGACCATCCGACGGTGCAGGAGCTGGTCGGCCGGATCGAGGATCGTCGTCTGCTGACCTATGGCGAGAACCCCCAGGCCGACATCCGCCTGCTCGACGTCGAGATGAGCGGCGGCGTCACCCGCTTCGCGGTGCTGATTCGCGACCGGGTGACCGGACGCGCGACCTATATCGACGAACTGGCCCTGCCGATGCCCGGCCGGCACAATGCGCTGAACGCCACCGCCGCGATCGCGGTCGCGCATCAGCTCGGCGCCTCGGTCGACGTGATCCGCAAGGCGATCGGCGCCTTCGGCGGGGTCAAGCGCCGCTTCACCCGCACCGGCGACTGGAACGGCGTCACCATCTACGACGACTACGGCCATCATCCGGTGGAGATCGCCGCGGTGCTCAGGGCCGCCCGCGCCGCGACCCCGCACAAGGTGATCGCGATCGTGCAGCCGCATCGCTACACCCGCCTCGCCTCGCTGTTCGACGCTTTCGCCACCTGCTTCAACGACGCCGACAGCGTCTTTGTCGCCGACGTCTACGCGGCGGGCGAAGCCCCGATCGAGGGCGTCGACAAGGCGCATCTCGCCGCCGCCATCGGCGCCCACGGCCACCGTCACGTGACCGCCCTGCCCGGCCCGGAAAGCCTCGCCCCGATGGTGCGCGAGCTGGCTGCGCCGGGCGACATCGTGATCTTCCTCGGCGCCGGCACGGTGACGCAGTGGGCTTATGCGTTGCCCGGCGAACTCGCCGCGCTCGATCGGGCGTGATCATGGCGTTTCCGGACATCGCCGGCGACCTCAAGGCCCGCGCGCCGGACTTGCGCGGCCGGATCACCGCCAACGCGGCGATCGCCGAGGCGACCTGGTTCCGGGTCGGCGGACCGGCGCAGGTCCTGTTCTCGCCGGCCGACGAGGACGACCTCGCCTATTTCCTGACGAATCTTCCGGCCGAAGTCCCGGTGACGGTAATCGGCCTCGGCTCGAATTTGATCGTGCGCGACGGCGGCGTCGCGGGCGTGGTCGTGCGCCTCGGCGGACGGGCGTTCAACGCGATCGAGGTGATGGCGGACTTGCGGATCGTCGCCGGCGCCGCCGCGCCCGACCAGTTCGTCGCCAAGGCGGCCGCGGCAGCAGGCGTCGACGGCCTCGCCTTCCTGCGCGGCGTCCCGGGCGCGATCGGCGGCGCCCTGCGGATGAACGCCGGCGCGCACGGCGGCGAGATCAGGGACGTGCTGGTGGAAGCGCGCGGCGTCGACCGTTCCGGGGCGATTCGCGTCTTCGCCAACGCCGACATGGGCTATTCCTACCGTCACAGTTCTGCGCCCGAGGACGTGATCTTCACCCGCGCGACGCTGCAGGGCCGCTCGGGGGACCCGGGCGCGATCCTCGCCGAGATGGAGCGGATCACCCGCGCCCGCGAAGCCTCGCAGCCGATTCGCGAGAAGACCGGCGGCTCGACGTTCAAGAACCCGGCGGGCGGCAAGGCCTGGGAGCTGATCGACAAAGCCGGCTGCCGCGGGCTCGTGCTCGGCGACGCGCAGGTCTCGCCGATGCACTGCAATTTCCTAATCAATCGCGGCTCTGCGACCGCCGCCGACATTGAGACGCTCGGCGAGGAGGTCCGCCGGCGGGTGCGCGAGACGAGCGGCGTGACGCTGGAGTGGGAGATCAAGCGGATCGGGCGGCCTTAGCCCTTGTCCCGGTTCACGGGGAGAAGGCGGCGCGGAGCGCCGGATGAGGGGCTGCGCCGATCCTGGGCGTTGGCGCAGCCGCCCGTTCGGAAAGCTCGGCGCAGCCCCTCACCCGGCCCTCTCCCGCAAGCGGGGCGAGGGGGCGGAGAGGCGGCCCGCCGCTCTTTTTCGCCCGATTTTCCGCTACGATTCGGTCCGGTTAACGCGCCGTTAAGGGCCCCACCTTAAGTCTGCCTTAACTCTGCCCTTTGGCGGATCGTTAGGGAAGTTGTCGCGCAATGAGACACGTTGCGGTTCTGATGGGCGGTTGGTCGGCGGAACGTCCCGTTTCGCTGAACTCGGGGCGCCAGTGCGCCGCCGCGCTGGAATCGCTCGGCTACCAGGTCACCCGGATCGACGTCGACCGCGCCATCGCCGACACGCTCGCACGTCTCAAGCCCGACGTCGCCTTCAATGCGCTGCACGGCCTCGGCGGCGAGGACGGGACGATCCAGGGCGTGCTCGAAGTGCTGCGCATCCCCTACACCCATTCCGGCGTGCTCGCCTCGGCGCTGGCGATGCAGAAGGACCTCGCCAAGACCGTGCTCGCGGCCGCCGGCGTCCCGGTCGCCCACGGCGTCGTCGTCGATCGCCACGAAGCCGCGCTCCGCCACGCGCTCGAGCCGCCCTATGTGCTCAAGCCCGTCAGCGAGGGATCGTCGTTCGGCGTCGTCATCGTCAAGGAAGACCGCGCCGACCCGCCGCAGGAGGTCGGACGCGAAGACTGGCCCTACGGCGATTCGCTGCTCGCGGAAAAATTCGTCGCCGGGCAGGAACTGACCTGCGCCGTCATGGGCGACCGGGTGTTCGACATCATCGAGATCGAGTCGATCTCCGAATCCTTCTACGGATATGACGCAAAGTACGCGAAAGGCGGCTCGCGTCACATCCTTCCGGCAAAGCTTAAACCAAATATTTACCATAAGGTCCAAGAGTTGACGTTAAGGGCGCATCGCGCGCTCGGATGCCGGGGCGTCAGCCGCGCCGACTTCCGCTTCGATGAAACAAAGGGCGATGAGGGCGAGCTCGTGTGTCTGGAAGTCAACACGCAGCCGGGCATGACGGAAACTTCGCTGGTCCCCGATATGGCGGCCCACGCGGGAATGTCGTTCGCCGAGCTGGTCGCCTGGATGGTGGAGGACGCGTCATGCGACCGCTGAGGCTCGCCGGCCCCGGCGGGGCGACCGCCGCGGCGTCTCTCGCCGACGCCGGCGCCGCTCCGCGGGCGCCCAAGATTCTGCTGCGCAAGGAGCGCTCGGCCCGGGTCGGATTCCGGCTGCGGCTGCCGCTCGATCGACCGCCGCCGTTCGGACTCGAACTCGCCCTGACGCTGATGCTGCTCGCCGGCGCCGCCGGCTACGGCGCTGTGCGCGGCGGCCAGTTCGAGGCTTTCGTCGTCAGCCACGGAAGCGTCGGCGACGTCGTCGCCCGCACGCTCGGCTTCGGCGTCGACCTCGTCACCGTTTCCGGGACGACGCACATGACCGAGCCGCGGATTCTCGCGCTCGCCGGCGTCAGCGACAAGAGCTCGCTGCCGTTCTTCGACGTCGCCGCCGCCAAGGCGCGGCTCGAAACCGACCCGCTCGTCAAGCAGGCGAGCGTGCGCAAGCTCTATCCCAACCAGATCGTCGTCGACATCGTCGAGCGCACGCCTTTCGCGGTGTGGCAGAAGGACGGCCAGGTGCGCGCGGTCGCCGCCGACGGGGCGCCGATCGACGACGTGATCGACAGCCGCTACGCCAACCTGCCCTTCGTGGTCGGCGAAGGCGCCAACGCGCGAGCGCGGGAATTCGCCGCGCTCCTCGACGCGATGGAGGAGCTGAAGCCGCGGGTCGAGGCCGGCGTGCTGATCGGCCAGCGCCGCTGGAACCTGAAGCTCAAGTCGGGCGTCGACGTGAAGCTGCCCGAGGTCGACCCGCAGTCGGCGGTCGCCCGGCTGCTCACGCTCGAACGCGAGAACCGCATCCTCGAGCGCGACGTGCTGGCGCTCGACCTGCGCGCGCCGGATCGCGTGTTCGTCCGCCTGACGCAGGAATCCGCCGCCGCCTGGGCCGAGGCCCACACGCCCAAGAAAAAAGACGGGCAGCTATGACCTTCCGGCCGCTCCCCCCGCGCATGCGCCAGATCCCGGCCCGCAAGGCGGCGATCCTGTCGGTCCTCGACGTCGGCGCGTCGAAGATCGTCTGCCTGATCGCCCGGCTGAACCCGATGGAGCCGTCGACCGCGCTGCGCGGCCGCACCCACCGCTGCAAGATTCTCGGCATCGGCCACCAGCGCTCCAACGGCGTCAAGGGCGGCGCCATCGTCGACCTGCAGGCGGCCGAACATGCGACGCGGCTCGCCATCGACGCCGCCGAGCGCATGGCCGGCGTCGAGGTCGGCGGCGTGATCGTCAACATGTCCGGCGGCCTGCTCGCCTCGCAGCGGTTCAGCGCCAGGGTGGCGCTGCGCGGCAAGACGGTGGCCGAGCACGACATCCATCGCGTGCTCGAAGCGGCCTCCGCAATGAGCGCGCATCCGGGCCGCACGGTCCTGCACGGCCTGCCGACCGCCTTCTCGCTCGACGCCACCCGCGACGTCAGCGATCCGCGCGGCATGATCGGCGAACAGCTCGGCGTCGACCTGCATGTCGCCTCCTGCGAGCTCGCCGCCGCGCGCAACCTGATGCTGGTGGTCGAGCGCTGCCACTTGCGGGTCGAGGCGATGGTCGCGACCCCCTACGCCGCCGGGCTGTCGACGCTGGTCGACGACGAGGCCGAACTCGGGTCGGCGGTGATCGACTTCGGCGGCGGCACGACGACGGTCGGCGTGTTCTCGTCCGGGCGGCTGATCCACGTCGACGCGGTCGCGGTCGGCGGCATCCACATCACCCGCGACATCGCCCGCGGCCTGAACGTGTCGATGACCGACGCCGAGCGCCTCAAGACTCTTTACGGCGCCTGCATCGCCTCGCCCTCCGACGACCGCGAGTCGATCACGGTGCACCGGCTCGGCGACGACATGGATCATCCGACCTACATGCCGAAGTCGGAGCTGATCCGGATCATCCGTCCGCGCGTCGAGGAGATTCTCGAGCTCGTTCGCGACCGTCTGCGCGCCTCCGGGCACGCCGCCCACGTCGGCCGCCGGCTGGTCATGACCGGCGGCGCCAGTCAGTTGACCGGCCTGCCCGAGCTCGTTCGCACCGTCATTTCGAGCCAGGCCCGGATCGGGCGTCCGCTCGGCGTCGAGGGCCTCCCCGAATCGGGCAAGAGCCCGTCCTTCGCGGCGGCGGTGGGCCTGATGATCTACCCCCAGATGGCGGGTCTCGAATATTTCGAATCCTCTCGCCAGGCCTCGCGGCAGGCCTACGAGGGCGAAGGTTACGCGTCCCGGGTCGGACGCTGGCTCAAGGAAAGCTTCTGATTTGAGTTTCGGGCCTCCGCCGGCGGGAGGCCCGGGAGCGGCATTAGGGTCTAACGGCGTCCAGGGCGCCCAACGGGATGAGGTAGTCATGTCGATCAACTTGAAGGCCCCCGAACTGCGGGAATTGAAGCCGCGCATCATGGTGTGCGGAGTGGGCGGCGCCGGCGGCAACGCGGTCAACAACATGATCGTCTCCGGCCTCTCCGGCGTCGACTTCGTCGTCGCCAACACCGACGCGCAGGCCCTCACCTCGTCCCGCGCCGAACGGATCATCCAGATGGGCCTCCAGGTGACCGAGGGACTCGGCGCCGGCTCGAAGCCCGAGGTCGGCAAGGCTGCCGCCGAGGAGGCGCTGGAGGAGATTCGCGACCACCTCGCCGGCGCGCACATGGTGTTCGTCACCGCCGGCATGGGCGGCGGCACCGGCACCGGCGCCGCCCCGGTGATCGCGCGGGCCGCGCGCGAGATGGGCATCCTCACCGTCGGCGTGGTCACCAAGCCGTTCCACTTCGAGGGCGGCCGCCGGATGAAGATCGCTGAACAGGGCATCTCCGACCTGCAGAAGGCGGTCGACACGCTGATCATCATCCCGAATCAGAACCTGTTCCGCGTCGCCAACGAGAAGACCACCTTCGCCGACGCCTTCGCGATGGCCGACCAGGTGCTCTACTCGGGCGTCGCCTGCATCACCGACCTCATGGTCAAGGAAGGCCTGATCAACCTCGACTTCGCCGACGTCCGCTCGATCATGAGCGAGATGGGCAAGGCGATGATGGGCACGGGCGAGGCGACCGGCGAGCGGCGCGCGGTGCTCGCGGCGGAGGCGGCGATCGCCAATCCGCTGCTCGACGAGACCTCGATGAAGGGCGCGCGCGGGCTGCTCATCTCGATCACCGGCGGCAACGACCTGACCCTGTATGAAGTCGACGAGGCGGCCAGCCGCATCCGTCAGGAAGTCGACGAGGAGGCCAACATCATCCTCGGCGCGACCTTCGATTCGGCGCTCGACGGTGTCGTGCGCGTCTCCGTGGTCGCCACCGGCATCGACCAGCTGGCGATTTCGCAGATCGAGCCGGTCCAGGCCCGCGCCGAGCCGCTGCAGCGGATGCGCGCGCCGCAGCCGACCGTGCCCGCCACGCCCGTCCGCGCGGTTGCGCCCCAGCCGATCGAGCCGGCGCCGGTCGCGGCGGTGATGAACGACGTCGAGATCCAGGCTGTCCCCGCGGTCGCGGTCTCGTTCCCCGAGCCGATCCCGCCCCGGTACGAGCCGGAGGAGGAAGCCCAATTCATCCCGCCGGCGCCCGAGCAGCCGCTGGCGCGCGCGCCGCGCATGCCGCAGATCGAAGACCTGCCGCCGGTCGTGCAAGCCCAGGTGCGCGCGGCGCGCGACGCCCAGGCCGCGCACGCCGCCCAGCAGGCGGCCCCCGAGACGCGGCGCAAGTCGCTGCTCGAGAAGCTCGCGGCGTTCGGCATCACGCGCCACGACGAGGAGCCGGCGCCGAGAGCGGCCCCGATCCCGGTCGCGCCGCCCGCGCCGCAGCCGCGGGCCTACGCCGGCTCGGTGGCGCAGCCCGACTTCAACCGCGCGCAGCCGCGGCCGCTTCCGGCGCGCGCGCCCGCAGCCCCCGTCGCGAGCCACGAGCCGCAAGGCCGACACGCCCATCGACCGCCCGTCACCGAGGACGACCAGCTCGATATCCCGGCGTTTCTGCGGCGGCAACAGAACTGATTCGCGGCGGAACGCGAACCAAGAACGGCTGCGGGAAGCCCCGCGGCCGTTTGTTCCGTTGCTTCAAAAATTTTGTCTAGGGCTATGAAAGATCGCAGGAAAGCGGAACCCGAGAATCTGTAATTTTTGTTCACCAAAGGTGATTTGTCTCCTCCCTGAGCGCTGTCTATTTTGCCCTGCAGCAAAGGGGTCGCCCTCGTCGAGACGAGGAGCCGCGACCGCCGAGAGGATCAGCGCCCGCCGTTTCAAGGCTATCGGCGTCAAGATCCCCTCCGAACAGGGCCGGGCACAAGCCCGGAGGCGATTGACGATGAAGGCAGCTTATCAGACGACTCTCCGCCGTCGGGTGGCGATTGGCGGAGTCGGGGTGCATTCGGCCGCACCTGCGCAACTCGTCCTTCATCCCGCGGAACCCGATTCGGGCGTGACCTTCCTGCGCACCGGCCTCCCCGGCGGCCGCGAGCAGGTGCTGAAGGCCCGCCGCTCCAACGTCACCCACACCGCCCTCTGCACCATCATCGGCGACGCCTCGGGCGCGAGCGTCAGCACGGTCGAACATCTGCTGGCGACGTTGTCCGGCCTGCAGATCGACAATGTCCTGGTCGAGATTGACGGGCCCGAGACGCCGATCATGGACGGCTCGGCCGCCGAGTTCGTCGCCGCGATCGACCGGGTCGGCCTCATTCAGCAGGCCCGCACGCGGCGCCTGCTCAAGGTTCTGCGGCCCGTCCGGGTCGAGCAGGACGGGGGATGGGCGGAACTGCTTCCGGCGGATCGCGGCTTCCGCCTCGACGTCGAGATCGATTTCGCGTCGCCCGCAATCGGCCGCCAGCGTCTCGGCCTCAACCTTGATCCGGCTTCGTTCCGGCGCGAGATCGCCCGCGCGCGCACCTTCGGCTTCGTCAGCGACGTCAAGAAGCTGTGGCAGGCCGGCTACGCGCTCGGCTCGTCGCTGGAGAACTCGGTCGCCATCGACCGCGACGAGATCCTAAACCCGGAAGGCTTGCGCTACGCTGACGAATTCGTGCGCCACAAGGCGCTCGACGCGGTCGGCGACCTGTCGCTCGCCGGCGCGCCGATCGTCGGCGTCTATCGGACCTATCGCCCGGGCCACAGGCTAAACGCCCTCGCGCTGGAAGCCCTGTTCGCCGACCGCTCGGCCTACGCCTATGTCGACGCGGCCGCGGCGCGGCCTCTGGTCAAGAGCTTCGGCGCCGGCGCGCATGTCCCGGCCGCCGCGGCCGCGATCGCCGCCGCCGACTGACCGTCTCGAGCGCAACTTCGACGGCGCGGGCCCGTGCGGCGCCGCGCCGCCACATTTTGCAGCCATTGGACGAATCGCGCGCCGTCCACGCAAGGTGGCGCACGCGCCGGGACTGGGGTAAACAGCCGCGGGCGCCTCAGGGCGACTCGGGTCGGCGAGTTCTTGCGCCTCCATCGCAGCTGCATCGGGTCCGAACGTATGGTCAAGCTCCATCTGGGCGTTATCTCTCCGGTCGCCGCGGCGCGTCGACTCGCGGCCGCCGTGGCGTTGGCCGCGCTGGCGCTGGGGCCGTCCGGCTGCGCGATGATCGATCAGTACAATCCGTTCGGCGCGGAAAAGTACAAGATGGAGGTCGTGCCGGACACGCCGGCGAGCAAGACCTACGATCAGGGCCTGGAAAAGCTCGCCAACGGTTCGGCGAAAGAGGCGGCCAAGAAGTTCACCTCGCTCGGCAAGCAATATCCCGAGTCCGACTGGGCGCGCAAAGGCGCCCTGATGACGATCTACGCCAATTATCAGGCGGGCGAGTATGTCGACACGGAGACGAACGCCGAGAAGTTCATGAAGGACTACCCGACGTCGCCGGACGTGCCGTATGTCGCCTATTTGCAGGCCAACGCCTATTACCAGCAGATTCCCGATATCTCGCGCGACCAGGATTCGGCCAACAAGGCGCTGGCGGCGTTCCAGGAGATCGTGAAGAAATATCCGACCTCCGAATACGTCGAGGATTCGAAGTTCAAGATCGGCGTGTGCGAGGACCAGCTCGCCGGCAAGGAGATGTCGATCGGGCGGTTCTATCTCACCCGTCACAATTATACCGCGGCGATCAATCGCTTCCGCAACGTGCTGCAATTCTATCAGACGACGCGCCATGCGCCGGAGGCGCTCTATCGGCTGGTCGAGGCCTATCTCGGTCTCGGCATCACCAGCGAGGCTCAGACCGCGGCGGCCGTGCTCGGCCACAACTTCCCCGACAGCCAGTGGTACAAGGACGCGTATTCGCTCCTCCAGGGCAAGGGCCTGTCGCCACAGGAGAATTCGGGATCCTGGATCTCGAAGATCTATCACACGGTCGTGCCGTCCTGAGCGGAGCCCAAGGCCCATGCTCGCGCGTCTCTCCATCCGCGACGTGGTGCTGATCGACGCGCTCGATCTCGAGTTCGCGTCCGGCCTGACGATCCTCACCGGCGAAACCGGCGCGGGCAAATCGATCCTGCTCGACGCGCTGTCGCTGGCGCTCGGCGCGCGCGGCGACGGCGGCCTCGTCCGGCATGGGCAGACGCAGGGTCAGGTGACCGCCGTGTTCGAGCTTCCCGCCGGCCACGCCGCGCACGCGATGCTCGAAGGCCAGGACATCGAGATCGGCGACGAATTGATCTTGAGACGGGTGCAGTTCGCCGACGGACGAACCCGGGCCTATGTCAACGACCAGAGCGTGAGCGCGCAGGCGCTGCGGGCGCTGTCCGCCTCGCTGGTCGAGATCCACGGCCAGCACGACGAGCGGGCGCTGACCGATCCGGCCACGCATCGGGCGCTGGTCGACGCCTATGGCGGCCTCGACGCGCTGGCCGAGGAGACCCGGCGCGCCCATGCGGCGACGCGCGAGGCGGAGCGGGCGCTCGAGGCCGAACGCGCCCGCGTCGCCGCCGCCGAAGCGGAGGCCGACTTCGCCCGCCACGCCCACGACGAACTGACCAAACTCGCCGTCAGGCCGGGCGAGGAGGAGAAGCTCGCCGCCAGCCGGCAGTCGATGATGCAAAGCGAGAAGGTGGCCGCCGACATCCGCGAGGCGTGCGACCAGCTGACCGGCGACGCGGCCGCGATGCCGATGCTGCTTTCGGTCTCCCGCCGGCTGCAGCGGCGCATGCCTCAGGCCCCTGCCCTGATCGAGCCGAGCGTCAAGGCGCTCGACGAGGCGATCGATGCGCTGGAGCGCGCCACGCGCGTGGTCGAGGAGGCGCTGGAGGCCTGCGCCTTCGATCCGCAGGCGCTGGAGCGCTGCGAGGAGCGGTTGTTCGCGCTGCGCGGCATGAGCCGCAAGCACAACACGCCGATCGAGAGCCTGCCCGCGCTGGCGCAGAAATACGCCGACGATCTCGCCGCGCTCGACGCCGGACGGAACGAGGCGGCCCGGCTCGAGCGCGAGGTCGCCCGGACCCGGAGCGAATACCACGCCGCGGCCGGCGCGCTGAGCGCCGCCCGCGCCCAGAGCGCCCGCGAACTGGAGCAGGCGGTCACCGCCGAACTGCCGCCGCTCAAGCTCGAACGCGCCGAATTCCGCGTCGACATGACGGTCGACGAGAACCTGGCGGCGGCGAGCGGCTACGACCGCGCCGATTTTCTCGTCCGCACCAATCCCGGCTCCCGCCCCGGGCCGCTGATGAAGGTCGCGTCTGGCGGCGAACTGGCGCGCTTCCTGCTCGCGCTCAAGGTCTGCCTCGCCGAGCGCGGCACCGCGCCGACGCTGGTGTTCGACGAGATCGATTCCGGCGTCGGCGGCGCGGTCGCCGACGCGATGGGCCAGCGGCTCGCGCGCCTCGCCGCGCGCGCCCAGGTGCTCGCCGTGACCCATGCCCCCCAGGTCGCCGCACGGGCAAGCAGCCACTACCGGATCGCCAAGAGCGACGTCGGCGAAGGGGAGCGGGTGGTCACCAGCGTGGCTCGGCTCAAGGCCGAGGAGCGACGCGAGGAGATCGCGCGCATGCTGGCGGGCGCGCAGATCACCCGGGAGGCCCGCGCCGCAGCCGCCAGTCTGATCGAGAAGGCCGGATGACCCGGGAATATCCAGTCTTTTCCGCTTCCATGGGCTTGCTCCGTCGGGCTCGTTGGCCCTATCAAGCCGGCGGCCGGGCGGAATGCGGTCCGGCGCACGACGGCGAAGGCGGCGCATGACCGGGGACGACGCCGGGACCTCGGGGCGGGATCGGCGGAAGGCGCGGCTTGCGGCGACCCTCCGGGAGAACCTGAAACGGCGCAAGGCGCAGCAACGCGCTCGCGCGGATTCGGGCGCGGACAGCCGGCCGCCCACAGGCGAGCCTCCCGTTGCCGGCGCGGACGAAGGGAAGGGTTGACCGCGAACCGGCTCGGTTCGGCGAACAGTCATTGGGGTCGGAAGGACAGGGTATGGACCGGATTCAAGTTCGCGGCGGAGCGCAACTCAACGGCGTGATCCCGATCTCGGGCGCAAAGAACGCCGCGCTGCCGTTGATGATCGCCTCCCTGCTCACCGACCAGACCCTGACGCTGGAGAACCTGCCTCGCCTCGCCGACGTCAACCAGCTCGCGCGCATTCTCGGCAACCACGGCGTCGACTATTCCATCGACGGCAAGCGGGTCGGCGAAGAGGCCGCCTCCGGCCAGACCGCGCATCTGCGGGCGCGCACCATCGTCGACACGACCGCGCCTTACGAGCTCGTCTCGCGCATGCGCGCGAGCTTCTGGGTGATCGCGCCGCTGCTCGCCCGCATGGGCGAAGCGCGCGTATCGCTGCCCGGCGGTTGCGCGATCGGCACGCGGCCGGTCGATCTCCTGCTGATGGCGCTGGAGAAGCTCGGGGCCACGATCGAGATCGACGCCGGCTACGCCGTGGTGAAGGCGCCCAGGGGGCTCGTCGGCGGCGAGATCGACTTTCCCAAGGTGACGGTCGGCGGCACGCATATCGCGTTGATGGCGGCGGCGACCGCGCACGGCGCGACGCGCATCACCAACGCCGCCCGCGAGCCGGAAGTCGTCGACCTCGCCGACTGCCTCAACAAGATGGGCGCCCGGATTCGCGGCGCCGGGACGACGACGATCGAGATCACCGGCGTGCCCCGGCTCAACGGCGCGCATCACCGCGTCCTCCCCGACCGCATCGAAGCCGGCACCTACGCGACCGCCGTCGCGATGACCGGCGGCGACGTGCTGCTCGAGGGCGTCACCGAGGACCTGCTGGAAACCGCGTTCGAGACGCTGGAGCAGGCCGGCGCCACGGTGACGAGCGACAATCGCGGCGTGCGGGTTCGGCGCAACGGCGCGGGCATCCAGGCGGTCGATGTCGAGACGGCGCCCTTCCCCGGCTTCCCGACCGACCTTCAGGCGCAGTTCATGGCGCTGATGACCCGGGCGAAAGGCTCCTCGCGCATCACCGAGACGATCTTCGAAAACCGGTTCATGCATGTGCAGGAACTGGCCCGCCTCGGCGCCAAGATTCGCCTCGACGGCGAGACCGCGATCGTGGAGGGCGTCGAACGGCTGCGCGGGGCGCAGGTGATGGCGACCGACCTGCGCGCCTCGGTGTCGCTGGTGATCGCCGCGCTCGCCGCCGAGGGCGAGACGACGGTCAACCGCGTCTATCATCTCGACCGCGGATTCGAGCGGCTCGAGGAGAAGCTCGGCGCCTGCGGCGCCGACATCACCCGGATCGTGGGCTGACCATGGCCGGCGACCCACTCAAACTGATCGCGCTGGACCGAGAGGGGCTCGACGTCATCTCGGCGCACGCGCAAAACACCTGCGTCAAGCGCGTCGACATGGTCTGGTTGCCGGGGCAGCATCGGTTCGTCCTGGCGGGGATGCGTTACGACTGGGTCGGCGCGAAGACGGGGCCGGCCGAGCGGGTCGCGAGCGTCCTGCGCTTCGACCGGGTCTTGCGGGTCTCGCGACTCGGCTTCGGCGACGACAAGCCGGAGAGGACGCTCAATCTGGTGGCGGTGACGTTCCAGCGGACGGATCCGCCCGCAGGCCTGATCGTGCTCGCCTTCGCCGACGGCGCGCTGGTGCGTCTCGACGTCGAATGCGTCGAGGCGGAGCTGCTCGATCTCGGGCATCGCGCGCCTGCTGAAAGTTGTCCGGGCCACGCGCTCACGGATCCATCCGCAGTCTGAGTCGGTCGGAGCACACATGGCCATCGAAATCGACATGGCGGCGCCCGATTTCGAAGAGCGCTTCGCCGCGCTCCTCGGCGCGAAGCGCGAGCAGGCGGCCGACGTCGACCTCGCGGTCGCCGACATCATCGAGGCGGTGCGGACCCGCGGCGACGCCGCGCTCGCCGACTACTCGCTGCGGTTCGACCGGGTCGACGTCAAGGCGCGCGGCCTCGCGATCGCAGCCGCGGAGATCGACGCGGCCGTCGCCGCGTGCGATCCCGAGGCGCTGGCGGCGCTGGAGCTCGCCCACGCCCGCGTCACCGCCTTCCACGAGCGGCAGAAGCCCGCCGACCTGCGCTTCGTCGATTCGCTCGGCGTCGAACTCGGCTGGCGCTGGCGGCCGATCGACGCGGTCGGTCTCTATGTTCCGGGCGGCGCGGCGAGCTATCCGTCGTCGGTGGTGATGAACGCCGTGCCGGCCAAGGTCGCCGGCTGCCGGCGTCTCGCGATGGTCGTGCCGACGCCGGAGGGCCACGTCAACCCGCTAGTGCTGGCCGCGGCGCGGATCGCCGGCGTCGACGAAATCTATCGCGTCGGCGGCGCCCAGGCGGTGGCGGCGCTCGCCTACGGCACCGAAACCATCCGCCCGGTCGACAAGATCGTCGGCCCCGGCAACGCCTACGTCGCGGCGGCGAAGCGGCGCGTGTTCGGCGCGGTCGGCATCGACTTGATCGCCGGGCCGTCGGAGGTGGTGATCCTCGCCGATCGGACCGCCGACCCGCGCTTCGTCGCGGCCGACCTGCTCGCCCAGGCCGAGCACGACGCCGTCGCGCAGTCGATCCTGATCACCGACGAGCCGTCGCTCGCGCGCGCCGTCGTCGCCGAGGTCGAGCGCCAGCTCTTGACCCTGCCGCGGGAGAAGATCGCCGGGGCGAGCTGGCGCGACTACGGCGCGGTGATCCTGTGCCGCGCGCTCCCGGACGCCCTGCCCCTCGTCGAGCGTCTGGCGCCCGAGCATCTCGAGATCATGACCGCCGACCCGGAGGCGCTCGCCGACCGCATCGTCAACGCCGGCGCGATCTTCCTCGGCGCCATGACGCCCGAGGCGATCGGCGACTATGTCGGCGGCTCGAACCACGTCCTGCCGACCGCGCGCTCGGCCCGCTTCTCCTCGGGCCTCGGCGTGCTCGATTTCATGAAACGCACGTCTCTGCTTAAATGCGACGCCCGGTCGCTCGCGGCGCTCGGCCCGGCGGCGGTGGCGCTCGGACGGGCGGAGGCGCTTGACGCCCACGCCCGCTCCGTGGCGATCCGGCTCGGCGGGGAGACGCGTTGATGAATTCCCAGAACGAAGACCGCCGCGACCGGTTGAGCGCCGTCTTCCTCGACGAGGACACGATCCCGCGCGGGCAGATCGACGCCGACCACGAGCGCGAGGTGGCGATCTTCGATCTCGTCGAGGAGAACTCGTTCGCGGTGCCGGGGCGCGACGACGGGCCCTACACGATGACGATCTCGCAGGAGGAATCGAAGTTCACCTTCGACGTGCGCACCTCCGACGGCGAACAGGCGGCGTCGATCGTCGTGTCGATGACCCCGTTCCGGTCGCTGCTCAAGGACTATTTCATGGTCTGCGACACCTATTATTCGGCGATCCGGACCGCGAGCCCGCGCCAGATCGAGGCGATCGACCGCGAGCGCACCAAGCTTCACAACGAGGGCGCCGAACTGATCGGCGCCCGGATCAACGAGAAGGTGGCGATCGACCAGGGCACCGCCCGGCGCCTGTTCACCCTGATCTCGACGTTGCGCTGGAAGATATGAGCGACGCGGAGGCCGCAAGGCGCGCCTTCGTCGTCGCCAACACCGGCCTTCTGGCTCCCCCGCTCGTCCCGGAGCTCCGGCTGCGCCTCGCCGACGAGGCGGTGCCGATCTGGAAGAAGACCGAGGAGGAGCTCGGCGCCATGGGCCTGCCGCCGCCGTTCTGGGCCTTCGCCTGGGCGGGCGGGCAGGCGCTCGCCCGCTACGTGCTCTACAACCGGGCGCTGGTCGCCGGCCGGCGGGTGCTCGATTTCGCCTCCGGGTCGGGCCTGGTCGCGATCGCCGCCGCGCGCGCCGGGGCCGGCGCGGTCGAGGCCTCGGACATCGACGCCTTCGCCGCAGCGGCGATCTCGGTCAACGCCGCCGACAACGGCGTCGCCGTCGCCGCCCGCTGCGAGGATCTGACCGGACGGGACGAGGGATGGGACGTCGTGCTCGCCGGCGACGTCTCTTACGAGAAGACCATGGCGGAAGCGGTGACGGGCTGGCTGGAAACGCTCGTGCGGCGCGGCGCGACCGTGCTGATCGGCGACCCGCGCCGGACCTACCTCGCCCTCGACCGGCTGGAGAGCGTCGCCGAATACCGGGTTCCGGTGACGCGCGAGCTGGAGGATTCCGAGATCAAGCGCACGGGCGTTTTCCGTTTCAGCGCGGGATAGCGCCACACCTAACGTAAGAGGACTTCCCCGCGACGGTTTTGGGATTGCCGTGATCGGATGCGACCGCATGGCCCGCCCTTTCTCATCAGCGCCTTGGCTGCTTACGGGCCTTGAGGGTCTCGGACGGATGCTCGCCATATCTGTGACGATAGGCGGCGGAGAAGCGTCCTGCGTGACCGAAGCCGTGCCGCATGGCGATGTCAATGATGGAGACCGTGCCGTTAGAATTCAGAAGGTCCACTCGCGCCCGCTCGAGCCGGGCTCGCCGGAGGGCCTCCATCGGGCTCGTGTTCCGGAAACGGCGAAAGCCCAGTTGCAAGGCTCTGACGCTGCAACCCGCAATGCGGGCCACGTCTTCGACCGTGATCGCGTCGTCGGCGTGTCCGACGATGAAGTCTTCGGCGCGGCGAATGTTGGCCGGCGCGGCGGACTTGTCGCGCCGAAGCGCGCCGGAGCCGTCGTGCGACAGCCCCATCAGGACGCCGTGGATCAGCAGTTCCTCGACCGGCGCCGCGCTGATCGGGCTGGTGAAGATGGAAGCGGGCTGAGCCAGCTCGGACAGTATGAACTCGCACAGGCGTCGCAGGCTGGCGCCAGCCCCCGCGCGGCAGTCGACGGTCTTGTCGAAGTCGATGTCCTGGACGTTGGCGACGTCCAGGAGGCGGGTGGCGTGACGGCGCAAGAGCCCGGTCGGAATCCAGACGTTCAGCCTCTTGCTTCCCGCGCTCGTGAGGAGCGCGGTCTTCGGATCGGCCTTGAACAGGAACGCCGAGTTCTCCGCGAGCTGGATCGGTCGGCCGTTCGCGGGCGGCCGCAGTTCGGCGGCGCCTTCCCGGATGAAGGTCAGGCAATAGAAATCGAGGCCCGGCGACTGGATCGAAAAAACCGTCGCCTCATGATCCTGAATGTCGGCCAGAGAGACGAGTCCGCCTTGGCCGCCGACGCCGCCCATGAGGCCGACCGCAATGCGCGTGCGATAAGACGCCGGATCGATCTTGTGCTGTCGCCAGTCCGCCGCGTGGTACGTGCGGGCCCAGTATTGCTGGACCTCCTCGCGCGGGGGTGGGAAGCGCTCCGCCAGCGATTGAGTCAGGTTGTGGGGATCGTCCACCTCCCAGGCTGCGAACGACCCGGCCATCGCGTCTCCAGAAAGGCCTGTTGGAAACATTGTACAAAAGGCCAGATTCCAGGCTATCTGGCAAGGGCAATCTGTTGTGCAATGGTCGTCGATATTCACGGATCGTGATGCATGCTAATCTCCCGACGCGCCGTCCTTCAAGCTGCCGCCGGGTTCGCGTGCGTCGCTTCAGGACCCCTCCGAGCCGATGAGGGACCGGCTCCTGCGACGCTTCGGATCGGCCAGACGATGCCCTACAGCGGGCCCGCGTCGGCGTTCGGCGTGATGGGCAGAAGCGAAATCGCCTATTTCAAGATGCTCAACGACAGGGGCGGGATCAACGGACGGCGGATCGAGCTGCTGAGCCTCGACGACGCATACAGCCCGCCGAAAACGGTCGAGCACGTGCGCAGACTGGTCGAGCAGGAAGCGGTCTCCGCCATCTTCGGAAGCCTCGGCACCGCGACCAACCTGGCGGTAAGGCAGTATCTCAACGGCAACCGGACGCCGCAGCTCTTCATCGCCAGCGGCGCCAGCGCCTTCGCGGACCCGGGGCATTATCCCTGGACGCTGGCGATGTTGCCCAACTACCAGAACGAGGCGCGCCTGTTCGCGCGGCGCATTCTCGCGACGAAGTCCGCCCCCAGGATCGGCGTCCTCTATCAGAACGACGGTTTCGGCAAGGACTATCTGATCGGCCTGAGGGACGCGCTGGGCGAGCGCCAGCTCGCTGGAGTAGCGTCCTACGAGGTCTCGGCTTCGACAGTGGACTCCGAGGTGATCGCGTTGCAGGCGTCCGGAGCGGATGTGTTCGTCATCGCCGCGACGCCGAAATTCGCGGCCCAGGCGATTCGAAAATCGGCGGATCTGGGCTGGGACGCGGACCGGTACTTGAGCTATGCGTCAGCCTCCATTGCGGCCACTTTCAGGCCCGCGGGACTCGACCGGTCGAGGGACGTCCTCTCGACCGCCTTCGCCATCGATCCGACGGATCCCGCATACGCGGATGACCCGGGCGTGATCGCCTGGAGGCAGTTCGTCTCGGACTACATGTCTCCTGCGGAATTTTCCGACCCGAGCGCCGCGACCGGCTTCTATGCCGCGGCGACGATGGCTCACGTGCTGCGCCAATGTGGTGAGGACGTTTCGAAAGAGAACATCCTGCGGCAGGCCGCGAGCATTCGGGATTTTCACCCGCCGCTGCTTCTGCCCGGCGTCGACATCAATACGTCGGCGATCAATTACTCGCCCATCCTGGGACTGAAGTTTCGAAGATTCGACGGGAAGATGTGGGAGCTTATTGGCGAAGTCCTTTGACCTCGCGTGCGGAGCGACGCTCCGCAGGCTTGAGGCGGGCGGCGGCGACCGTTACGAGGCCCATCCCGAGCAGGACCCAGGTCGCGGGCTCGGGAGCCGCGGCAGCCGCGGGAACCGCGAACGCCTCGCCAAAGTCCAGGGTCACGGTTCCCGCCGCCACGTCGTAGAAGAGCGAGCACCCGAGGCAGCGCAGGCCTTCGAACGAGACGCGCGCGAATTTGCCCGCGAGGTCTCCCGCATGCGCCACAAGGAAGGTGAACTTCTCGCCGGCAATTGGCGTGAAGTCGAAATCGAAGGTCACCTCTCCGTCGAGCGACGCCGCGCCGAGCACGTCCAGCAGGCTCACGTCGCCGGCGTCCGGTCCGCGGATGTCGATGACGAGGTCGGCGAGTGCGCCTTGCGCATAGTTTCCGTCGACGGTGAGCGTGCCCGGCGTGTGCAGGCCGCCGGGGACGATCGTTCCGCCCGTGACCGCCATACCGCCTTCGCGAGCGCGGATCTCGCCCGCGCCCTGCGTGACGCCGCCCGTCTGCGTGTAGCCGCCGGCCCCGGTCGCCTCGATCCTTGCCCCGGCGCCGACCGAGACGGCGCCCGTGTTCGAGAACGACGCGGCGACGATGCGGGCGCCGCTGCCGGACAGGGCGACGCGTCCGTCATTGACGAAGGCGTTGCTGGCCATCACCACGTCGTCGAGGCCCCCGAGCGTGAGCGACGCCCCGTCCTGATTGAAGAAGCTTCCGTTCGAGAGCGTCATCCCGTCGTGGGCGCCCAGAAAGCTCACGACTCCTCCACGTCGATTGTAGAAGCTGGGGTCGACTTCCGGGGGCTCGTATGGACCGATCGCCATGAACGTGTACATGACGGCCTCGCCCGCGGTGATCCGTCCGCTGTTGTAAGCGTCCTGGACGACCTGAAGACTGGTGGCGCCGCCCCGGTGGAGGCAGTTTTCGTTCTCCGGGTCACAGGTGCTGACAAGATCGATGTGGCCGTTGCTCGTGTTGTTCAAGTTTCCATTGACGGTGACCGACGCAAAGCCTGCCTGATCGGCGCCCGGAATCATCAGCGATCCATCGGTGTTCAGATCCTGCTGAATGAGAACATGCGCGCCACTGTCGATGTTGAGGCTTCCTGTCGTGAAGTTCGTGGCGGGCCCGTTGACGGTGAGCGCGCCCTGTTTGACGGCAATGGCGCCCGAGTTCTGAAGGATCGACACGTCGAGAGCGCCGTTGTTGACGATCGAGCCGGAGTTGGCGACCGTGCCGTTGACCGTCAGATGGCTCGTTGGGTCGATCGCGATCGTGCCCGTCGATACGATGCCCGGCGCGCCGTTCAGGATCACCTGCGATCCCTGGGTGATATTCAGGACTCCCGGAACGTGAATGACCTGGGAGACGTCCTGGGTGATGAAGATGTTGGGCACGTTCACCACCTGACCGGCGCTCGTGGGGAAGGCGATCCCTTCGTAGGTCAGGCTGATCTCGGTCGGGCTGGCTTTCCCGTAGTCGACTTTCCAGTTCAAGCCGTTCAGCGTGGAAATTCCCTGAGGGGCGTTGGACCATGTCCCGTTGAATGTCCTCGAACCCGAGGTCACGATGCCGTAGGTCTCTCCGATCGTGGGCGAGAACCCGTTGACAAGGTCGACGGCGAGGCTGCCGCCGAGCTTGACGGCGCCGGCGCCGCCGCCGACCAGGACGAGGACGCCGGAAGAGTGTGCACCAATCTGCTCGTCGAAGACGCCCCCGGTCTGGTTCAGGGTTCCGTTGATCTTCAGCGCCCCGAATCCGCCGTCCCCCCCGGGTCGAAGAGTTCCGGCGGTTAAATTCAGGACGCCCGATCCGAGGTTGATCAAACCTGAACCCTGGAGCACGCCGCCGCTGACGTTGAAGGTCGAAGCGCTGATCCCACCCCCCTGCGCCACAGTCATCGCGCCCGATTGGGAGATCGTCTGGGCCTGCAGCGTCGAGCCTGCCCCGATCACCGTTCCCCCGGCGTTGGTAAACAGCCCCGTCGCGACGAGACTGCTTCCGTTCTCGATTGTCAGGTTGCCGTCGCCGGCATTCTGAAAGTCTCCGTTGACGTTGAGCGTCGCCGAGGGTCCGCTCCCGCCGAGCACGAGCGTCCCATGGTTCTGCACATTGCCGCCTCCCGGATCGAGGGCGTGGGCGGGACCGAATTCGAGAGCGAGCGCAAGCGAGGACGCAAAGCCGAGAAGAGCGGCCTTCGCGGCGCGCCGCCTCGGGCCGATCTGGGGGACCGGATGCCTCATGCTTTCTCCCAGGGGCCGGGGTTGGCAGCGTTCGACCTGAGAAAAGTTGGCGTCGTTTCCGCCGGGCGTCTATCCGGAGAACGAAATGGCCATCCGAATCGCGCATGAATTTCAGGCCGGCGCGCCGGCTTCGCGAGATTGCGGTTATGGGCGCCGATTACGGGGACAGTTGATTCATTTTCCTATTACACTGTCAGCGCTTGGGTCTACGTCGTTCATAAAACCGTTGTCGGCCCTCTGTAAGAAGCGATAAATCTCTATAAGTTCAGGAGAATGATGTGAAGACAGCAACTGTCTCCGCCGTCGCCGCGGCCCTGTCGATTCTGACGCCCTTGACGTCGGCTGAAGCCTCGATCATTTTCCAGACGGCAGCCTATACTGGAAACGATACCGGGGAATATATCGTTCAGGACATCCATTACATCGGAGCCGCCTTCTCGCTCAACGCGGCTACGCAAATCACCGGCGTCGGCGGCCAGTTCGGCGGCTTCCCGTCGGGCGAGATCTTCGGCGCGATCGTGGCGCTGTCTTCGCAGACGAGTCTGCCGAGCTTCGCGCCGTCGACCATCGCCGCCAACGCGATCGCCGATGTCGTCTTCTCCGTCCCCTCGGGAACGGTCGACTATACCGCGCCGCTGAACGTCACCCTCGGCGCCGGCAGCTACGCCGTGATCTTCGGCTCGGGCGCGTTCGGCGCGAGCGGCTGGGCCGGGCTCGGCGACGAAAACACGCCGATCGGAGCGCCGAACTACGTCAGCTACTTCTCGTTCAACGGAGACGCCTGGAGCGCGGATTCGTACGACGGCGTGCGGATCACGGCTTCAGGCGTGCCGGAAGCGTCCACATGGGCGATGCTGCTCGCCGGCTTTGCGGGCCTCGGCGCCGTAGCCGCCGGCGCGCCCTGGCGCAAGGCCGCCGCCTGACCCTCGGCGGGGCGACGCACCAGCGCTCGGCGACAGCGTTCGACGGTGCGACGGCCAAGAAACTCCTCAAGGCGCCCGACGTCTCTCCCCTCTCCCGGAGGGAGAGGGGCCGGGGGTGAGGGGACTGCCCTAATCGAAGGGCAGGCGCAGCGCCGCGAGGATTCGCGCAAGAACGACGTCGAGATC
>CAMFKX010000031.1 GCA_945957375.1 uncultured Roseiarcus sp.
CGCGCGAGCCGCTCGGCGGCGGCGCGGCCGATGCCGCGCCCGGCGCCCGTCACGAGGGTAACGTGGCCGGGAAGGTCAGCGCCCATCGGTTCCCGTTCCCGCAGTCAAGCGTCGACGGCGTCGGGGACGCCGCCGTACATGCCCCAGCACTGCGTCGCCAGAACGCCGGCGTCGACCGGCAGCTCGACGCCGGTGATGGCGCAGGCGCCCTCCGACATCAGGAACGCGATGGCGTTGGCGACGTCCTGCGGCCGCACCAGCCGGCCGAGCGCGGTCTGGCGAATCATCGTCTGCGGATCGCGCTCGCCGCGCGCGTAGCTCGCCTCGACCGCCGGCGTCCGGGTCGGTCCCGGACAGACGCAATTCACCCGAACGCCGCTGCGCCCCCAGACGACGGCGAGGTTGCGCGACATGTTGAGGATTGCGGCCTTGGTGGGTCCATAGGCCTGGAGCGGCGAGGAATTGAAGGCGGTGATCGAACCGACCGTCACGATCGCTCCGCGTCGACGGCGCAACATGCCGCGGCCGAAAGCGGTCAGCGTGGCGAAAGTCCCGGTCAGGTTCACGCGCAGGATGTCGTCCCACTCGCGCCAGTCCTGGTTCTCCGGGCGGTGCGGGTTTTCCAGATGGGCGGCGACGGCGGCGAGCCCCTCGACCGGGCCGACTTCGCGCTCCACCCACTCGGCCGCCGATTCGACGCCGCCGCGGTCGCCGATGTCGATTGCGAGCGCGATCGCGTCGTGGCGCGCGGCGACCTCGTGCGCCAGCGCGATGTCTCGATCGGCCACCACGACGCGCCAGCCGTCGCGCCGCAGCGTCTCGACGGTCGCCGCTCCGATGCCGCCCGCGCCGCCGGTGACGACGGCGACCGGGGAGGACCCTTGTTCCGCGCTCATCGCTCAGATGACCTTGTAGAGGGCTTCGAGAATGCGGCGGGCGCGGGGGCCGTTGTCGCCGCGCGCGTGCATCTTGTTGCAGGCGTAGGAGAAGCCCAGCCTGGCGTCCGGATCGCCCAGGCCGATCGAGCCGCCGAAGCCATGGTGGCCGAAGGCGCGAGGGTTCGGTCCCATCCAGACCGACTCGGGGGTGTTGAGGAGAATGCCGCGCCCCTGATGATAGGGCCGGCTCTGCATCTTCTCGGTCTGGTTGTGCTGTTCGGCGATCATCGCCTCGACCGTTTCGGGGCGCATCAGCGTGACGTCGCCGAGACTGCCGCCGCGCGCGATCGTCCCATAGAGCCGGGCGATCGACCGCGCCGTGCCATGGCCGTTGGCGCTGGCGATCTCCGCCGTGCGCCAGCCGACCGAATTTAGCGTCACGTCGATCGGCTCGTCGGGATGCTGCAGGAACCCCTTGGCGAGCAGCGAATCGGGCTCGGAATCCTTGCGTGCGAACAGCGTCCCCTCGACGGTCGGAAACAGCGTCGCGCAACGCTCGACGTCGGCGGGCGTCAGGCCGCCGATGCGGTAGTCGAGTTGGAGCGGCGCTGCGATTTCCTGCGCGACATAGTCGCGGAAACGCAGGCCGGTGACGCGCCGGACGATCTCGCCGAGCAGGTTGCCCTGCGTGTGGATGTGATAGGCGGCGGTGGTTCCCGCCGGCCACAACGGCGCCTGCCGCTCGAGCGCCGCGACGATCGCGTCGCAATCGTAGATCGCCCCGCGCCACATCGGCTCGAGCACCACGGGAAGGCCGGCGGTGTGATCCAGCACGTGGCGGACCAGCACGCCGTCCTTGCCGTTCTGCGCGAACTCCGGCCAGTAGGCGGCGACCGGCTTCTCGGGGTCGACGAGGCCGCGATCGATCAGCGTGTTGAACGCGATGCCCGAGACGCCCTTCGCCACCGACATCATGCAAACGATCGTGTCGTCTTCCCAGGGCTTCGTTCGCTCCCCGTCGCGGTAGCCGGCCCAGACATCCACGACCGGCTCGCCGTCGACGACGACGGCGAGGGCTGAACCGATCTCTTCCTCGAGGCGATAGTTGTCCGCAAAGGCCTCGACCACGGGCGCGAAGCCGGGCGCGCAATGGCCTCGCATGGGCGCTTCGCCGCTTTTCGACGGTATCGTTCGGTCGATATTCACTGGCGTCTCACGATCTCCCGCATCCGAATGCATGCCATATTGTATGACAAACTGTCAATATGATTGACCGACAAAAATGCTATTCGCCTGGCTCGGAGTCGCTCCATGGCGCGATCGGCGGCAGGTCCAGACGCACGACGTCGGACACGTCGCCGGCGAGGGCCGGCCAGCGGCGGCCGACGTCGGGATCGTGTCCGGGGATCATCAGGTCGTCCTGCCCGCAAGCCAGTTCCTCGCATCGGCGATAGCCCTCCAGCATCTGGCCGACATGGAAGACGATCGGAAACGGCGAACGGCGCAGGCGGTTTTCGCGGAAGTGGAAGGCGTCCGACGCGAGCACCAAGGGACCGCGTCGGGTCGCGACCCGCACGGCCTGCAGGCCCCCGGAATGGCCGCCGATCCGATGCACGCTGATCCCGGGGAAGAGCTCGGCGTCTCCGTCGTGAAAGACGACCCGGCCCTGGTAGGTGAGCCGGACCGTCGACACGACGTCCTCGAGGTCGAAAGGCGCGCGCAAGCAGGCGTGACAGACGTAACGGCCGGTGGCGAAGGCCATTTCGGCGTCCTGCAAATGAAAACGGGCGCGCGGAAAGGCGGCGAGGCCGCCGGCGTGGTCGTAGTGCAGATGCGTGAGAATGACGTCGGTTACGGCCTCCGGCTCGATTCCCGCCCGGCGCAACAGGTCTGCGGGCTCGTGCAGCAGGGTCCGTCGCCGACGGGCGGCCGCCTCCGGTCCGAAGCCGGTGTCCACGACGACGACGCGGTCCGCGTTGCGGATCGCCCAGACGTAGTAATCCATCGGCATCGGCCCGTCGTGCGCGTCTGCGCCGGAGAGGAAATTCTCGCGCCGGCGGCGGTCCGGTCCGGTGGTCGCGTAGCGGAGCGCGAGGACCTCGTACTCGGGCGAACTGGACGGCGCGGACACGAGCGAACCTCCCGTTGACTCTTGCTGTCTTAGCATAATTCTGTATGATTGTCAGACACAATTTCAGAGGGCCGTGGACCTGTGAGCCTCGGCTCGGGTCTCGGGAGGCTCGCATGGAGGCGAAGATCGCGGTCGGGTTCATCGGGCTCGGCGCCATGGGCGCCCCGATGTCCGCCCGTGTCGCGCAGGCCGGGTTCGCCCTGACCGTCTTCGACGCGGATGCGGCGCGGGCGGCGGAAGTCGCCGACCGGACTGGCGCCCGCCTCGCTCGCGACGCGGCGGACGCCGCCGACGGAGCGGACCTTCTGGTCACGATGCTTCCGACAAGCGCGATCGTCGAGGCGGTGCTTGGCGGGCCGAACGGCGCGCTGTCCCGGCTCAAGCCCGGCGCCGTGGTTGTCGAAATGTCGAGCGGCGTTCCGGCGCGCACGGTCGAGATCGCGCGGATGGTGCGCGAGCGCGGCGGCGCGCTGATCGACGCGCCGGTGTCGGGCGGCGTCGCCAAAGCCGTAAGCGGCGAGCTCGCCATCATGGTTGGCGGCGACGCCGCCCCGGTCTCGCTCGCCGAGCCCGTCCTGCAGGCCATGGGCGCCTCGATCGTGCGGGTCGGCGCGGTCGGCGCGGCCCACGCGATGAAGGCGCTGAACAATCTGGTCAGCGCCGGCGGCTTCCTGATCGGGGTGGAGGCGCTGCTGATCGGCGCGCGCTTCGGGCTCGATCCCGAGACTATGGTCGACGTGCTCAACGCCTCCACCGGCATGAACAACTCCACTCAGAAGAAGTTCAAGCAGTTTGTCCTGTCGCGGCGTTTCAACGCCGGTTTTGGGCTCGACCTCATGGTCAAGGACCTCGGGATCGCGCTCGCCGTCGCAAAAGACACCGACACCCCGACGCCGTTCGCTGCGCTCTGTCGCGAATTGTGGGCCGCGGCGCAGAAAACGCTCGGGCCTGGCCAGGACCACACCGCTGTCGCGCGGTTCAGCGAAATGATCGCGGGAAGCGAACTGGGGCGCGGCTGATCCCGGGGCGGACTTCGGCCGCGGACAAGGTCGGGAATGCCGTCATGACGCCATCGGTCCGCCGGACGCTTCTCATGGACGGGGCGCTCGGGCGCGTCGACGGGTCCTCCGGCAGGCGCTCGCGCTCTGTCGCCGCGGCGCGGGGCGATCCGGGCGCGGGCGAGGAACCGGCGCCGTCCTTCGTCACGATCGCCAGCGTCGCCGCAAGTGGAGCCGCGCCGGGGCGAGTCGCCTGCTCGTCGCCAACGGTCCAGGTCCCGCCGTCCCCCGCCATGAGGGAATGTCTGTTTGTCGTCTTGACATATCGTCATACAATGTGGCTTCATGCGCGTCAGGTCATCGAGATCGGAAGGCTGTCGTCAAAGAGCGGCTCCGAACTGAGGAGTGAGGGAGGATGGTCACCATGCGCTACAGACTGAACGGGCAGAGAATCAGCCGACGGAACTTCCTGCAGAGCGCGGCCGGCGTCGCGGCCGGCGCGCTCGCCGCTCCCACCGTCGCTCGCGCCGACGACCGGACGATCAAGATCGGCTATGTCGATCAGTTGACCGGCATCCGCGCGAATTTCGGCGAAACCGCGCCCTGGGTCCGCGACCAGATCGCGGCGCTCTACAAGAACGGCATCGACATCGGCGGAAAGCACTATGCCGTCGAGATCCTGACCCGTGACAGCCAGTCCGACCCCAACCGCATGGGCAGCATCGGCAACGAACTGGTCCTGCGCGAGAACGTCGATCTGTTCCTCGTCGCGGACGGCCTCGCGGCGCCGGCGCTCGAAATCTGCGACCAGCACGGCACGCCCGGCATCTCGACCATTCTGCAATGGGAGCCGTTCTACTCCATGCGCGGCTCGTCGCCCGAGAAGGGCTATCCGTGGACGTTTCTGTTCTTCTGGAGCGGCGCCGACATCATCAAGAATTACATCGGCATGTGGGAGCAGTCCGGCATCGAGAAGACCGTCGGCACCTTCTACGAGGACAACGACTTCGGCCGCGCCTTCTCGGGCGGAATGAGCGCCTCGCTCGCCAAGGCCGGTTTCAAGGAGGTCAAGGGCGGCATCTTCAAGGAGCAGGTCGACGATTTCTCGAACCAGGTCTCGGCCTTCCGCGACGGCGGCGCGAAGATCGTTACCGGCCTCGTCTTTCCGCAGCATTTCTCGACGTTCTGGGGCCAGGGCAAACAAGCGGGCTTGCAGCTCGAGGCCGCCACGATCGCCGCTGCGTTCGTGTTCCCGAGCGGCGTCGAAGTTCTCGGCGATCAGGGCGCCGGCATGTCGACCGAGATCTGGTTCAACAACAAGCTGCCGTTCAAGTCGAGCCTGACCGGGCAGGACGCTTCGCAGTTTTGCAGCACCTACGAGAAGGACACCGGCAAGCAGTGGGCGCAGCCGATGGGCTACCACCACGCGATCTGGGAGGTCGGCTTCGCGGCGCTCAAGGCCTCGGGCGACCCCAAGAACCGCAAGGCGGTGCGCGACGCGATCGCCAATCTCGACCTCGACACGATCATCGGCAAGGTCGACTTCAAGAACAGCCCGATGAAGAGCGTCGCCAACACCTGGGTGACGATGGGTCAGTGGCATCGAAGCAAGGACGGCAAGTTCCCTTACGAGCTGTTCGTCACCAACAATGTCACCGCTCCCAACGTGCCGATCCAGGCGCCCTTCCTGCCGCTCTCGAAGTTCGGCTAACGAACCGCGGTTTTGCGCCGGCCTTCCTGCGTGGCCGGCGCAAAGCGAGGAGTCGATCTTGGCGCCGGTTCTGTTGATCGAAGGGCTGTCGAAGCGCTACGGGTCGATCACCGTCGCCGACGCTGTCGGCTTCCAGGTCGCGCGCGGCGAATGCCTCGGCGTGATCGGGCCGAACGGCGCGGGCAAGACGTCGGTGTTCAATCTGATCGACGGAACCGTTTCCCCCGACGGAGGCCGCATTCTGCTCGACGGGATGGATGTCACCAGGCGGCCCAAGCACCTGCGGGCGCGGCTTGGCATGGCGCGCGCCTATCAGGTTCCGCAACCGTTCCCCGACCTCTCGGCGTTCGAGAACGTTCTCGTCGCCACGACCTTCGGGGCGGGGCTCTCGGCGAGCGACGCGAAAGCCGTCGCGCGCGAAACCCTGCGTCTGACCGGCCTCTGGGACAAGCGCGAGGTCATGGCCGGATCCCTGCCGCTGCTGGATCGCAAGCGCCTCGAACTTGGCCGGGCGCTCGCCTCGCAGCCCAAGCTTCTCCTGCTGGACGAGATCGCGGGCGGCCTTACGCAAATGGAGGTGGTCGAACTTGTCGCGCTCATCCGGTCCATCAAGCCGACGGTCGCGATGGTCTGGATCGAACACGTGACGCATGCGCTCTCCGCGGTCGCCGACCGGCTGGTGGCGATGAACTTCGGCCGGGTGATCGCCGAGGGCGAACCGCAAGAGGTGATGAACAGTCCGTCGGTGCAGGAAGTCTATCTCGGGACGGTCCTTGATGCCCCTGCTGCAGATTGAAGACCTCGAAGTCTTCTACGGCGACTTCCGCGCGCTGCACGGCTTGGGCCTGGCGGTCGAGGAAGGGCAAACCGTGTCGATCATCGGCGCCAACGGCGCCGGCAAGTCGACGCTGCTCAAGGCGATCACCGGCCTCGAGCGCCAGAAGAAGGGCGTTATCCGCTACGCCGGCGCGGACATCACGACCATGCGCGCCGACCTCATCGCCCGGGCCGGCATGACCATGGTGCCCGAGGGGCGACGCCTGTTCGCGACCCTGTCGGTCGAGGACAATTTGCGCATGGGCGGCGCCATGGGCCGCAAGGGACCGTGGACGTTGCCGGCGATCTACGCGCTCTTTCCCGCGCTGCAGGAACTGCGGGACGTCAACGCTGCGCGCCTCTCCGGCGGACAGCAGCAGATGGTGTCGATCGGCCGCGCCCTCATGACCAACCCCCGCCTTCTGCTTTGCGACGAGATTTCGCTCGGCCTCGCGCCTAAGATCATTCAGGACATCTACCGATGCTTCGAAGCCGTGAAGCAGAGCGGCGTCTCGGTCGTGCTGATCGAGCAGAACGTGACCCTGGCTTGCGCGGCGGCAAGCTATGTCTACTGCCTGCTCGAGGGGCGCGTCAGTCTCGCCGGCGATCCAAGATCTCTTTCCATGAATGAGATTTCCGCCGCTTATTTCGGGACCGAGGCGCATCCGTGATCTGGATCGAGACGATCGCAAACGGGATTTTTCTCGGCGGCCTCTACGCGCTGATCGGGCTGGGGCTCGGCTTCACCTTCGGCGTGATGAAGATCGTCAACATCGCGCAGGGCGACTTCATCGTCGCCGCCGCCTTCATCGGTCTGGCGCTGGCGCCGTGGACGCCGGGCGCGGCGCTTCTCGTCGTGATTCCCGTCGCGATTATCGCGTTTCTGATCGGTCTCGCGCTGCAGAGCCTCCTGATCAACCGGGTGCTGGGCAAGGACCAGATTCCGCAAATCCTGCTGACCTTCGGCATCGCGATCATCCTGCGCAACGGCATGGTCGAGTGGTTCGGCGCCAACAGCCGTTCGATTCCGACCGGCAGCCTGCGCTTCGCGAGCTTCTCGGTCGGCGGCCTGCGCTTCGGCGTGCTGCCGGCGCTGGTGCTCGTGATCGCGCTCTGCCTGTTCGCCGCTCTGCACTGGTGGCTGCGACATTCGCGCATGGGACGAACCATCGTCGCGACCGCGGACGATTACGAGGTCGTCCAGTTACTCGGCGTCAACTACCGCAGGGTCTACAACATCGCGACCGGCATCGCGCTCGCCCTCTCGGCGATCGCCGGGGTGCTGCTCGGAATGCGCGGATCGTTCACGCCCTATTCCGGGGTCGACCGGCTGCTCATCGCCTTCGAGGTGGTGATCATCGGCGGCATCGGCTCCTTCTGGGGCATGTTCGCCGGCGGCTTGATTCTCGGCGTGACCCAGATCGTCGGGCTGAAGTTCGATCCGACCGCCGGGTTGATGTACGGCCACATCGTCTTCTTCCTGATTCTGATCTTCGCTCCGATGGGAATTGCGGGGTTGCTGCGTCGATGACCGCGCTCCGGATCTCCCGCAAGGCCTCGCGGCTGCGGGCGCCCTCGCCCAAGCTGGTCCTCGCCGGCTGCGGCATCGCCGCGCTGATCCTCGCGGCCGCGCCGCTTGCGCTCGATGTCGGCGATCTCCGGCTCATCATCGAGATCCTGACGGTGTTCGCCTTCGCCCAGACCTGGAACCTGCTGGCGGGCTACGCGGGCCTGATGTCGTTTGGTCAGCACCTCTTCATCGGGCTCGGCGCCTATTGCCTGTTCGTCATCTCCAACCGCACCGGCGCCAACCCTTTCTATCTTCTGCCGGTCGCCTTCCTGTTCTCGGCCGGAGCCGCCGCGCTGATCTCGCCCATGGTGTTCCGCCTGCGCCACGCCTATTTCGCCATCGGCGTCTGGGTGCTCGCCGAAGTCGCGCGGCTCTATGTCTCGCAGGAAGACTGGCTCGGCTCGACCAGCGGCATGGCGCTCGTCGCCACGCGCGACATGGACCACACCTGGGTGGCGCTCGCGAACTATTGGGTCGCCGTGGCGCTCGGCGTCGTCTGCACGGCGGGGTTCTATCTGCTGTTGACCAGTCGCCTGGGACTGGCGCTGGTCGCGGTTCGCGATAACGAGAGCGCCGCGGCCGCATCGGGCATCGACGTGTGGTGGACGCGGTTCTACGGCTTCGCCATCGCCTCCGGGGTCTGCGGGCTCGCCGGCGCCGCCTACTACATGTCGGTCTTTCATCTCGAGCCCGGGGCGGCGTTCGACGCGAACTGGGTCGTCGTGATGCTGTTCATCGTCATCATCGGCGGGGTCGGCACGATCGAAGGGCCCATTCTGGGGACCGCGATCTATTTCCTGCTGCGCGGCTGGCTGGCGGGAACCGGCAACCTCTACTTGATGCTGCTCGGCGCGGCCGCGGTCGCAACCATGCTGATCTCGCCCAAAGGGATCTGGGGCGCCGTCCGACGGCGGTACGGGATCGAAATTTTCAGCGCCCGACGGCTTGCCGATTGACGGTTCCCACGAACGGAGGAAGGACGAAATGGCGAGCCGCCTGGCTGGGAAACGATTGATCGTGGTCGGAGCGGCGAGCGGCATCGGTCTTGCCGTAGCGCGCGCCTTGGTCGCCGAGGGCGGCAAGGTCGTGATCGCCGACATTGCGGAAGATGGCGGCAGACGCGCAGCGGAATCGATGGGCGAACATGCGCGCTTCGTGCGCTGCGACGTCTCCGACGAAGCCAGCGTCAGGGCCATGATCGAGGCCGCGACTGAATGGCTCGGCGGCCTGGACGGCCTCGTCAACAACGCCGGGCTACAACGGGCCGGACCGATCGAGACCTTCGCCGCGACCCAGTGGGACGCCCTGATGGCGGTCAATGTGCGCGGCGTCTTTCTCGCCACCAAATACGCCATTCCCCATCTCGTCGCCTCCGGGCGAGGCTCGATCGTCAACACCGCCTCGCTCGCCGGCAAACGCGGCGGCCCGGGCATCGCGGCCTACGCGGCGTCGAAGGGCGCCGTGATGGCGTTCACGACCGCCTCGGCGCTGGAGCTTGCGCGGCGCAACGTGCGGGTGAACTCGGTATGCCCGGGCTTCGTCGACACCCCGTTCAACCAGCCGGCGATCGACTTCATGGGGGGCCGAAAGGCGCAGAAGGACCTGGTGAAGATCATGGTTCCGCTCGGCCGGCAGTCGACGCCGGAGGAGATCGCGCCGCTCTACGTGTTCCTGATGTCGGATGAATCGTCCTACGTGACCGCGCAGGCGCTCTCGATTGACGGCGGCGTCTCCAACTGAAGCCGGAGTCGACTTCCATGACGACCGCGTCGCCAGCGACCTTCGACACCATCATCATCGGCGCCGGTTCGGCGGGCTGCGTCCTCGCCAACCGCCTGTCGGAGGACGCCGGGGCGCGGATCCTCGTTCTCGAGGCTGGACCGGACGAACGTGTTCTGCAGTCTCGCGCGCCGGGCGCCTTCGTCGGCCTGTTCGGAACCGAGCGGGTGTGGAACTACGTCTCCGAACCGGAGCCGGGCGCGGCCGGCCGGCGCATCCATGTGCCGCAAGGCCGCATGCCAGGCGGCGGCAGCTCGATCAACGGCATGATCTACATCCGCGGCGACGCGGCGGACTATGATCGCTGGGCGCAATCGGGCTGTTCGGGCTGGGCCTTCGCCGACGTCCTGCCCTACTTCCGCAAGTCCGAACGCAACGAGCGCCTGGCCGATCCGTATCACGGAGTCGACGGCCCGCTCTCGGTCGTCGACATTCCGCACCGCCATCCCCTGACGGCCGCCTTCGTGCGCGCCGCGCAACAGTCGGGCCTCACGTACAATTGCGACTTCAACGGCGCCAGTCAGCTCGGCGTCGGCTTCTTTCAGGTCACGCAGCGGAACGGCGAGCGCGAGAGCACGGCCGCAGCCTTCCTTCGGCCCGCAATGGCGCGCGGCAATGTGGCCCTCGAACTCGGCGCGGAAGTCCAGCGCATCCTGTTCCGCGACGGCCGGGCCGACGCCGTCGTCTGGCGCCAGGGCGGCGCGTTGCGGGAGGCCAGGGCGGCGCGCAACGTGGCGCTGTGCGCGGGCACGCTCGGCAGTCCGAAAATCTTGATGCTTTCGGGCCTTGGGCCTGGCGCCGAGCTCGCCCCGCTCGGCATCGAGACGCTCCGGGATCTTCCCGGGGTCGGCCGCAACTATCAGGACCACCTGCAGGCGCTGAGCTATTTCCGCACCCGCGGACCGATCAGCCTGCTCGGGCAGGACAAGGGACTGAAGGCGTTGCGGCATCTGCTGGAATGGACGCTGTTTCGACGCGGACTTCTAACCTCCAACGTCGGAGAGGCATGCGCCTTCGTCGACTTGGACGGCGACGGACGCTCCGACATTCAGATCCACGCCTTTCCGGTCTTCGTGCCCGACCATGAGCGCGCGCCTCCCGGCGGGCATGGCATGACCATCGCGCCCTGCGGGCTGAGGCCCAAGTCGCGCGGCCAGGTGAAGCTCGGCGGCGCCGACCCGCAGGCGCCGGTTCGCCTGATCGCCAACGCGCTGTCCCACGAGGACGATGTCGCCGTTCTGGTTTCCGGGCTGCGTCTGGTGCGGAAGATCGGCCGCGCGCCGGCGCTGTCGTCGCTGCTCGAGGCCGAACTCGAGATCGAGGCGGGGGAGGACGCAGACGACCGCACCCTCGCCGACTACGTCCGCAGCCACGTCAAGACCGTCTATCACCCGGTCGGCACATGCCGGATGGGCGATGACCGGGACGCCGTGGTCGATCCGAGTCTCGCGGTCCGCGGCGTCGCCGGACTCTACGTCGTCGACGCCTCGGTCATGCCGGCGATTCCCAGCGGCAACACCAATGCTCCGACCATCATGATCGCTGAAAAGGCGGCGGACCTTCTCCGGGGACGGCCAAGGGGATAGCAAAGCCCTGGCTTGTCGCGATCCGGGACATACGGACCTCATCCTGAGCTTGGCGAAAGGATGATCCAGCGGCCTCGACCGTCGCCGCCATCTGGAACGTCCTTCGACAGGCAGGACGAGGTTCGCGGAGACAGTCGGCGACGGGACGTCGAGGAACGACGTCCCGATCGCCCGGCGGCTAAAGATTCCCGGCGCGGATCTTCTTCTTGTCGACCTTGCCGACCGAGGTCAGCGGCAGCTCGGTCACGAAGCGCACGTTCTCGGGAATCGCGATCTTCGAGATCAGACCGCGCTCGACGTAGGACGCGACGTGCAGACGGATGGCGTCGGCGTCGATCTTGTCGGCCTGCCCGGGCTCGAGCACCACCAGCGCCAGCGGCCGCTCGCCCCACTTCACGTCCTCGATCGGCACGACGGCGGCGCGGCGCACCCCCGGCTTCTCCATGATGATGTTTTCCAGCGCGATCGACGAGATCCACTCGCCGCCGCTCTTGACGATGTCCTTGAGCCGGTCGGCGATGCGGACGTAGCCGTCGGCGTCGATCGAGGCGACGTCGCCGGTGTGCAGGTAGCCGCCGCCCCAGAGGACTTCGGACGCCTCCGGGTTGTTGAGATAGCTCATGGTCAGCCAGGGCGCGCGCACCACGATCTCCCCGACCGCCTCGCCGTCGTGCGGCACGTCGGCCATGTTCGTGTCGACGACGCGCAGGTCGACCAAGGGCGCAGCGATGCCCGCCGTGATCCGACGGCTCAGCTCCTGCTCGACGTCGCGGCCGAGATGCTTGGTCTTGATATGCGCCCCGGTGAGCATCGGGGCGGTCTCCGACATGCCGTAGCCGCCGAAGATGTCGATGCCGCGCGCCATCGCCGCGCGCGCCAGCGACGGCGGCAGGGAGGATCCGCCGACCACCATCTTCAGTCGCGACAGGTCGACCTTGTCGCTTCCCGGCGCCGACAGGAGCATCTGCAGGATCGTCGGGACGCCGTGGGTCCAGGTCACCTTTTCGGCTTCGATCAGCTTGAGGAAGATCTCGGGCGAGTAGCGCCCGGGGAAGACGATCTTGCAGCCGGACAGCGTCGCGGTGTAGGGCGCGCCCCAAGCGTGGACGTGGAACATCGGCGTCATCGGCATGTAGACGTCGTCGCGATGGAAGCGGCCGTGCTCCGGCGTGAGGCCGTACTCGACCAGCACCGCCATCGTGTGCAGCACGATCTGGCGATGGCTGAAGTGAACCGCCTTCGGCCGGCCGGTGGTTCCGGTGGTGTGGAACAGCGTGGCGCAGGCGTTCTCGTCGAAGTCGGGGAACGGAAAATAGGGCGAGCCGACCGACAGCAGCGCCTCGTACTCCGCCTTGACCGGGAAGTCCGTCTTCGGCGGCTCGGGCCGGTCGTGCATCAGCACCCAGGTCTTCACCGCCTTGAGATAGGGGGCGAGCTTCTCGACCAGCGGCAGGAAGTCGGCGTTGAACAGCACCGTCGTCGCGCCGCTGTCGATCATGGTGAAGGCGATGTCTTCCGGGGTCAGGCTGACGTTCACCGTCTGCATCACCGCGCCCATCATCGGCACGGCGAAATAGCACTCGTGATAGCGGTCGCTGTCCCATTCGAGGATGGCGACGACGTCGCCCGGCTCGACGCCGATCTGGGTCAGCCCGCTCGCGAGCCGGCCGATCCGCTCGCGGAATTCGCGGTAGGTGCGGCGGCGAAGGTCGCGATAGACGATCTCCTGATCGGGGGAACGCGTCATCGGCGTATGCAGGAGGTGCTTGATGAGCAGGGGATAGGGATAGGCCGAGGGCGTCGGCGCGATGACCTTGACCGGCATGAGCTTCCTCCGACGTTTTTCTACGACGCTTATGCGCGCCGACTCGGTCCTCCGCGTTGACGCGGATCAAGGCCCTGTCATGGAAACTTCACGCCGCGCTGCGGCGGGAAGTCGCAGAATTGCCCGTGCGAAGCGGCCGGACCGGGCGAAGCGGAGGCATTTCCCGGCGCAACCGCTTCACTCCTCGTCCTGAGCCTGTCGAAGGACGTTCCAGATCGGCCGCGCGACTGGATCATCCTTCGACAGGCTCAGGATGAGGTTCGGCGCGCCGCCGCCGCTCACGAAGACTCCTTGGCTTCGGTCTCCGCGCCCGTCGCGCGGCGCTTGCGCACGGTTTTCGTCCCGGCCGTGGCTTTCGCCCGGGCGGGGCGGACAGCGGGCTCGGCCGGCGCGTGCGCGGGCGCCGGTTTCGCGCCCTTGCGCGGCGTCTTCGCCGCCGGCTCGGGCGCGGCCGGCGCGCCGGCGCTCTCGGCCGCCTTCGTCGTCTTCCGCCGTTTCGGCGCCGGCTTTCCCGCTACCGACTTTGCGACGGCCGGCTTCACGACGCCGGCCCCCGCGGCCTCGCGTTCGGCGAGTTTCTTCCGCAGCGCTTCCGTCGCCGCGCCGAGCGCGTCGATCTGGAGCCCGAGCGGGCTCGCCTTGACGACCTTCGCCGACTTCGGCTTCGGCTTCGGGGCAGGCTTCGCCTCGGCCAGGATCAGCGGCGTCGGCGTCGGCGCTGGCGCGGGCTTGGCCGCCAGCGCGAGGGCGATCTTGGCGACGATGTCGGGCTTGGCGAACTCGGCGTCGGCGGCCTTGAGCGCGGAAAAATCCTCGACGATGAAATCGGCGATGCGCTGTGCGTCCGGCACGGTGTCGCTGCAGGCGATCAGGCCGAAATCGAGGGTGTCGAGATAGCTCTGCACGGTGACGTTGAGCGCGCAGCCGTGGTAGGGGATCGAGAGCGGGAAATAATGGGTCGCCTTGGCGCCCACGCAATACATCGGCTGGCGCGGCCCCGGCACGTTCGACACCACGAGGTTGAAGAACGGCCAGATCCAGTTCGACGCACGCGCCCCCGACCAGAGCCGGGCGACCCCCACGATCGCGAGCGGCGCGCCGAGGATCGACACGTTGGTGGTGACGAACTCGCGCATGTCGGCGAACAGGTCCTTGGCTTCGCGGCCGGAAGCCTGGGCGGCGACGAGGCGGGGCAGGGGCTCGGCGACGTCGGTGGGCAGGTGCGACAGCGTGAAGATCACCTGATTGTTGAGCTGGGCGTCGCCCATCGGCCTGAGGGAGGCGGGCACGCCGGCGGTCAGCGGCTTGTCCGGCAGGGCGCCACGGTCGCCCAGATAGCGCCGCAGCGCGCCCGCGGTCAGCGCCAGCACCACGTCGTTGACGGTCGCGCCGCGCGAGCGCGCCAGCGCCCTCACCTCGGCCAGCGGCAGCGACGAAGTCGCATAGACGCGGTGACCCGAGATCGCCGCGTTGAACGGCGTACGCGGCATGTCCTTGACGTAGCCGTAGAGGAATTTCGCGTCGCGCAGCAGGTTCGGGCCGGTCTTGGTCAGCGCGCGGGCGACCGAGGGCAGGGCTTTGACCGCGCGCCACCCCTGACGCACGAAGTCGCCGAGCGCGGTGCTGGTCAGTTCGATCGCGTCGGTCGTCTCCGGGTCGGGCGGAACCATCCGCGACGGCGGGCGCTCGTCCTCCGGGTCGGGGGCGAAGTCGTAGATGACGCCGAGCGTCGCCATGCCGGCGACGCCGTCCATCGCGCAATGGTGAACCTTGACGTAGACGGCGAAGCCGCCGTCCTCGAGCCCCTCGATGAAGGTATATTCCCATAACGGCCGGGCGCGGTCGAGCGGGACGGCGTGCAGTTGCGCCACGAGCGCGCGCAGTTCCGCCATGCCGCCCGGCTTTGGCAGCGCCGCCCGGCGGATGTGGTAGTCGAGGTCGAGCTTGTCGTCGGTCAGCCAGACCGGGTGGTCGAGGCCGAGCGGCGTCGATTCGAGCCGGCGCCGGTAGGACGGCAGGAGGTCGAGCCGTGCGGCGGTATGGGCGCGAAAGCGCTCGAAGAGATCGTCGCTCGGCGCCTCCGGCTTGAACGTGGTCAGGCTCGCCACGTGCATCGGCGTCTCGGGCGTCTCCATATAGAGAAAGAGCGCATCGAGCGCGGACAGGCGTTTCATGGCGTTCCCCCGACGTCTTGCGGCGCCGCGACGGCGCCTTCGGCTTTATGGCAATGGGCGGCGATCTCGTCGACCAGCAGCGGCACCAGCGACTCGGGCAGAAAGTGGCCCATGCCGGGCACAATGCGCAAGCGCGCGCCGGGCACGGCGGCGGCGGTCATCTTGCCGCCGATCGGCGGCACCAGCGGATCGTCCGAGCCGTGCAGGACCAGGGTCGGCGCGCGCACCCGGCGCAGCATCGGCGCGCGGCTGCGCCCGGTCTGGATGGCGACGAGATGGCGGGCGAAGCTGTCGGGCCGGTAGCTGCGGCGCATCGAGCGGTCGACCTTGTCCCGCAATTCCGCGTCGGTCGGGGGATAGCCCGAGCCGCCGACCAGCCGGAAGAACGCCTTCATCCGCGCCATCGCATGCTCGCGGTCGCGCGGCATCGGGCGGACCAGCGCGGCCAGCACCTTCGGCTGCGGCATCACCGGCGCCGGCGACGACATGATCGAGACGAGGCTGCGCACGCGGTCCGGATACTCGGCGGCGACGATCTGCGCGATCATGCCGCCCATCGAGGCGCCGACCACATGCGCCGAGCCGATGCCGATCGCATCCATCAGCCCGACCGCGTCGCGCGCCATGTCGTCGAGGGAATAGGGCGGGCGCACCGGCAGGTGGATCAGCGCGCGCGCCAGCATCCCCGTGGTCGCGAGCCGGCTTGTCGCGGGCATGCGGGTCGACAGGCCGACGTCGCGGTTGTCGAAGCGCACGACGCGAAAGCCGCGCGCGGCGAGGCCCTCGCAGAGCGAGTCCGGCCAGGCGACGAGCTGCATGCCGAGCCCCATCACCAGCAGGATCGGCGGCGCCGCGGACGCGCCGAACGATTCGTACTCGATCGTGATTCCGTTGGCCTGGACGGCGGTCATGGGTTCGTCCTTCCCCTGGCGCCGGCGAGCCCCTGAAGAGCGGCGGCGAGCCGCTCCCAGCCGCCGGCGTTGAGCGCGCCGCCGAGCGCCCGCACCAGCGCCCTGGGGGCGAGCGGCGCGCCGCTGGTGATCAGCCGGTTGGCCAACCCGGGCACGACGATCGCCTCGCCCCTGAGGCAGGCGGCGCAGCCGGCCTCGGCCACCGCCTTCGGCGACATCGTCGCCGCCTGCGGGACCATGCGGGCCAGCGCCGAGTCCCGCATCATGCCGGTGTCGGTGAAGCCGGGGCAGAGCGCCGTCGCGGTGACGCCGCTGCCGCGGATCTCTTCGCCGACCGCCTCGGTCAGCGACAGGACGAAGGCCTTGGTCGCGGCGTAGAGGGCGAGCTGGGGAACCGGCATGAAGGCGGCGATCGAGGCGACGTTGAGGATGCGGCCCTCGCCGCGCGCGAGCATGGGCGGCAGGAACAGGCGGGTCAGCGCGGTCACCGCGACCACGTTCACCTGCAGCAGGTTGAGTTGCGCCTCGAGCGCGCCGCCGGCGAACGGCCCCTCGGTCAGGACGCCGGCGTTGTTGACCAGCACGCCGACCTCGACGCCGGCCTCCGCCAGCGCGTCCGCCATCGCCTGCGGCGCGCCGGGCTCCGCGACGTCCACGGGCAGGGTCTTGACCCTTACGGCGTGGTTGGTCGCGAGTTCGCGCCCGAGGGCGTCGATCGCGGCTTCGGTGCGGGCGGCGAGCACGAGATCGTAGCGCCGCGCGGCGAAGGCGTGCGCGAGCTCGCGGCCGATGCCGGCGGACGCGCCGGTGATCAGCGCCCAGCCGCCGATCCGTCCGCTCGCGTTCGTTTGCGTCTTTCGCTGCGCCACGAAACACCCTCCGCCCAACATGGTCGCCCCCAAAGCCGCGGGCACCATAACCAAGCGCGGGGACGCGGAAATGATCCGAATCAATCGTCCGGACGACTTTCGGCGTCGGCCGGACCGTGTCCCGGCGAGGGCCGGCGGGCTCTTACCCCTGAAAGATGAGCGCCAGATAGGCGATGAAAAGGAGGATGTGGACGACGCCCTGAAACACGTTGGTGCGGCCGCCGCCGAAGGTCACGATGCACACGGCCAGGGTCAGGAGGATCATGACCATGTCCGAATGCTCGACGCCGAGCACGATGTCATGCCGCGTCCACTCGCTGACCAGAATGATCATGGGCACCGTCAGGCCGATGGTCGACAGCACCGAGCCGAGGAAGATATTGATCGATCGCTGCATATGGTTGCCGAGCGCGGCGCGCACCGCGCCGATCGCTTCCGGCGTCGCGACCAGGACGGCGATGATCACGCCCCCGAGCGCCGCCGGGAATTGCAGCGTCTCGATCAGGTAGTCGACCGGGTGGGCGAACTGTTCGGCGAGAATGACCACCGGCACCAGATAGGCGACGAGCAGGACCGCATGTCCGAGAGCGGGGCGCGCCGGCGAGCGGGGCGCGCGCACCGGGCCGGCGAGCGCCTCCTCCGCATCGGTGGGGAGGGTGAAGTATCCGCGATGCCGGCCGGTCTGCAAGGTCAGGAACGTGAGGTAGAGCCCGATCCCGACCATCGCGAGAACAATCTCTTGCGCCCTGGACAAGGTGGGGCCGGGCGTCGTCCGGGTGAAATCCGGCAGGATCAGCGTGAGCACGACCAGCGGCAGGATCACGGTGAGATAGGCGTTGGCGCCTTGAAGGTTGTATTGCTGCTCGCGATGTCGCAGCCCGCCGAGCAGCAGCGACAGGCCGACCATGCCGTTGAGGATGATCATCACCACGGCGAACAGGGTGTCGCGCGCGAGGCTCGGGTTGTTCGCGCCGTGAAGCATCACGGCCGCGATGCTCGTCACTTCGACGAAGGTCACCGCCAGAGTGAGCAGCAGCGTGCCGTACGGCTCCCCGAGATAGACGGCGAGGTGTTCGGCATGGCGGACGACCGCCAGCGCCGAGCCGAGCACCGCGCCAAACAGCCATGCGAAGATCAGGACGAGCCAGAGCGGCTGCTCGAGCCCGGACAGCAGGACATCGCCGCGAACCAGGAAGACGACCGAAGTGGCCCAGCTGAAGCCGAGGAACCACTCATGACGCAGATCCGACCAAAGCCGCACGTTTGTCGAATTCCCCGCGCGGCGCGGGAGACCCGCGCCCCTGCCCGCCGCCGGCCTATCAGGACCACGCGCCGTCGGATAACGCAAGCCAGCGCGCCGGACCTGGCCGGCGTCGTCAAGGGCGATTCCAGGAGGGTTCCCGCTGGGCCGCGGCGCGCGACGCCAAACATTCAGCGCGGCCGGCGTCAGTTGCGCCGGAAGGCGCGACGGCGGGCGGCGCCGGCGGCCATCGGCCGGCCTCAGGGCGCACGCCCCGCCCTTGGGGGCGACGCGTGAATTCGGTGCGACGTCGTCTGTTGCGAAAGGAGGCCGTCGCCGAACCGATTGTCGGAATGGCAGAAGATCCTCTCCGCGGCCGCGCAGGCTCAAGCCTGATCGGGCTTGACCGGGCGGCGGCGCAGGACGAAGGCCGCGCCGGCGCCGAGCACCGACACCGCGAACGGGGTGGCGCCGAGCAGCGGAAGCGGCGCCTCGTGCTCGATCTCCACCTCGGCGCGCGCGACGGTCGCGCTTGCGATGAAGGCGGTCGCCGCCAGGACGAGCGCCAGCTTGATCTGCTTCTGAATGACCATGGTTTGCCCTCCGCCGCGACTTCGGTAATGCGGTTGGACAGAGCCTCACAGGAATGGCGCCAAGCGACGCGCTCGGTCGATCGCGGCCTTCCGATTCGCGCCAAACGTCGGAAAACAAACAGATTCTGCAATACCCTCGCGCGAGGCCGAGCGTGCGCGCAGGCGACCGGCGATTCGCCGGCTTTGCAATGCGCTTTCGCGATTTGCATATCGATTGCGATTCCGGAAACGCAAGCGATTCAACTGGCCGCCGGCGCCCTCATGTTGGCCGGCTCCAGCGCCATCGCTTTCCGCGGCGCGCTCGGCGGCGCGACGACTTCATTTCCCGTCCCCGCCGGGATTGGCGGACTGTCGGATCAGCGCGACCGGCAGGCGCGTCACGTAGTCGAACGCTTGCGTCAATCGACCGACGGTCTGCGTCGCCAAATTGGTCTCAGCGGGCGCGGCGGCGACCGGATCGGCCGGCGCTGGAACGGCCGGGGCATGCACCGGCTTCTCCGGCGGCGCCTTGGAAAGCGTCGGCTTCGGAGCCTGGGCGATCGCTCCCGCCGTCGCTTTCTCGCTCTTCGCGGGCGTTTTTCTTTCCGCCTTTTTCCTTGGATCGGGAGTCGGCAGCGGAGGGTTCGTCCTGGCCGCCGGCCCTGCGGATTCTTCCTTGGCGCCCGTCACCGGCGCCGCCTCGGTTTGCAGCGCGGGAATTCCGTTCGGATGGGTCGCGTCGGCCGGGTTGCTCGATATCCTCGCGCTCGCCATCCGATCTGGGCTGTTCGTCCCGCCCGCGACGGGTTCAGGGAGCGCGGCTTGCGGAACCGCCGACGCGGCGCCGGCGGCGCTGGCAGGGGCGCTATCGACCGGCAGCGCGACCGCCTCCGCCTTGGCCGCTTCTGCGGGCGGTTGCGGTTCGATCGCGGCCGGCGTCGCCGGCGTCGACACGTGCGCGTCGCTTCGGGCCTCCCCGCCGTCGGCCGGGGTCGGATTGGCCGGCGCGAGCGGCGCGCCGACGTCGCTCGCGGCGACGGCCGGCCCCGCGGGCGGCTGAGCGTCGCTCTGCGCCGGCGTCGGGACGACCGCAAGCGGGCCCTTCGACCCATCGGCCGCCGGCCAGAGCGCGAGGCACGCGCCGACCAGAACCACCGCGCCCAGGGCGAGCGCCAAGACGGCAGGCCGCCGCCTTCGCGAACGAAGGCGCGGCGGGCCGTCGGCGCTGAAATCGTCGGCGCTGTCGTCCCCCTCGGCAAAATCCGTCGATCGCCAAGGCTCCGTGGCGCCGGAAGGCTGCGCCAACCCTGTCGAGGCCGACGGTGACGACGGTCGCGGGGCGAAGGGCGGACGCTCCGCGGACTCGAGCAAGCGCTTCAGTTCGGCGAGCATCTCCTGCGCGTTCACCTGCTGCGTAGAATCGGCGCCAGGGCGACGGTCGTGGTCCTTCCGACTCCTGTCGCCAATCTCCTGCGAGCCCATGTCCAACTCCTGTTCCCCGTCCTGCTCGAATGCTCCCGACTGTCGTCGTCGCACCGCGGCATTCCAGGGAACGCCGGTTATACCGACGACGGCGGAGAAAGGGAATCGATGGATGACGCAGCGTCTTGCGCAGGTCGCCGGATGAAGCCAACGTCGGAGTCTTCGATTGAGGACGGTCTCGGCCTCGCGACGGAGACATGATGCGATGGACGAAACGCCGACGGGTATCGTCCGGGAGGAACATCCCGTCATCCGCTGGCTGATGACGGAAGGGCTCCGGATCACGGACGCCAAGAGCTTTCTCGAGCGTTTCGCGGCGTGTTTGACGACCGCCGGCGTCGACGTCTGCCGGATCACCACCGGCGTTCCGGTCCTGCATCCGCAGCTTTTCTCCACCAGCGCGCTTTGGCGCCACGGCCAGGGCGTCACGGAGCGGCGCTACCGCGTCGACCCCAGCCAGGACGCCATCCTGGCGAACAGCCCGATCAGGGCGGCCTATGAGGGCCGGTCGTTTCGAAGCCGCCTGACGAAGCCGGCAGAGGCGGAGGAATTTCCCATTCTCGACGAGCTGCGTCGCGGCGGCATGACCGATTATCTCGTCCTCCCCGTGCCCTTCAGCGACGGAACCAACAAGGCGCTCTCGCTCGCGACCGCCAGGTCCGGCGGATTCACGGACGACGAGATGGCGCTGTTCGCAGCCATGACGCCGGCTGTCGCGGTCAATCTGGAAATCCAGGCGCTGCGGGCCATGGCGAGGACGCTGCTCGACACTTACGTCGGCCGCCAATCGGGCGGTCGGGTTCTCGCCGGCCAGATTCGGCGCGGCGTGGGCGAGACCATCAACGCCGTGATCTGGCTCTCCGACCTGCGCGGATTCACCAGTCTCTCGGAAAGCCTGCCGCGCGACGCGCTGCTCGAGCTTCTCGATCATTATTTCGGACCGATGTGCGACGCCGTCGAAGCCAACGGCGGCGAAGTGCTCAAATTCATCGGCGACTCGGTGCTGGCGATCTTTCCGGTCGAACCGGACGCCGCATCCGCATGTCGCCGGGCGCTCGAGGCGGCGCGCAGCGCGAAGGCGGCGATCGAAGCCGAAAACCGGCTGCGCGCGGCTTCGGGCGCTCCCCTGATCCACTACGGCCTCGGGCTGCACGTCGGCGACGTGATGTACGGCAACATCGGCGGCGCCACGCGGCTCGACTTCACCGTCATCGGGCCCGCCGTCAATCTGACCGCACGCATCGAGTCGATGTGCAAGACCCTCGAACGTTCTCCGTTGCTCTCGGCGGAATTCGTGCGCCTGAGCGGGGTGGAGGCGGAATACGTCGGCGAGTTCTCGCTCAAGGGCGTGGGCGCCCCGCAACCGATCTACAGCGCCGAGTGAGCCGATTGTAGCGCGGGGTCGACGACCCCGCCGGCGCCGGTTGTAGGGCGGGGTCGACGACCCCGCCGGGCGCGCGCAAAGATCGATCGAGCAAGGCTTGATCGCCCCGTCCCGGCGCCACAAACCCGGTGCGCGCGCGCTCAGGACTTGGCGCGGGCTATGCTCGGTGAATCCTGGAGGGGCGGTTGCGCGAGGCTCGGTACGACATTCTCTTCGAGCCGGTGCAAATCGGACCGGTCAAGACGCGCAATCGCTTCTACCAGGTGCCCCACTGCACCGGCATGGGCCACCGCTATCCCGAGGCCGATCTCGCCCATAAGGCGGTCAAGGCCGAAGGCGGCTGGGGCGTCGTCTCGACCCAGGAGGTCGAGATCCATCCGAGCTCGGATCTGACGCCCTCCAATCAGGGACGGCTCTGGGACGATTCCGACATCGCGCGCTGCCGGGCGTTCACCGATCGCATCCATGCGCACGGGGCCCTCGCGGCGATCGAACTCGTTCACGGCGGCGCCAACGCCGCCAATCGCCTGAGCCGCATGCCGCCGCTCGCGCCCTCGCACGCGCTGGTGACCTCGGACGAGCCCGTCCAGGCGCGGGCGATGGACAAGGACGACATCCACGCGTTCCGCCGCTGGCACCGCGACGCGGCGCTCAGGGCGAAAAAAGCGGGCTTCGACATCGTCTACGTCTACGCCGGCCACGACCTGACGCTGCTTCATCATTTCCTGCTCGCGCGCCACAATCACCGGACCGACGAATACGGCGGCTCGTTCGAGAATCGGATGCGGCTGTTTCGCGAAGTCGTCGCCGACACGCGCGACGCGATCGGCGATTCCTGCGCGCTCGCGGTTCGGCTCGCGGTCGACGAGCTGATGGGCGAGGCCGGATTCCGGCATGGCGCGGAAGGCGTCGACATCGTCTCGGCGCTGGCGGAGGAGCCCGACCTCTGGGACGTCAACCTGTCGTCCTGGGAGAACGACAGCCAGACCGCCCGGTTCGCGCAGGAAGGCTACCAGGAAGACTTCATCCGCTTCGTCAAGACGCTGACGACGAAGCCCGTCGTCGGGGTGGGGCGCTACACCTCGCCCGACACGATGGCGCGCATCGTCCGGCAGGGACTGGTCGACCTCGTCGGCGCCGCCCGGGCCTCGATCGCCGACCCCTTCCTGCCGAACAAGATCCGCGACGGGCGCATCGACGACATCCGCGAATGCATCGGTTGCAACATCTGCGCGTCGGGCGACAACACCGTAACGCCGATGCGGTGCACGCAGAACCCTACGGTCGGCGAGGAAGCCCGCAAGGGCTGGCACCCGGAAGTCCTGCCGAGCCTCGACCGTCCGGCGCAGATCCTGATCGTCGGCGGCGGACCGGCGGGGCTCGAGGCCGGCCGCGCGCTGGTCCAGCGCGGCGCGTCGGTCATCCTCGCCGAGGCCGGCGACGAATGGGGCGGGCGGGTCGCGCGCGAAAGCCGGCTGCCGGGCCTCGCGACCTGGATCCGGGTGCGCGATTGGCGAATGGTACAGCTCAAGGCGTCGGCGCAGGCGGAACTCTACCTCGGCAGCCGCCTGACCGCGGACGACATCCTCTCCTACGGCATAGCCGAAGTCGCGATCGCGACGGGCGCGCGCTGGCGCACCGACGGCGTCGGCCGCTGGCATCGCGCGCCGCTGCCATTCCTTGGCGCGGGCGTGACCGTCGGCGTCGACCGGATCCTCGACGACGGCCCGGGCTGCCTGCCGGCGGGGCCGGTCGTGATCTTCGACGACGACCGCTACTACATGGCGAGCGTCGTCGCGGAGCTTCTCGCCGCCGGCGGGTTCGACGTCACCTATATCACGCCGGCCCCGATCGTCGCGGCCTGGACGGTGAACACGCTCGAGCAGGGCCGGATCCAGACGCGCCTGATGACCATGGGCGTCAAGATTCTCGCGCTCTCGGCGCTGAAGGCCAGGGATGCCGAAACGCTGACCTGCGCGTGCGTCTATACCGGACGGGAGACGACGATCGCCTGCGCCTCGTTCGTGCCGGTGACGTCGCGCATTCCGGTCGACGGCCTGTGGTCGGAATTGTCGGCGCGGCGCGCCGAGTGGCCGGACTTCGGGATCGCGCGGATCGAGCGCATCGGCGACTGCCTCGCGCCCGGCATTATCGCCGCCGCCGCCTATTCGGGACACCAGTTCTCGCGCTCGCTGGACCAGCCTGCGGCCGGCTTCGACGCGCTCCGGTGACCGATCCCGACGCCGGACCGGGCCTTGCCGAACGATTCCGCGAGAGGAAGGAAAAGCTGGCTCCCCGAGCAGGACTCGAACCTGCGACCATTCGATTAACAGTCGAATGCTCTACCAGCTGAGCTATCGGGGAACAGCTGCGGGCCCATATAGCAGATTCCTTCGGCCAGCCAAGCCGCTTTTCGGCGATTTTCGCTCTTGTGCCCGATCGGGCGCCGGGCCACTTTCGACACATGCCCGATCCGTCGAAAGACCTGGAGCTCCTGACCCCGGCCGAGATGGGCGAGGCCGATCGCCTGACGATCGCCGCCGGGACGCCGGGGCCGGTCCTGATGGAGGCGGCCGGCCTCGCGGTCGCGGACGAGGCGGCGCGGCTCGCCCGCTCGCGCGGGCGTATCGTCGTCCTGTGCGGTCCGGGCAACAATGGCGGCGACGGCTTCGTCGCCGCTCGCCAGCTCGCGGCGCGCGCCTATCCGGTCTCGGTCGGCCTGCTGGGGAGCCGCGAGGCGCTGGCGGGCGACGCGGCCTGGGCCGCGGGACGGTACGCCGGGGAGGTCCTGCCGGCGCGGCAGGCCGACCTCGAGGGCGCCGCCTGCGTGGTCGACGCGCTGTTCGGGGCCGGCCTCGCCCGCGACATCGACGGCGAGGCCCGCGCGGTCGTCGAGCGGATCAACGCCTACCGGAGGGCCGGCGGCCGGGTGCTGGCGGTGGACATCCCCTCGGGAATCGACGGCGCGACCGGACGGGTGCGCGGCGTTGCGGTCGAGGCGAGCGCGAGCGTGACCTTCTTCCGCCTCAAGCCCGGCCACCTGCTCGAGCCGGGACGGTCGCAGTGCGGCGCGATCCGGCTCGCCGACATCGGCATTCCCGCGAGCGTCCTGGCGCAGATCGCCCCCCGCGCCTTCGTCAACGCGCCGGCCCTCTGGCGCGACGCGCTGCCGCGCCTGGACTACCGCGCGCACAAATACACGAGGGGCGCGGCGCTGGTGCTGTCGGGGCCGGCGCATCATACGGGGGCGGCGCGGCTCGCCGCGCGGGCGGCGCTGCGCGCCGGCGCCGGCATCGTCGGCGTCGCCTCGCCGCCCGATTCGGTCGCGGTCAACGCCGCCCATCTCACCGCGGTGATGGTGCATCCGTTCTCCGGCGCCAGCGGCTTCGAGGCGCTGCTCGCCGACCCGCGGCGCCGCGCTGTCGCGCTCGGCCCCGGGGCGGGCGTCGGACCCGAGACGCGCAAGCTGGTCGGGGCGGCGCTGACCCATCCCGCTGACGGCCGCACGATCGTGCTCGACGCCGACGCGCTGACCAGCTTTTCCGGCGAGGCCGACCGGCTCGCGACCCTGATCGGGCGGGGCGGCCACGCTGTCGTCATGACGCCGCACGAGGGCGAGTTCGTCCGCCTGTTCTCGGCCGCAGGCGGCATCCGCGCCGACGACGACAAGCTCGCCCGCGCCCGCGCCGCGGCCTGGCTGACCGGCGCCGTCGTCGTGCTGAAGGGCTCCGACAGCGTGGTCGCCGCGCCGGACGGGCGGGCGGCGATCGGCTGGGACCTGCCTCCGACGCTGGCGACCGCCGGCTCCGGCGACGTGCTGACCGGGATCGTCGCAGGCCTCGCCGCGAAGGGCGTCGCGCCGTTCGAGGCGGCGGCGGCGGCGGTCTGGCTGCACGGCGCCGCTGCGCGCGCCTTCGGGCCGGGGCTGATATCCGAGGACCTGCCGGACACGCTGCCGAAGGTTCTGGCGCGCCTGTAGGCGGCGTCGCTGACGCCGCCGAGCGCGGCCCAAGGGCCGGGTCGCGGACCCGGCCGGCGCGGTCGCCGACCGCGCCTACAAATATCACCCGTGCGAGAACAGCACCGGGGCGGTCATGTGGGCCAGGATGTGGCGCGTGCCGGCGCCGTGACCGAACAGCGACTGGGTGCCCTGGTCGAACGCGCCGATCGCGATAAGGTCCGCCGCATGGTCGGAGGCGGCGCTGAGCAGCGTGTCCATCACCGCGATCTCGTCGACCACGAAATGCTGGTAGCGCGCGACGACGCCATGGTTCGCCAGATTGGCGACGAGGCGCTCGGCGAACTCGTCGCGCTGGTCGCTCTTGCGCGCCACTTCCACCACCAGCGCGTCGCAATTCTTCGCCAGCAGCGGCACGGCGTCGAACGCCGCGCGCGCCGCGCCGCGCGAACTGTGCCAGGCGAACAGCGGCCGCTGCCCGATATTGGGGTAGCTGCCGACATAGGGGACGACCAGCACCGGCCGACCGCAATCGTGGATCGTATGCTCGGGCAGCTTCGCCGGCACCGGTTCGGCTTCGTGGGACTGCCCGAGGATGACGAGATCGTAGGTGCGGGCGAGCTCGACGAACCGGTGGTTGATCTCGGTGTCGCTGCCGCGGTTGAGGTCGAAGAAGCCGGCCCGCTCGCCGAGCGCGGCGGTCGCGGTGGTGAACTCGGCGCGGGCGGACTCGACCGCGGCGGTGTATCTCGGGCTCGGCCAGGAGGCGACCGCGCCGACGTGGTGGGCGTCGGCCTTCTCGGCGAAAACCCCGGTCAGCCGGGCGCCGGCGCGAGCCGCGATCTGGACGCCGAGCGCCACCCTCGCCGCCGTCCGCGGCTTCGAATCGACATGCACGAGGATGTTCGCGAGGCTCATTTCGTTTCCTCTCCCAGCTTCGCCGGGACCATAGCGGAGCCCGGCGGGCGGATCAACGAAACCGCCGGACGGCGGCTCCGGGATTGCGGCATGTCAATCGGTCTGCCAGACGTTCGGATAAGGTCGGCCGGGCCATTCGGGCAGGAAGGGCGGGTGCGCGCGTGACGTGGTTTCTGGCGGCGGCGGCGCTGTTCGGCATCGAAGCCGGGCTAATCGTCCTCGCTCTCGTCATGGCCGTGCGGATCGAGCGCGCGGCGCCGCCTCAGGGCGGATTTCTCGACGTCGGCGGGGTTCGCCTTCACCTTCTCGACCGCGGCGCCGGGCCGCCGGTGGTGCTCCTTCACGGCCTCAGCGGGCAGATCGGCCATTTCGCCCATTCGCTGGTCGCGCGGCTCGCGCCGGACTTCCGCGTGCTGGCGATCGACCGGCCCGGGTGCGGCTATTCGTCGCCGGCGCCGGGAGGAATCCGCGAGCAGGCGGCGATTATCGCGGGCGCGATCCGGGCGCTCGGGCTCGGCAAGCCGCTGGTCGTGGGCCACTCGCTCGGCGGCGCGGTGGCGCTGGCGCTCGCGCTCGATCACCCCGATTGCGTCGGCGGGCTGGCGCTGATCGCGCCGGCGACGCATCCGATGGCGCAGGCGCCGCTGTTGTTCCGCTCGCTGGTGATCCGCTCGCGGCTGCTGCGCAGCCTCTACGCCTGGACGGCCGCGGCGCCGGCGGCGCTGGTCGCGCGTCCCTTGTTCTTCCGCGCCGCCTTCGCACCCGAGCCCGCGCCGGCCGATTTCGGCTCGGCCGGCGGCGGCCTGCTGGCGCTCAGGCCGCGCAACCTCTACGTCACCTCGACGGAACTGACCGGAAGCCTGAACGACGATCCGGAAATCGCGACGCTGCCCCAGCGCTATCTGATGCTGACGATCCCGGTCGGCGTGCTCTACGGGCGCGACGACCGCATCCTCGACTGGCGCGCGCACGGCGAAGCGATGAAGACGGCATTGCCCGCGCTCGATTTCGAACTCGTCGACGGCGGCCACATGCTGCCGGTCACCCAGCCCGAGGTCTGCGCGCGCTTCATCCGCCGGATCGCCGCGCGGATGGCGGAAGACGCCGGCGCGCCGGCCCGGCCGGACGGCGGGGACGCGGCCTTCCTCGCGAACCCGCGGATTTGACCCGGGTCAATGCGCGCGCGCGCCGCGCGTCGGAGAGATTTCGGTTCGGCGGGTCGCCTCGGCGGCCGCTCGAAGCGCCGACTGCCGTTCGACGCTGCCCACGATCACCGGGGAGTAAGCGAGATGAACGTTGCTGACGTCAGCGCGGGCGTCGCTGGCGCGACGCCCGCGGACCACGAAGACGCCGGCGCGAGCAACCCCAAGCGGCTAGACGCTGCGGCGATCGCCGCGAAATTCGCCGAACTGAAGAGCTCCGACAAGGGCCTGACCTCGGACGAGGCCAAAGCCCGGCTCGCCAAGGACGGCCCCAACGCGATCGTCGCCAGGGAAGAGCCGCTCTGGCGCAAGGCCTTCGCCTACTTCTGGGGCCCGATCCCGTGGATGATCGAGGCGGCGGCGATCATCTCGCTGCTGCGCCAGGATTGGCCCGACTTCATCGTCGTCGCCGGCCTGCTGATCTATAACGCCGCCGTCGGCTTCTGGCAGGACGCCAAGGCCGCCTCGGCGCTCGCGGCCCTGCGCAAGGGCCTCGCTTTGAAGGCGAGCGCGCTGCGCGACGGCAAGTGGGGAAGCGTCGACGCGGCCGGGCTGGTTCTCGGCGACATGGTCGACGTCACCGCGGGCGAGATCGTGCCGGCCGACCTGGTGCTCACCGGCGGATCTTATCTCTCGATTGATCAGGCCGCGCTCACCGGCGAATCGCTGCCGGTCGGCAAGGCGGTCGGCGACGTCGCCTATTCCGGCTCGATCGCCAAGCAGGGCGACATGCAGGGCGTCGTCACCGCAATCGGCAACGCGACCTTCTTTGGCCGCACGGCCAAGCTCGTCGCCTCGGCGGGCGCGAAGTCGCACTCGCAAAAGGCGGTGGTGGAGATCGGCGACTTCCTGATCCTGCTCGCAGCCGCCCTCGCGGTGGTGCTGGTCGGCGTCGCGGTCTATCGCACCATGGTCGTCCCCGGCCACTGGAGCTGGGACGAGGCGGGCAAGATCGCCCAGTTCGTGCTGGTGCTGCTGGTCGCCTCGGTGCCGGTGGCGCTGCCGGCGGTCATGTCGGTCACGCTCGCGCTCGGCGCGCTGGCGCTCTCGAAGCAGAAGGCGATCGTGTCGCGCCTCTCGGCGATCGACGAACTCGCCGGCGTCGACATCCTGTGCAGCGACAAGACCGGCACGCTGACCCAGAACAAGCTGACCCTCTCGACGCCGATCCCGTTCGGCGGGACGCACGCCGAGGAGATCGTGATGGGCGCGGCGCTCGCGACCAAGGAAGGCAGCGAGGACGCCATCGACGAGGCGGTGCTCAAGGGCGTCACCGCCCCGAAGGCGCTCGCGGCCTGGAAGCAGACCAACCTCGTGCCGTTCGATCCGGTCAACAAGCGCACCGTGACCACGGTCGTCGATCCCAAGGGCAAGTCCTGGCGCTTCGCCAAGGGCGCGCCGCAGGCGATCTCGGCTTTGTGCAGGCTCGATGCGGCGACGGAGACGACCTACGACGACAAGGTCGAGGACCTGGCGCTGCACGGCTTCCGCGCGCTCGGCGTGGCGAGCTCCGAGGACAACGGCAAGAGCTGGAAGCTGCTCGGCATCCTGTCGCTGCTCGACCCGCCGCGCCCGGACGCCGCCGCCACCATCGCCCAGACCAAGAAGCTCGGCCTCCAGGTCAAGATGGTCACCGGCGACGACGTCGCCATCGGCAGCGAGATCGCGCAGGAGCTCGGCCTCGGCACGCACCTTCTCGTCGCGAGCGACGTCTTCCCCAAGGGCACGGACCCGAACCGGATCCCGCTCGACGCCGCGCATGCGGTCGAACGCGCCGACGGCTTCGGCCGGGTGTTTCCCGAGCACAAGTTCGAGATCGTCAAGAGCCTGCAGGAGACCGGCCACATCGTCGCCATGACCGGCGACGGCGTGAACGACGCGCCGGCGCTCAAGCAGGCCGACTGCGGCATCGCGGTCAGCGGCGCGACTGACGCTGCGCGCAGCGCCGCCGCGCTGATCCTGACGGCGCCCGGCCTCTCGACCATCGTCAACGCGATCGACGAGGCGCGCAAGATCTTCGAGCGCATCACAAGTTACGTCTATTACCGCATCGCCATGACCATCGCGATCATGCTGGTGGTGGTGATGTCGAGCGTTTTCCTCAACATCCAGCCGCTGACCGCGATCATGATCGTCGTGCTCGCGCTGCTCGACGACATCCCGATCATGACCATCGCCTACGACAATGTGCGTTCGTCCCCGGCGCCGGTGCGCTGGGACATGCACCGCATCCTCGTCTTCTCCGGCCTGATGGGGTTGATGGCGACAGCGCAGAGCTTTGGTCTCGTGCTGCTCGGCGTCGAATGGATGAACGACCAAGGTCTGTCGTCGTGGATTCCCATCGACGCGCGTCATCTCCAGACCATGCTGTTCCTGCAGCTCGCGGCCGGCGGCCACATGCTGCTGTTCGTGGTCCGCGCGCGCGGCTGGGCGGTCGCGCCGCCGTGGCCGTCGAAGTCTTTGTTCCTCGCGATCGTCGCGACCCAGATCGTCGCGGTGCTGATGTGCGCCTATGGCGTGCTGGTGCCGGCGCTGCCGTGGCCGCTGATCGGAATCGTCTGGGCCTATGTGATCGTGTGGACCGTCCTCACCGACGTGGTGAAGATGGTCTTCACCGCGATCTACGCCCGGCGCCAGCAGGTCACGCCGCTCTCCGCGCACAAGGCGTCGATCCGCTGACGCCGACAGCGCCCCTCCCGCGCGACGGGCCGGGGCACTATCTGTCAGGCCGCCGGCGGGGCCGGGACCTGGCCGGAGAGCGCCGCCTGCAGCGCCTGCTCCTTGGCGTGGTCGAACGAGGTGCGGATCACCGTCCCGCCGACGCCCTTGAGGTCTTCGAGCACCTTGTCGGTGGTCATCTTGCGGATCAGCAGGAACAG
>CAMFKX010000032.1 GCA_945957375.1 uncultured Roseiarcus sp.
CGGTTGCGGACAGCGTGACGCAACCAGCGGCGGCGACCGCCGCGCCGCCTCAAGCGACCCCGGACACCGTCGCGCAACAGGCGCCCGCAGCACTAACAGCCGCGACAACCGTCGCGCCGCAAACACCGGACACCGTCGCGCCGAACGCGACCGTCTCGCAGCCAGCGCCCGAAACGATGTCTGCAACGCAGGCGCCGTCGGCCGTTGTCCTCCAGACTCCAGTTTCAGCCGCGCCGGCCGATGCGCGGCAGCCCCTGACCCGGACCGGAGCCTGGCTCTATCCCGGCGCCGTCGGCTCCATCGGACCTGCCGTCTGGGCCGCGCCGCCCAGCGCCGGCCAGCCGCCGTCCGACGCCCAGGCCACGACGGTTGGCGCCTCCGCCTCCGCTGGCGTCAGCGCCACGGCGTGGGGCCCCGGCGCCAGCTTCGCAGGGACGCGGAACTCGGCCAGCCTGACGCTGCTTTCGAATGCGCCGGACGCATTCTCCCTCGATGGCGTCGGCGCGGCGCCCGACTCCTCGGCCCTGAACGCCGACGGCGCGCTCCTCGCCGCCAACGCCCCCCCGGCGGACGCACCGGACGACGCGATCATCTCTGGCGCTACGACCGATCAGCGCGACGACGAAGGCCTGCCGGTCAGCTTCACGTCCGACGGCGTCGCGACCTCGGTGGTGTTCACCGCCGACTTCGACCCGGCGCTGCTCGACATCACCGACGCGGTCGCCGGCGCCGGCCTGCCAACCGGCGCGACTGTCGCCTTCGCCGCCACGCTGCTGCCGGATGGCCGAAGTCAGGCGCGCATCAGCGTGACGTCGCCCACGCCGATCGAGGCTGGCACCGTGCAGTTGGCCAGGCTGCTCGCCTCCGTCCCCGCCGACGCCGCCTATGGCGCCACCGAGGTGCTCGGCCTCGCCGTGCTCATGGTCAACGGCGTGGCCCAGGCGCTGCCGCCCAGCGCCGGGCTGCGGGTCATGGGCTATGTCGGCGACAGCAAGGGCAACGGCGTCTATTCCCGCGCCGACGCCGCCCGCGTGCTGCGCATTGTCGGCGGTGCGGATTGCGGGGTCGCCGCCTGGTCCGGCTCCCCGCCCCCCGAGGTCGCAGACACGCAGGCGGCCCCACCGGCCCTTCCCATGTCGGTGGCCCTGCAGATCCGGAGTGCGACGCCGTTCGTCTCCGCCCCGGCCGGCCTCACCGCCATCGCGGGCGGCTCGGTCACAGTGCCCGTGACGCTGGGCAAGGCGGTGACGCTGAGCAACGGCGCCATCGCCCTGAGCTACGACCCCGCCGACCTGACGCTGACCGCCGTGCGCGCCGATCCGGCCTCCGGCCTGCATGTCACCGCCGGCACGCCCCGCAACGGCGCAGTTTCCGTCAGCATCATCAACAGCGGCGGCGGCGCTGTCTCCGGCGTGCTCGCGCTGTTCGACTTCATCGTCGGCAGCCATGTCGCCGCCGGGACCGACATCCCACTCGATCTGTCCTCAGTCACCGTCAACGGCCAGCCATTCGATCCGATTGCGGAGGCCGGCGGCATGACCGACGCCGCGCCGCCGGCGCCGATCCCGGTGGTCATGACCGTGACCGCGCCGGACACTGCGCCAGCCGTCCCGACGACAGCCAGTCTCACCCGCGCGGCCCAGGCCCGGCTTCTTGGCGGCGAGGCGGCGTGACGTCAGCGAAGGACACCGGTATGAACCACGCGACCGAGACCGAACCGCAGCCGGCGGCGCCGCGCCAAGACAAAAGCTGAGCTGATCGTCGCCCATGTCCGACCGAACAACAGCCGCCCGCCCCGACCCGGAGGCGCGGCTGTGGACGGCCTTCGCGACAGCCGGCGACACCGATGCCGTATGCCGGTCCTGGCTGGCGCTTCAGTGCCGCATGCTGCCGGGCGCAGCCGGAGGCATGCTCCTGCTGACCCAACCCGGCGGGCCGTTCCGACCGGTCGCCGTCCACCCCGACGCCAGCCAGGATTTCGGCTACCTGCGCGAGGCGGTCGAGGAGTGCGTGCGCACCGCCGCGCCGGTGGTCCGCCCGCCCCCGCATGACAACGGAGCAGCGGGCCTACACATCGCCTACCCGATCCTGGCCGACGACGCGCAGCCGGTCGGCGTCGTCGCGCTCGACCTGCTGCCGCGGCCGGAGGCGGAGACCAAGGCGGCGCTCCGCGCTCTGCACTGGGGCGTCGGCTGGCTCGAGGCGCAGGCGCTGCGCGACCGGATGGGCTTGGAGAAGCAACGGGTCGCCGGCGCGGCCGCCGCGCTCGACATCGTCGCCGTCGCCTCGGAGCACGACCGTCTGGAAGCCGCCGCGATGGCGGTGGCGAACGAGATGGCGACCCGCCTCGGCGCGGCGCGGGTCGCCGTGGGGCTCGACGCCGGGCGCGGCATCCGACTGCTGGCGCTCAGCCACACCGCCTGGTTCAAGCGCAACACCGCGATGGTCGCCGCCATCGAGCAGGCGATGGATGAGGCGGCGGTGCAGCGCGCCACCATCCGCGTCCCGGCCGGCGGGATCGGCGCGGCGCGGATCGCCGTCGCGCATGAGGCGCTGGCGGCGACCTGGCACGCGGCCGGCGCTTTCACCAGCTTTCCCCTGCTGATCGACAAGGGTGCGGTCGGCGCCATCACTGTGGTGCACGACGACCCGCCGCCGGACGCCGTCGTGCGCCTCGGCGAGGCGATCTCCGCTCTTCTTGGCCCTATCCTCGACCACAAGCGCAGAGCGCGGAGACTGATTTCGGGGCGGCTGGCCGACGGCGCCCATGACCTGCTGGCGACCCTGGCCGGGCCGCGCCACCTCGCGTGGAAGATGGCCGGCGCTGCGGCGCTGGCCTGCGTTACGCTGGCGATGCTGCTGCCGTCAGACTTCCGCGTCGCCGCCAAGGCGGTGCTCGAGGGCCGTGTGCAGCGCGCCGTGCCCGCGCCGTTCGACGGCTTCATCGCCACCGCTTCGGTCAAGGCAGGCGACGCCGTCCACCGCGGCGACGTCCTGGCCACGATGGACGACCACGACCTGCAACTCGACCGCGTCCGCTGGCAGAGCGAGCGGCAGCGTCTGCTGCTGAAGATCGACGAGGCGACCAGCAAGCACGACCCCGGGACCATCGGTCAGCTTCAGGCCGAACTTAGCCAGGCCGACGCGCAAGCCGCACTCACCGCGCAAAAGCTCGCTCGGGCGCAGATCACCGCGCCGATCGACGGGCTGGTGGTTTCGGGCGACCTGTCGCAATCGATCGGGGCGCCGGTGGAAACCGGCAAGGTGCTGTTCGAGGTCGCGCCCCTGGACGAATACCGGGTAAACGTCCGGGTGGATGAGCACGACATCGGCGCGGTCAAACCAGGCCAGACCGGGCAGGTTTTACTGCACGGCATGACCGGCGCAGCCGTTCCGTTCACCGTGCAGCGTGTCACCTCGGTGGCCGAAGCCGATGCCGGCCACAACACGTTCCGGATCGAGGGCGCGCTGAGCGGCGCCCCAGCGTCGCTGCGCCCGGGGATGGAGGGCGTCGGCAAGATCACGGTCGGCCGGGCCAGCTACGCCTGGATCTGGACCCGCGGCATCGCCGATTGGTTCCGCATGCTGCTCTGGTCCTGGACGCCCTGATGGCGGGCGGCTTCTTCACCCAGACCTGGTACCGGGTGGCCGAGCTGCGGCCCCGCATCGCCGCGCATGTGAAGGTGTCCCGCCACCGTTATGGCGGGCAGTCTTGGTATGTGCTGTCGGACCCGCTGTCCGGCCGCGTCCACCGGGTGACCCCGACCGCCTACCTGTTCGCCGGACGCCTCGACGGGAAGCACACCGTCGACGAGATCTGGCAGCAACTGGTGGCGGACCTGGACACCGAGGCGCCGGGCCAGGAAGACGTCGTTACGCTGCTGATCAATCTGCATCACGCCGACCTGCTGGCCGGCGACGTCCCGCCCGACGCCGCGCAACTGCTGTCGCGCCGCGACCGATTCATGCGCTCCGTCTGGGTGCGCAACCTGCGCTCGCCACTGGCGATGCAGATCCCGCTGATCGACCCGGATGCGTTCCTGACGCGCACACTGCCGCTGGTGCGGCCGCTGTTCACCTGGGCCGGGCTGCTGGCGTGGCTGGCGCTGATGGCCGCCGGCTTGCTGACCGTGGCGCAGCACTGGGACGAATTGTCCAACAATGTCATCGACCGGGTGCTGGCGTCCGAGGGGCTGATTGGCCTTGCGCTCTGTTATCCCGTCATCAAGATCCTGCACGAACTCGGCCACGGCTACGTCGCCAAGTGGTTCGGCTGCGAGGTGCGGGAGATCGGCGTCATGCTGCTGGTGTTTTTCCCGGTGCCTTATGTCGACGCCAGCCCGTCGGCGGCGCTGCGCTCCAAGTGGCAACGCGCCGGCGTGGCGGCGGCCGGCATCGCGGTGGAATTGACGCTCGCCGCCCTGGCCGCGCTGCTCTGGATCCGGCTGGAGCCCGGCATCCTGCGCGCCGCCGCCTTCAACGTGATGCTGATCGGCGGGGTGTCGTCGCTGCTGGTGAACGGCAACCCGCTGCTGCGTTTCGACGGCTACTACGTGCTGTCGGACCTGATCGAGGTTCCGAACCTGGCGCAGCGCGGGCCGCGCTACCTCACATACTTGGTCAACCGGTACATCTTCCATGTGCCCGGCCTGGAACCGCACGCCGCGCCGTTGCACGAGCGGATCGCCGCGCTGATCTATACGCCGCTGTCATGGTGCTACCGCATCTTCGTCATGCTTGCGGTCTCGCTGTTTGTCGCCGCCAACTACTTCATCGCCGGCGTGGCGATGGCCTTGGTGACCGTCGTCATGGGCCTTTTGTGGCCGGTGGCGAAGGCGCTGTGGCAGGTTGCGTTGGGGCCGCGCTACCGGTTGTGCCGCGGCCGGGCGGCGGGGCTGACGTTCGGCGGCCTCGTTGTGGCGGCGCTGGCGCTGCTGTTCGTTCCGGTGCCGGTGCATGGCGGCAGCGAGGGGGTGATCTGGGTGCCGCGCGAGTCCATCGTCCGCGCCGGCGCCGACGGGTTCATACTGCGGATCGAGGCCAACCCCGGCGCCGTCGTCGCCAGCGGGGCGCCGCTGTTCGTGCTGGAGCACCCGATTGCCGACGCCAAACGGCAGGTGTCGGCAGCGAAGGTGCAGGAACTGCAGGCCAAGTACGACGCCCAATGGGTCAATGACCGGATCGGCGCCGAGGTCACACGGTTCGAACTCGAGCAGGAAAAAGCCAATCTGGCTCGGGAGGATTATCGGGCCGCCCTGCTGCGCGTCAACGCGCCCGATGCGGGGACGTTTCAAACGATACGACCGGCCGACGACATGCAGGGCCGCTATGTGAAGATTGGCGAGATCCTCGGCTACGTGACGCCGCGGGAAGGCCAGGTCGCGCGCGTGGTTGTTCCTCAGTCCGAGATCGAACTGGTCAAGGACCACCTGATCGACGTGCGTATCAGGCTCGCGGACCGGCGCACGGATCTGCGTTCCTCGATCGTCCGGGCGGTTCCGGCCGCGGATCAGGAGCTTCCGAGTTCGGCGCTAACCGCAACGAATGGCGGCACGATAGCAACCGATCCGCGCGAAACCCGGCGCGCCAAGGCGTTTGAGCGGTTGTTTCAGTTCGATGTCGCGTTGCCGGACAGCGAGGCCGGCGCGCGGGCCGGGTTCGGCAGCCGGGTGTTCGTGCGGTTCGATTACGCCTGGCAACCGGTTGGCGCGGTGCTTTACCGCCATTTGCGACAGGAGTTGCTGAACCGGTTTGATGTGTAGGGGGCGAGGCTGCGAGCCCATCACTCGCGCCCCGTGAACGACAGTCCCTTCTCCAGACGCTCATCCATCAGCATCTGGTCGCGGCGCTGACGGGCATGGCTGCGGCCTGCCTGGGTTTGGGCGTAGCGCCGCAGAAGCGCGCGCCCGACGCGCGCGGCGAGGCCGCCGTTCGCCACGACCTTGCCGAGACGTGGGGCGAAGCGGCGGAACAACTCGTCGTCGAGCGCAACAATGCTCTCATAGGAGCCTGGATCGCCCTGCCGAGCCGCGCGGCCGAACAACTGACGGTCGATGCGCTGGCTGTCGTGGTAGCCGGTGGCGATGACATGCAGTCCGCCCGCCTCCGCAACGCCAGCGCCGAGCAGGATATCGGTGCCGCGGCCGGCCATGTTGGTGGCGATGGTGATGCGTCCGGGTTCGCCAGCCCGCGCCACGATCTCGGCCTCATGCGCATCCTGCCTCGCGTTTAGCACCACGTGCGGAAGGCCGCGCGCCGCAAGCGCAGCAGCCAGCGCCTCGGATGCCTCGACCGACTGGGTGCCGATCAGCAGCGGCCGGCCGGAGCCGGCAAACGCCGCCGCGCGGTCTGCGACCATTGCCCATTTCGCCGCTGCGTCCGGCAGCACGACGCTGCCCAGATGGCGCCGCCGCACAGGCCGGTTGGTCGGCAGCCGCGCCACCCCCAGACGGTACACCGCCCGCAACTCGCCGGCGACCTCCATCGCGGTGCCGGTCATTCCGCTGAGGTGCAGATAGCGATTGAAGAAACGCTGGTAGGTGATGCGCGCCAGCGTTTCCCGCGATCCGGTTGCAGCCAGCCCCTCCTTGGCCTCGACCAACTGGTGCAAGCCCTGCTCCCAGGACCGGTCGGGCATGATGCGGCCGGTATATTCGTCGACGATCTGCACCTTGCCGTCGCGCACGACGTAGTCGCGGTCCTTGTGCAGCATCCGCAGGGCGGTCAGCGCCTGGGACACGAGTTGCTCCCGCGCGTGGCGGGCTCTGAAAACCCCCTCGAACCCCTCGCTGTCCCGCGCGATCGCCTCCTGTGCGGCGCGGGTGAGCACCAGAGCGCGCTGACCCTCGTCCAGGACGAAGTGGGTGCGCGGCTCCAAAGTCGCCGCGATCGCGAGGGCCCGCTGGCTGATGTCGGACAGCTTGTCGTTCCTGCGCTCGGCCGAGATGATCAACGGCGTGCGGGCCTCATCGATCAGCACGCTGTCGGCTTCATCGACGATGGCGACATGCAGGCCGCGCAGTAGCAGGACGCCGTCGCCGTCCCGGAACACCGACGCGACCTTGTGGCGCGTGTCGCCGCGGGCGGCGGAGGCGATCCGGTCCTTCAGGTAGTCGAACACAAGTTCCTTGTTGGTGACGTAGGTGACGTCCGCGGCGTAAGCCTCGCGCCGCGCGTCCGGCGAGTCGCCCTGCTTGACCAGGCCGACCGTCAGCCCGAGCGCGCCGTAGACCGGGCGCAACCGGTTGGCGTCGCGCTCCGCCAGGTAGTCGTTGACGGTGACGACGTGCACCGGCTGCGCGCAGAGCCCGGCCAGGACCGCCGGCAGGATGGCGGTGATCGTCTTGCCCTCGCCGGTCGCCATCTCAACCACCCGGCGCCCGGTCAGCGCTCTGCCGCCGGCGAGTTGCACCGGGAAATAGCGCAGGCCGGTGTGCCGCTGCACTGCGACCGCGGCGAGCGCGAACACGCGGTCCCGCAGCCCGGCGGGATCACGCAACAGGCCAGGGCGCAGCCGGGCGGCCTCAGCGAGCAGCGCGACGTCGCCGAGTTTGGCATAGTCGACCGCCAACGCGCCGACGCGCTGGGCATAGGCCTCGATCCCTCCGATTACGGTCAGACGTGCGGCCCAAGCGCCGGCGATCCGCAACACCCCGAGGTCGAACCCGTTCGGTGTGACGGCGACCCGCTCTGCATAGGGCGCGACTGCATGACGGACCATGCGACCTGCTTGCCAGCGGCGGAGCCGGCAGTCTAGGGCTTTCCCATGCGCCCCTATTTCGCCCTGGTATTTCTGGCTGTAGCCTTGCCGGCCAAGGCGGAAGACTACGCCTGTCTGATGGAACCCCGGCAGACATTGAAGCTGTCAGCCGGTGTGATCGGCGTGGTCAGCTCGATCGCGGTCGATCGCGGTGATCGAGTGACCAAGGGCCAGCTTGTCGCGCAGTTGGATTCCGAGGTCGAGGAAGCCGACGTGCTGATCAGCCGTCTGCGTGCGTCCAATGATGCCGACATCGCCGGCGCCCAGGCCAAGCTCGACCTTGCCAAGCAGAAGCTGTCACGCAAGACGACGCTGCAGAACAACACCTATGGCAGCAAGGCCGAACTGGATGAGGCGCAGGCGGACGTCCGCGTGGCCGAGGCGCAATTGCGCGGTGCGGCGTTCGCCCGCGACCAGGCGATCCTGGAGGCGCGCCGCGCCGAGGGGCAGGTGCACCAGCGTCAGGTGCTGAGCCCGGTCAACGGCGTGGTGACCCATCGTGATCTTGGCCAGGGGGAGTATAGCAACGAGCAGAGTTCGATTGTGACGATTGCGGAAGTGGACCCGCTGCGCGTGGAAACCTATCTGCCGGTCGGGCTGTTCGGCCAGGTGAAGGTCGGCGACATGGCTGAGGTGTTGCCGGCGCCTCCGGTCGGGGGGCGCTACGAGGCCAAGGTCATTGTGGTGGATCCGGTGCTCGATGCGGCGTCCAACACCATCGGCGTGCGCCTGGAATTGCCCAATCCCGAACTGAAACTGCCGGCCGGCATTCATTGCCGCGTTCGCTTTGGGAGGGGGTCTTAGATTACGCGGCCCCTGCCTTGGCGATTGTCCTGCCCCGCGAGGCCCTTCACAAGTGTGTCCTGGAGGTGTAGCACAGGACTGTGCCCAGCTTGCGCGACGCGCAATGGAATCAAGGGGTTGCACAGACCGGTTCGCTGGGTGGGAATCCTCCCGCCCCAGCCAGAACCGCCGATTCTGAGCCTAACCCATTGATTTCCTGAGGGTGCAGTCGCTTGGGTGGGAATCCATCCGAGCAATTGCGCCCCGCCTGTCGCACACGCCTATGCCCACGGAGGGTGGCGATGGGATTGTGCGAGAAGGTTTACCGACGCGGCGGCGTCTATTGGCGACGGCGGCGAAGTGGCCCTGGTTGACGGCGCAGCGCTAGCCTGCGTCCGCCTCAGTCTGAAGGTTCGCGAGCCGGGTCGCGCGCGAGACCTCGCGCGGCTTGTCGGCGCCGAGAAGGATCGACGTCGAAGACGGCGCGCTCGCCGCCGCCGGCTTCGAGGCTGGGGAGATCAACGACATCAAGGATCGAGTCCGGTTGCTGCGATTGCTGCGAGCCGTGGAACAAACTCACCGGTCTTGGCGAATTGTGCCGATCGGACTGCGCGATTGGGCCTATCGGTCGCGATCGGAGAGACATAACATCAAGACGAAGACGAAGGTTTTCGAGGGAATTTCCTAATAAAATACCACACTTTATTTGCGCTGAGATGCGTAGAGTTAGCTTATGCTCGGGAGTATCGTGAGCCGCTCTTGTAACGATGGCTGACTGTAACCATATTCTGTTCAACATCATCGCCAGCGCTGGCTTGACCGAAACCACGGCGGCGGCGAGCCCGACAGGAGCGGGATGGCCGTTTTTCTTGGCGAGCGGCGGCAGCCTGCGGGTTGGCGGGCGGAAGCCCCGTCGCGATCCCGAAGGGACGGCGCTGTTCGCCCCTTTTGCCGCATCCGGTTCCCGGAGTTGGGGACAGGCTGAGCAGGACGAGGCTCCACTCGGCGATTCTCCGCGGCATTCCGCGGCAGAAAGGTCAAATTGAAAATCTCTTTGCGGAGCGCCTTCAACGGCCCGCGCGTGTCGTCGCCCTGGAGCAGCCGAGAACCCGTCCGCGAAGAATTGTTCGGCGTCGAGCGCCTCGAGGACCACGCGCGCTCGCTCGCGGTCGCCCAGGTCGTTTCGGCGCGAATGACCAAGGGCCGGCTGCTGTCGCGGCGCCTCGTCGAAAACCGGGCGGCGTTGCTCGACGGCTACCGTTCGGCGGTCAAGGCGATCAATGACGGGCGGCCGATCACGCCGGCCGCGGAATGGCTGGTCGACAACTACCATCTCGTGGAAAAGCAGATCCACACGATCCAGTCCGACTTGACCCCGGGATACTATCGCCAGCTTCCCAAGCTCGCCGAGGGACCGTTCGCGGGCTATCCCCGGGTGTTCGGCATCGCCTGGGCGTTTGTGGCCCACTCCGACAGCCGCTTCGATTCCGAGACCCTGGTTCGCTTCGTACGCGCCTACCAGGAGGTGCAGCCGCTGACGATCGGCGAGCTCTGGGCGGTGTCGATCACCTTGCGGATCGTCCTGATCGAGAACCTCGCGCGCCTGGCGCAGCAGATCACCAGAAGCCGGGCCGAGCGGCAAAGCGCGGACGTCGTCGCCGACCGTCTGCTCGGAGCGGGGGAAAGACCGGCGGAATCGGCCGGCGTCGTGCTCACGGCGCACGAGCGCAAGCCGCTCTCGCAAGCCTTCGCCGTCCAGCTCGTCCATCGGCTGCGCGACCAGGATCCGAAAATCACGCCGGCGGTGAAATGGCTCGACGAGCGCCTCGCGCTTCAGGACGCGACCGCGGATTTGACGGTCCATGACGTTCATCGTCAGCAGGGCGCGGCGAACGTCTCCGTGCGCAACATCATCACCAGCCTGCGCCAGATCTCCGACGCCGACTGGAAGCAGGTGTTCGAACGGTTGAGCCTCGTGGACGAAGTCCTCGAGGCCGACAGCGGCTTCGCGAGCATGGATTTCCCGACGCGCACCCTCTATCGCAATGCGATCGAGGAGCTATCCCGAGGCGCCGACCGCGAAGAGCTCGATGTCGCCGGCCTGGCGGTGCTTGCCGCGAAGCAGGCGTCGGCCGACGCGCCGGCGACCGAACGGGAGCGCCGAGGCGACACGGGATATATCCTGCTCTCCGGCGGACGCCGGGCGTTCGAGAAATCCATTCAATACCGCCCGTCCGTGCGGAGCTGGGCGACGCGCGTCAATCGATCGGCCGGCATCGGCGGCTATCTCGGCGCGATTTCCGTAGCCGCCGCAATCCTTCTCGCCGCGCCGCTGCTCGCGCTGTTCGTCGCCGGCGTCGGCCTTCCGCTTCTTGGCCTTCTCGCCGTTCTCGGCGCCGTTCCGGCCGTCGACGCGGCGGTGGCGTTCGTCAATCGCGGGGTCAACGCCGGCTTCGCCGCGACCCTTCTGCCGGCGCTCGAACTGGCCGACGGCGTGCCCGCCGACCTGCGGACGCTGGTCGCCGTGCCCACCCTGCTGACCAGCCCGGACGGCATCGAAGAATTGGCGGAGCGCCTCGAGATTCACTACCTCGCGAGCCCCGAGGGCGATCTGCACTTCGCGCTCGTCACCGATTGGACCGACGCCGCGAGCGAACACGCCGACGGCGACGACGCGCTGGTCGCGGTCGCGGCGGCGGCGATCGCGCGGCTCAATCTGCGCTACGGCCCGGCGCCCGGCGGGATGCGGTTTCTCCTCTTGCACCGTCGCCGCGTCTGGAACGAAGGCGAGTCGAAATGGCTCGGCTGGGAGCGCAAGCGCGGCAAGCTCCACGAACTCAACCGGCTCCTTCGCGGCGCGACCGACACGACGTTCATCGACGTGGGCTCGGGCGTCCCGACCGCTCCCGCCGGGGTCCGCTATGTCGTGACGCTCGATTCCGATACGCGACTGCCGCGCGACACGGTGCGCCGGCTGATCGGCAAGATGGCGCATCCGCTGAACCGGCCGCGCCTCGCCGCCGACGGGCGCCGGGTCGTCGAGGGCTACGCCGTCCTGCAGCCCCGCGTCACGCCGTCCCTGCCGACCGGCAGCGAAGGCTCGCTGTTTCAGCGGATCTTCTCGAGCGTGAGCGGAATCGACCCCTATGCTTCGGCGGTGTCCGACGTCTATCAGGACCTGTTCGGCGAGGGGTCCTACGCCGGAAAGGGCATCTACGACGTCGACGCCTTCGAGGCCGCGCTCGGCGACCGCGCGCCGGACTCGACCCTGCTCAGCCACGATCTGTTCGAGGGCGTCTTCGCCCGCGCCGGACTCGCCTCGGATGTGGAGGTCGTCGAGGAATTCCCGTCCCGCTACGACGTCGGGGCCGTTCGTCATCACCGATGGGCGCGGGGCGACTGGCAATTGCTGCCCTGGATCTTCGGGCGCGGGCCGACGCCTTCGGGCGTTGCGGCGAACGCGACCGCCGTTCCGGCGATCGGCCGCTGGAAGATGCTGGACAATCTGCGCCGCACGCTGTCCGCGCCCGCCGCGGTGCTGGCGCTGCTCGTCGGCTGGACCCTGCCGTTTCATCTGGCGCTGATCTGGACGCTGTTCGTCGTGCTGACGATCGCGGCGCCGACGCTCATTCCGGTCCTGGCCGCGATACCGCCGCGTCGACCGGGCGTCACCTTGTCGAGCCACGTGCGCGCGCTGGGCCACGACGCGGGCGTCGCCCTTGCGCTTTCGGGGCTGACCGTGACGTTCCTGGCCGATCAGGCCGTGCTGATGGCGGACGCGATCGGCCGCACGCTCTGGCGCCTCGGCGTCAGCCGACGCCATCTGCTCGAATGGACGCCGGCCGCTCAGGCGACGATCGGTCCGCGCCTCGATCTCACGGGCTTCGCGCGCCGAATGGCGGGCGCGATCGTCCTTGGCGGGGTTGCGGTTGTCGTCGCGCTCACGTCTCGCCACGGGACCTGGCCGCTCGCGCTTCCTTTCGCTGCGCTGTGGCTCGCTTCGCCCGCCGTGGCGCGGTTCGTCAGCCTCCCGCCCCCCGCAGCCTCGCGACTGCCGATGACCGACGCGGAGGCGCGGACGTTGCGGCGAACCGCGCGCCGCACCTGGCGGTTCTTCGAGACGTTCGTCACGCCCGCCGACAATGCGCTGCCGCCCGACAACTTTCAGGACGATCCGGCGCCGGAAATCGCACACCGCACCTCGCCGACCAACATCGGCCTCTATCTGCTCTCGGTCGCGTGCGCGCGCGAATTCGGCTGGATCGGAACCGGGCAGGCGATCGATCGCCTGGAGGCGACGCTTGCGACGGTCGGACGCATGCAACACATGCGCGGCCACCTGTTCAACTGGTACGATACGCGAGACCTCCGCGCCCTCGAGCCGCGTTACATTTCCACGGTCGACAGCGGCAATCTGGCCGGACACCTGATCGCGCTCGCCAATGCCTGCAAGGACTGGAGAGAGCGCCCGTTCGACGCCGCGCGACGCCTCAGCGGCGTCGCCGACGCGCTCGACATGACGCGCGCGGAATGTGCGCGCCTGCGCGACGGCCGCCAGACCCAGACCGTGACCCTGCATCAGCTCGATGAAGCGCTCGCCGTGATCGCAGCGGATCTGCGCCAGGCGACGCTCTCGCAGGTCGACGGCCACGCGCAACTCGCCTGCCTCCGCGCCAACGTCGACATCATGGTCGATGTCGCCAGCGCGCTCGCGGTCGAGCGCGGCGACGGGCCGAGCGCGGAGTTGCTGCACTGGGCGCTCGCGGTTCCGCGCTCGATCGAGTCCCACCTAGACGATCTGGCGCAGTCGGAACAGGCGACGCGCGCCGATTGTGAACGGCTCGCCGCCCTCGAGAACACGGCGCGATCGATGGCGCTTGCGATGGAATTCGGCTTCCTGCTCGATCCCGACCGGCAATTGCTGTCGATCGGCTATCTCGTCAATGAAGGCGCCCTCGATCAGAACTGCTACGATCTCCTGGCTTCGGAGGCCCGGCTCGCCAGTCTGTTCGCAATCGCCAAGGGAGACGTGGCCCCGAAGCATTGGTTCCGCCTCGGCCGCTCCGCGACGCCCGTCGCGCACGGCGCCGCGTTGATCTCCTGGTCGGGATCGATGTTCGAGTACTTGATGCCTTCGCTGGTGATGCGGGCGCCGGCGGGAAGCCTGCTCGAACAGACGAACCGGCTGATCGTCGGGCGGCAGATCGCCTACGCCGGCAAACTCGGACTTCCGTGGGGCATATCCGAATCCGCTTACAACGCGCGCGACCTGCGGCTCACCTATCAATATTCCAACTTCGGCGTTCCGGGTCTCGGGCTCAAGCGCGGCTTGGGCGAAGAGCGGGTCATCGCGCCTTACGCAACCGCTTTGGCGGCGATGGTCGATCCGCGAGCGGCGGTCGCCAACCTCGAGCGGTTGGCCGGGATCGGGGCGCAGGGGCGCTACGGCTTCTACGAGGCGCTGGATTATACGCAATCGCGCGTTCCGGAAGGCCAGGGCGTCGCGATCGTCCATGCCTTCATGGCCCATCATCAGGGCATGACGATCGTAGCCATCGCCGACGCCGTGCTGGAGGGCGCGTTGCGCGCCTGGTTCCACGCCGAGCCGATCATCAAGGCGACCGAACTGCTTCTCCAGGAGCGCATGCCCCGCGACGTCGCCGCGACGCGGCTCTGGGCGTCGGACGTGAAGTCGGCGTCGGGCGCCCGCAACGTCGAATCGTCGGGCGGTCGGCGGTTCGCCACCGCGCACCAGGCGACCCCGGCGGCGCACCTGCTTTCCAATGGCCGCTACGCGACGATGCTCACCGCCGCCGGCTCGGGATACAGCCGCTGGGGCGACCTGGCGCTGACGCGCTGGCGCGAGGACGCGACCTGCGACGACTCGGGCTCCTTCGTTTACGTCAAGGACCTGCGCACCGGCGTCGCGTGGTCGGCGGGATTCCAGCCGGCCGGCGTCGATCCGGACAGCTACGCCGTCGCCTTCGAGGAAGACCGCGCGGAAATCACGCGTCGCGACGGCGCGCTGACCACGACCTTGGAGGTCATCGTCTCGGGCGAGGCCGACGCCGAGGTGCGCCGGGTGTCGATCACCAATTCCGGGACCCGGCCGCGCGATATCGAGGTCACGTCCTATGCCGAACTCGTGCTCGCGCCCCAGGCCGCCGATATCGCGCATCCCGCCTTCTCGAAGCTGTTCGTCACGACGGAATATCTCCCCGACGTCGGGGCGATCCTGGCTACGCGACGAAGGCGCGCCTCCGTCGAGCCCGAGGTCTGGGCGGCGCATATGACGGTCGTCGAAGGCGAAGCGGTCGGCGCGCCGGAATTCGAAACCGACCGCGCGCGATTCCTCGGCCGCAGCCACACCGTGCGCACGCCGATCGCGATCATGGACAGCCGGCCGCTCTCGAACTCGATCGGGGCGGTGCTCGATCCGATCTTCTCCATCCGCCGGCGCCTTCGCGTCGCGCCCGGGGCGACGGTTCGGGTCGCCTACTGGACGATCGCGGCGGACAGCCGCGAAGCGCTCCTCGACGGCGTCGACAAGCATCGCGACGCCACCGCATTCACGCGCGCCGCGACGCTCGCCTGGACGCAGGGCCAGGTGCAGCTGCACCACCTCGGCGTGACCGCGGGCGAAGCGAGCCTGTTTCAGCGGCTGGCCGGGCATGTGATCTACGCGGCGCCGGCGATGCGCCCCTCGTCCGACTCGATCCAGCGTGGCGCCGGCCCGCAATCCGGCCTGTGGGGACAGGGCATTTCCGGAGACCTGCCCATCGTCCTGCTGCGCATCTCGGACATCGAAGATCTCGAAATCGCGCGCGAACTCCTGCAAGCGCACGGCTATTGGCTGATGAAACAGCTGGCCGTCGATCTGGTCATTCTGAACGATCGCCAGTCCTCCTACGTCCAGGAACTTCAGCTGTCGATCGAGACGCTGATCCGGCAAAGCCGCTCGTCGCCGTTGCCGGGGACCGAGCGCCGCGTCGGCCGCGTCTTCCTGTTGCGCGCCGACCTGATCGCCGCCGAGACGAAGGACCTGCTCGCTTCCGTCGCGCGGGTCACGCTGTCCGCCCAGCGCGGCCGGCTGTCCGAACAGCTCGAACGCATCGGCGAGCCAGCCGCGCCCAGAGCCGCGCCGAGGCTCGTCGCTCCGCGATCGAGGCCGCATCAACCGGCCCGCGCGCCCCTCGAATTCTTCAACGGGCTCGGCGGCTTCGCGCGCGACGGACGCGAGTATGTGACGATCTTGGGCCCCGGCCAGTCGACGCCGGCGCCGTGGATCAACGTCATCGCCAATCCGGCGTTCGGTTTCCACGCCGGAGCCGAGGGCGGAGGCTACACATGGTCGGTCAACAGCCGCGAGAACCAGATCACGCCCTGGTCGAACGACCCGGTCAGCGATCGTTCGGGCGAAGCGTTCTATCTGCGCGACCTCGACACCGGCGCCCTCTGGACGCCGACGGCGCTGCCGATCCGGGACCTCGGCGCCACCTATGTCGCCCGTCATGGCCGCGGATACAGCCGCTTCGAACATGTCGCGCACGAGATCGCGTCCGATCTGCTTCAGTATGTGCCGGTCGACGATTCGATCAAGATTTCGCGTCTGGCGCTGACCAATCGGTCGAACCGGACGCGCCGACTCAGCATGACCGCCTATGTCGAATGGGTGCTCGGCCCGTCCCGGTCCGCGACCCTCCCGTACATCTCGACCGAGATCGACGCCGTCACCGGAGCCCTATTCGCGCGCAATTCCTGGAGCGCCAGCTTCGGCTCGCGCGTCGCCTTCGCCGACCTGCGCGGGGCGCAGACCAGCTGGACCGGCGACCGGCGCGAATTCATCGGTCGAAACGGCGCGCTCGCCGATCCCGCCGCTCTCGCCGGAGCCGCCGCGCTCTCGGGAACCGTCGGGGCGGGCCTTGATCCTTGCGCGGCGCTGAGCGCCACGATCGAACTGGCCCCCGGCCAGACGGTCGAACTGGTGTGTCTTCTGGGCCAGGCGAGGGACGAAGCGGCGGCGCGCGACCTCGTCGGTCGCTATCGCGCCGCCGATCTCGACCATGTGGAGGCCGAGGTCGAACGCCAATGGGCCGGGATCCTCGACTCGGTCGTCGTCAAGACTCCCGAGCGGTCGATGGACGTCATGCTCAACGGCTGGCTGCTGTACCAGACGCTCGCCAGCCGCATCTGGGCGCGGTCCGGCTTCTATCAGGCCAGCGGCGCTTACGGCTTCCGCGATCAGTTGCAGGACGGCATGGCGCTCGCCGCGACGCAACCCGGCCTGACCCGGGAGCACCTCCTGCGCGCCGCCGCGCGCCAGTTCGTCGAAGGCGACGTCCAGCATTGGTGGCTGCCCCACTCGGGCCAGGGCGTGCGGACCCGCATATCGGACGATCGCCCGTGGCTTGCCTACGCCGTCGCCCAATATGTGGACGCGACCGGCGACTTGACCGTCCTCGACGAGGTCGTTCCGTTCCTGGAGGGCCAGGCGATCGAACCCGGCGACCACGACAGCTTCTTCAATCCGAGCGTGTCCGACGAGACGGCGACTGTGTTCGAGCATTGCGCGCGCGCCCTCGACGCCTCTCTGGCGGTCGGCGCCCATGGGCTCCCGCTGATGGGAACGGGCGACTGGAACGACGGGATGAACCGCGTCGGCGAAAACGGCGCGGGCGAAAGCGTGTGGCTCGGCTGGTTCCTGCATGCGGCGCTGTCGGCTTTCGTTCCCCTCGCCGAGGCGCGTCGCGAGACCGGGCGAGCCGCGGCCTGGCGGGATCACGCCGCGGCGGTCGCCGCCTCCCTGGAACAGGAGGGCTGGGACGGAGACTGGTATCGCCGCGCATTCTTCGACGACGGCGAGATTCTGGGCTCGGCCGCGAGCGACGAGTGCCGCATCGATTCGATCGCCCAGTCCTGGGCCGTTCTCTCCGGCGCCGCGCCGCGCGAGCGCGCGACGCAGGCGATGATCTCGGTCGAGCGGGAGCTGATCCGGCCCGACGACGGCGTCGCGGTGTTGTTCGCGCCGCCGTTCGACAAGACCGCGCTCGACCCCGGCTACATCAAGGGCTATCCGCCGGGCATTCGTGAGAACGGGGGGCAGTACACCCACGCGGCGCTGTGGTCGGTCATGGCTTTCGCCGCGCTCGGCCAGGGCGACAAGGCGGTCGAACTGTTCTCGTTGCTCAATCCCGTCAACCACGCGCGAACCCGCGCCGGCGTGCACCGGTACAAGGTGGAGCCCTATGTCGTGGCGGCCGACATCTACGCGAGCGCTCCCCATGTCGGTCGTGGCGGCTGGACCTGGTACACCGGGTCGGCCGGCTGGATGCAGCGCGCCGGGATGGAAAGCATTCTCGGGCTCACGATCCGCGGCGCAGCCCTCCGTCTCGACCCGTGCATTCCCGGGACCTGGCCGCGCTTCGAGATGACGGTCAGGCGCGGGTCCACGCGATACGACATCACGGTCGACAATCCGTCCGGGGTCAGTCAGGGCGTGCGTTTGGCCGAACTGGACGGGATCGAAGTCTTGGAGCGACCGGTGCAGGTCCCGATTGTCGACGACGGCGGCGTCCACCGCCTTCACGTCCGGATGGGTTGAGCGATGAACCGGCGCGCGACCTGCGAAACGATCCCTTGCGTTGTGCGGCTTCGCGCGCCGATCGGTCCGTCCGCCGATGCGACGCTCCAGCCGCCAGGAACGGGATGAGCCCATGAGTCACGCCGCGCTGACCCCACTCCTCGGCCGCGAGTTCGACGCGTTCCTGTTCGCATCGATTGGCGAAGACGACGGGCCGCCCTTGAGCGTCGTGTCCGCATTGGCGCGGCTCGACGTCGATCCGTGGAAGGAAGCGGAGAGCCTGGCGCGCATGAGCCGGGAGGACGCGAGGGCGCGACTGACATCGCTGATTGAGTCGTTTCCGGCCCCGCACCTGACGAGTCTGTCTCCCGGGGTGGTCGCCGCGCGCCTGATCGCGTTGCTGCCGCAGGTCGGAAAGGTCCATGCGGCTGCGGCGGCGCCGCTGCGTCCGGTCCTCCCTGTCTTTCGCTCGCGGACGTTCGTTGGGATCGGCATTGTGACCCTGATGCTGGCCGCCTATTCTGTCTTCATGGCGCGGGCTTCCACTGCGCCCGGCGAACCCGACGCGCCCCGCGCGGCGAGCGTGCGCGACACGTCCCGTTAGCAACGCATCGACGACGCGCTGCGCAATCGATTTCCGAGGCCGCTGATGAAAGGCGACGGAGAAGGACCCGACACGACGTCCTCGATTGCGTTCGAGGCGAGCGGCGTCAGGGGGCGTCTGCACAGAGCCCAGGGCGCCGGCGACGGGATGGTCCTGACGCATGGCGCGGGAGGCGATTGTCGCGCGCCGCTGCTCGTCACCGTGGCGCAGGCCTTTCAGGCCATGGGCGTGACCGTGCTGCGCTGCGATCTGCCCTTCCGTCAGAAAAGACCGTCGGGACCGCCAAGGCCGGCGGACTCAGAAACCGACCGCGCAGGGCTTCGCGCCGCGGTCGAGGCGATGCGGGAGCTTGCAAACGGGAGAGTCATTCTCGCCGGGCAATCCTACGGCGGCCGGCAAGCGAGCATGCTGGCGGCGGACGAACCCCAACTTGTCGAGGGGCTCATGCTGCTCTCCTACCCTCTCCATCCTCCCGGCAAGCCGACCCAGTTGCGAACCGCTCATTTTCCCCGGCTACGGACCCGAAGCCTGTTCGTTCACGGCGCCAACGACCCTTTCGGATCGATCGAAGAGGTTCGTGACGCGCTGACTCTGATTCCGGCTATTCACACGCTGACCGTTGTCGACGGCGCCGGCCATGACCTGCGACGCGGACGATTTGACCTGAGCGTCTTGACCGTGGGCCTATCAAGACTTCTTGCGGAGCCGGGTCCGCATGGGTTCTGACCGGAAGCCTGCCGCGGTCGAACGAGACAATCGGCACGCGCGGTAACCGCCTGCCCCTTTGTGGAGCCCAACCAGAGGCCTCCACATCCTCGCAAGATCGGCCTTCCGCGGTTCGCCCTCGACATATGGCTGCTTCTCCGTTCCTTTACCGCTGCTTGAGGCAAAGGGGCGAAGATGAGCGCGCTGACGATCGGTCTTGCGGTGGCGGCGTTGGCGTTCGCCTCGGCGGTCGCGGGCATGCATTTGCATCGTTTCCTGCCGCCCGAACATTTGTCCAAGGAGTCGCGGGACGCCGTGATGCTGGGGACCGGAATGCTCTCGGTTCTCGCCTCGCTCGTGCTTGGGCTCCTCGTCGCCACGGCCAAGAGCTCGTACGACCTCCAGGACACGAACCTGCGTTCGTTCGCCGCTGACATTATCGTGCTCGACGACATTCTGCGCGATCTCGGCGATGAAGCGCTTCCCGCCCGGCGCGCGCTTCGCAGCTACACGAACCAGCTTCTGCATGACGTGTGGAGCGAGACGTACGCCAGCCCCTACCTGATCCAGAACGCACAGGCGTTCAGTTTCCTCGAACGGCTGCGGGCGGAGATCGAGCGCCTGGAGACCATCGATCAGGACCGGCGAAGTCTGGTGGACGAGGCCCGTTCGAAAAGCACCACCCTCCTGCGCGAGCGCTGGCTGCTGATCGAGCAATCCGGCCCCAGCGTGCGCGCCACGATCATCGGCATCCTGGTCGCCTGGATTGTCGCGATCTTCGCCAGCTTTGGAATGAACGCGCCGAGAAATCGAACTGTCTATGTCGCGTTCCTGATTTCATCGTTCGCGATGGGCAGCGCCGTTTTCATGATCCTCGAACTCGATCGACCGTTTGAAGGCCTGTTGCGGATTTCCAGCGAGCCCGTGGCGAACGCCCTCGCCAATATCCTCCCCGGGAATCGGTAGGACAGGATCGGCGGCCGGCGCTTCGTCTTTTTCGCTATCTCTACAGGGTGCGGGCGATCAGCACCTTCATGATTTCGTTCGAGCCGCCGTAGATCCTCTGCGCGCGGCTGTCGCGGAACAGTCGCGCGATCGGGTATTCGTTCATGTATCCGTAGCCGCCGAACAGCTGCAGACACGTGTCGATCACCTTGTTTTCCAGATCCGACACCCAGTACTTGGCCATCGACGCCGTCGCCGCGTCGAGCTTGCCCTCGAGATGCAGGCCGATCAGCCGGTCGATGAAGATGCGGGCGACGGTCGCCTCGGTCTTGCACTCGGCCAGCTTGAACTGGGTGTTCTGAAAGTCGATCAGGCGCTGGCCGAACGCCTTGCGCTGCTTGACGTAGTCGATCGTCAGCGCGAGCGCGCGCTCCATCGCCACGACGCCGGTGATCCCGATGGTCAGGCGTTCCTGCGGCAGTTGCTGCATGAGCTGTATGAACCCGAGACCCGCCTCGCCGCCGAGGAGGTTCGCAGTCGGAACGCGAACGTCGTCGAAGAACAATTCCGACGTGTCCTGCGCGTCCATCCCGATCTTGTCGAGGTTGCGGCCGCGCTGAAATCCGTCCGCCCCGGCCGTCTCGACAACGATCAGCGACGTCCCCTTGGCGCCGCGCGAGGGATCGGTCTTGGCGACGACGATGATCAGGTCGGCGAGCTGGCCGTTGCTGATGAAAGTCTTCTGCCCGTTGATGACGTAGTGATTGCCGTCAAGCCGGGCGGTGGTCTTCACACCCTGCAGGTCCGATCCGGCGCCCGGCTCCGACATCGCGATCGCGCCGACGAACTCGCCGGACGCCATCTTCGGCAGCCACTTCCGCTTCTGCTCCTCGGAGCCGTAGTGCAGGATGTAGGGAGCGACGATCGCGCTGTGCAGCGAGGTGAAGAAGCCGCTCACCTCCTTCCTGGCGATCTGCTCCATCACGACGACTTCGTGGCGGAAATCGCCGCCGCCGCCGCCGTAGGCTTCCGGCACAGCCAGACACAACAGGCCCGCCTCGCCGGCTTCGCGCCACGCCTCGCGCTCGACAATTCCGGCCTGGCGCCAGCGTTCGACGCGCTCCGGCGGCGCGTGCTCGTCGAGGAACCTCGCCACCGAGTCGCCGAAGATGACGATGTCTTCGTCGTTGAGGCAGGGCGCGCGATTGATGTTCAATACAGACATGGTTTTCCTCCGGCCAAGTCGGCGCCGATCGCGCAATGCCGCGATCGGATCGGCCTGGCTCATCCTTCTTGTTTTGCGGCGGTCTTCGGCTTCCCGGCCGGGCGCGCCGGGTCCGCGCGCGCGGCGAGGCCTTCGGTCAGCTGCAGCGCGAATTGATCGGCGATCGCCTCCGCCGGCAGCGCGCCGGCCGGCTTGTACCAGTCCGCGATCCCGTTCAGCGCGCCGGCGACGGCGAACGCGGCCAGTTTGGGATCGCACGACCGAATCGATCCGTCCTCGACGCCGCGTTCGATCTGCGTGCGGAACGCCAGGTCGTAACGGCGCTTGGCGCGGCGGACCTCGGCGCGCGGCGCCTCGGCGAGTTCGCGGTCGTCGAGGCGCGCGAAGCACATGCCGAAGTCCGTGGTCATGCTGCCGGCGTAGGCGCGGATCATGGCCCGGAGTTTTTCCAGGCCGCTCCCGCTTCCGCGCTCGATCGGCCCGAACCCCTCCTCATACTGCTCATCGCCGAGCCGAAACAGCGCCTGCAGGATCTCCTCCTTGCTGGCGAAGTAGTTGTAGAGCGCCGGCTTGGTGATGTTCAGCCGCTCGGCGATCCGGGCGAGCGGCGTGCGGTGATAGCCGTCCTCGAGAAACAGCCTGACCGCCATGCGCAGGACCGCGTCGCGCTTTTCGTCCCGCGCGCGGCGCCGGTCCTCGAACGGCGTCCAGGGCGAAGTCTCCATGACCGGCTTCGGCGCGCTCACGATCTGCGTTCCTTCTTGACAGGGTCTCGACGCCCGTATATTACCCACTGGTAATCAAATGTCTAGCGGGTAATTTCCAGGAGGAGCCGATGTCCAGGGTTGTCGTCGCAGGCGTCGGGATGATCCCGTTCGCCAAGCCGGGAGCGAGCGCGAGCTATTACGAGATGGGCGCCGAGGCGGGCCGGCGCGCGCTCGCCGACGCCGGGATCGGATACCAGCTCGTCGAGCAGGCCTACGCCGGATACGTCTACGGCGACTCCACCGCCGGACAGCGGGCGATCTACCCGCTCGGCATGACCGGAATTCCGATCGTCAACGTGAACAACAACTGCTCGACCGGCTCGACCGCGCTGTTTCTGGCGCGCCAGGCGGTGGCCAGCGGCGCGGCGGACTGCGTGCTCGCGCTCGGCTTCGAACAGATGAAGCCCGGCGCGTTGGGATCGGTGTACACCGACCGTCCGAGCGCGTTCGAGGCGTTCGACGCGCTCGCCGACACGCTGGTCGACGCGCCCGGCATTCCGCTGGCGCTGCGCTACTTCGGCGGCGCCGGGCTCGCGCACATGCAGAAATATGGAACCCCGCTGGAGTCCTTCGCCAAGATCCGGGCCAAGGCCAGCCGTCACGCGAAAAACAATCCGCTCGCGATCTTCCGCAAGGAGGTCACCGCCGACGACGTCATGAACGACCAGGTGATCTGGCCCGGCGTGATGACGCGGCTGATGGCCTGCCCGCCGACGTGCGGCGGGGCGGCGGCGATCCTGGTTTCCGAGGCTTTCGCCCGCCGTCACGGCCTCAACGCGAAGGTCGCGATCGCGGCTCAGGCGATGACGACCGACACCCCGAGCACCTTCGACGCGAAGGACATGATGCGGCTCGTCGGCTACGACATGGCGCGCGCCGCAGCCGACAAGGTCTATCAACAGTCCGGCGTCGGCCCCGACGAGATCGGCGTCGTGGAGCTGCACGACTGCTTCGCGCAAAACGAATTGATCACCTACGAGGCTCTCGGCCTCTGCCCGGAGGGCGGAGCCGAGGCGTTCATCGACGCCGGCGACAACACCTATGGGGGCAAGGTCGTCACCAATCCGTCGGGCGGCCTCCTGTCGAAAGGGCACCCGCTCGGCGCCACCGGCCTCGCGCAATGCTACGAGCTGACGCGCCAGCTGCGCGGGAACGCCGGGCCGACACAGGTCGAAGGCGTCAGGCTGGCGCTCCAGCACAATCTCGGTCTCGGCGGCGCCTGCGTCGTGACGCTCTACCAGCAGATGTGAGGACGCCGCATGGTCGATTCTTCAGCGATCGGGCGCAGCCTCGCGCCGACCCACGCGCGCGTCGAAGCGGGGCGGCTGCGCTATTTCTTCAATACGCTCGGCGAGAGCAATCCGGTCTTTCGCGACCCGGTCGCCGCGAACGCGGCCGGGTTCGCCGCGACGCCGATCCCGCCGACCTATCTGTTCTGCCTCGAGATGATGGACGCCGACGATCCGTTCGCGATGCTCGAAGCCCTCGACATCGATCTTCGCAGGATCCTGCACGGCGAGCAGAAGTTCGTCTACCACGCCCCGGTCGTGGTCGGCGACGAACTGACCCTGCAATCGACGGTCACCGGCGTCACCCAGAAGAAGGGCGGCGCGATGACCCTCATCGACGTCACCACGCGGATCACCAATCAACGCGCCGAGCACGTCGCGGACGCCATCCGCGTCGTCGTGGTGCGCAACCCGGAGGCCGCATCGTGACCACGGACACCCCTGCCCCGGTCGGCTCGACCGTCGTCGACAAGCGCTTTCCCCCGATCACGCGCACGACGCTCGCGCTCTACGCCGGCGCCTCCGGCGACCTCAATCCGATGCATATCGACATCGACTTCGCCAGGAAGTCCGGATTCTCCGACGTCTTTGCCCACGGCATGCTGGTCATGGCGATGCTCGGCCAGGCCGTGACCGACGTGGTGCGGCCGGACCGCCTGCGCGCGTTCTCGACGCGGTTCGTCGCCATCACCGAACTCGGCGCGACAATCCGTTGCGAAGGGACGATCGCGGAACTGTTCGAGGCCGAAGGCGAGAAGCGGGCGCGCCTCGCCCTGACCGCCAGAAACGAAGCCGGCGAGGTCAAGCTCTCCGGCGAAGCCATCGTCGCCATCTGAGGAAAACACCATGAGCAATCTGGCAGGAAAGGTCGCCCTCGTCTCCGGTTCGGGGCGCGGCATCGGGCGCTGCATCGCGCTGAAACTCGCGCGCCACGGCGCCAAGGTGGTCGTCAACGATCTCGACGAGGCGCCGGGCCAAGCCGTGGTCGACGAGATCAAGGCGCTCGGCGGCGAGGCGGTCGCCGTCAACGGCGACGTCACCAAGGCCGGCTTCGCCGAAAGCTTCGTGGCCGCGGGAATGGAAAAGCTCGGCGGGCTCGACATCATCGTCAACAACGCCGGCTACACCTGGGACTCGACGGTGCAGAAGATGACCGACGAGCAGTTTCAGGCCATGCTCGACGTGCATCTGGTCGCGCCGTTTCGCATCATGCGCGCGGCGGCTGAGCCGATCCGCATGCTCGCCAAGCAAGACGCCGAGGCTGGACGCGAAGTGTTCCGCAAGGTGGTCAACATCTCCTCGCTCGCGGGCCTCTACGGCAACGCCGGACAGATCAGCTATTCGGCGGCCAAGGCTTCGCTGATCGGCTTCACCCGAACGTTGTGCAAGGAGTGGGGGCGCTACAAGGTCAATGTGAATTGCATCGCCTTCGGCCTGATCAACACCCGCCTGACGCAAGCCATCGAGGCCAGCCAGGCGACGATCGACGTCGCGGGGCGCGAGATCAAGGTCGGAATCCAGCCGCAGCTCAAGAGCACCTTCGAGAAGATGGTGCCGCTCGGTCGCGGCGGCACGCCGGAGGAAGCCGCGGACGCCGTCTATCTCTTCTGCACACCCGAATCCAACTACATCAGCGGCCAGATCGTCGCCGTCGGCGGCGGGTTGTTGATGTGACGCTCAGGCCGACCCACCCGGGGCGGCTGTAGGGGCGAACCGGGGCGAGTCGCTCGCTTGTCGTCATCGGACGAAGACCATCGCCAAGACAGCGACGCGCAACGACCGTCGCGGCGGGAGGACGGAGAACATGAAGCGATCCCTGGGCAAAATGGTGGTCGGCAACCTGCTGGCGACCGCAGCGATCCGGTATTCCGACGCCGCAGCGATTCATTGCGCTAGCACCAACCGGCGGTTCAGCTTTCGCGAGCTCGACGATCGCGCCAATCGCCTGGCGCGAGCGCTTCTGGGCCTGGGGTTCAGAAAGGGCGATGTCATCGCCTTTCTTGCCGCCAATCGCGCCGAGATCGTGGAGATCTACTTTGCGCTGGCGAAGACCGGCATCATCGGCGTGCCGCTCAACTACCGCCTGGCAGCGTCGGAGATGCTGGAATTGATCCGGTCGATGGGCGCGACGGGCCTGATCTACGAGGGCAAATTCGCGGTCATCGCCGAGCAGGCGGCGGCGACGCTCAAATCCGTCGTCCAGTTCGGCGGGCGGAAGGCCGGATTTGCGCTCGACTACGAGGCCCTGCTCTCCGCAGCGTCGCCCGACGCGCCCGACGTCGAGATCGAGGAGGAGGATCCGTACTATTTCAACCTGACCTCGGGCACGACCGGCTTGCCGAAGGCGTACCTGCTGACCCAATACAACAACAGCACCCTCTACCCGATGTTCCAGGCGTTCGACATGACGCGTCGCGACGTCGCGATGACCGTATTTCCGGCGTTCGGCCGCGTCGGCTTCGCCTGGATCGCCGCATCGATCTTCTACGGCATCCCCAACGTTCTGACGAACTTCGAGCCGAACGAAGTCCTCGATCTGATCGCGAGAGAGCGCGTCACCATTTTCAACGTCGTCCCGACCATGGCGGCGATGCTGCTGCCGGTCCAGGCCTCGGCGCCGCGCGATCTGAGCTCCCTGCGGGCGATCGTGTTCGCCGGGTCGAGCCTGCCCGCGACCATCCGCGAGCAGACGAGCGCGACGCTGTGCCCCAACGTCTACGAGTATTACGGGATGCAGGAGACCGGCGCTCTCGTCGCCAGTTCTCCCGACGACCGCAAGAAGCGGCCGGACTCCGTCGGCAAGCCCCTGGCTTTCGCCGAGGTTCGGATCGCCGGGCCCGACGAGCAGGCGCTCGAGCCGAACGAGGTCGGCGAGATTCTCGGCCGCTCACCGACCACCGTCACAGGCTATTTCGGCAACGCCGAAAAGACGGCGGAGACCTTCCGTGACGGATGGGTCCACACCGGCGACCTCGGAAGCCTCGACGAAGAGGGCTATCTGACCATTCGCGGCCGCAAGAAGGATATGATCGTGACCGGCGGACAAAACGTCCATGCCGCCGAGGTCGAGGAAATCCTCCTCGAATTTCCGGGCGTCGCCGAATGCGCGGTGTTCGGCGTCCCGGACGACAAATGGGGAGAGCGCGTGACCGCGTGTGTCGTCGCGCAGGGCGCAAGCCAGATCGACCCCAGAAAACTCGAGGAATTCTGCCGCAGCCGGCTCGCCGGCTTCAAGACGCCGAAGGAATTCCTCGTCGCCGGGACGCCGTTGCCGCGGACGCCGACCGGCAAAGTCCAGAAGTTCCTTCTCGTTGAAAGCTACGATCGCCAGCGCGGGCGAATCTAGCGCCGCGGCTCCCGCCGGCGCCGCTGACGTCTCAACGAGTCATGATCAGCCAATTTTCACAGGCCACGGCATGCGGGTCAAAATAGGTCGTCACGGGCGTCTCCAGGGATCGCATCGCGAAGCGCTTCGAGTCGCCCGTCGGAAAGATCGAGCCACGGCGCTTCGCTGCGTTGCCGCGCCTCGAACGCGGCGATGTCGCTCTGATCCTCGGCCAGGACCACGCCGATTTCATCGAGGCCGAGCAGAATCATTTGGCGGGCAAAGGCGTCCAGTTCGAAGCGGATCGCTTCCCCCTCGCCCAAAGACACGGTCTGCGTTTCAAGATCGACGGTCAGAGCCCGTTGGGCGAAAGCCGCCTTCATCGCCCGCTCATGGGGAAGGCTCTCCAGCACGATCGGCAGGATTCCATTCTTGAGACAGTTGGAGAAGAAGATCTCGCCGAAGCTCGGCGCCAGGATCGCGCGGATGCCGAAGTCGGCGATCGCCCAGACCGCCTGCTCGCGACTCGATCCACAGCCGAAGTTTTTGCCCGCCACAAGGATCTTCGCCTGATCGAAGGGCGGAGTGTCGAGCACGAATTTCGGCTCATCCCCGGTCCGGCGCCGTTCGTGGAAAAGGTGCTCCGCAAGCCCGTCCTTGTTGAGCAACAGGAGAAACCGCGCCGGAAAAATGATGTCGGTGTCGACGTCCGCCTCTGGCAGCGGAGCCGCGATGCTCGTCAGGGACGTGAATGGCTTCATGGCGATCAGAGGTCCCGGATATCGACGATGCACCCCGCGATGGCCGCGGCGGCCGCCATCGCCGGGCTCATCAGGTGCGTCCGACCGCCCCGCCCCTGGCGACCTTCGAAATTGCGATTCGAGGTCGAAGCGCAACGTTCCCCCGGATTGAGCCGGTCATCGTTCATGGCGACGCACATCGAGCAGCCGCTGTCCCGCCATTCGAAGCCGGCATCCCGGAAGATCCTGTCGAGGCCCTCCGCCTCCGCAAGCAACCGCACCGACGCCGAACCCGGCACGACGATGCCCGCGACATGCGCTGCGACCTTGCGGCCGCGCGCGACGGCGGCGGCGAGACGAAGGTCCTCGATGCGGCCGTTCGTACATGAGCCGATAAAGGCTCGGTCGATCGGCAGACCCGCCAACGGCGCGCCCGGCTTCAGGCCCATGTAGTCCAAACTGCGCTGCATTCGCGCGCGCCGACTCGGATCCCTTTCTGCGGCCGGGTCGGGAACCGGCATGTCGACAGGCGCGCACTCCTCGGGCGTGGTGCCCCAGGAAACATGCGGGGCGAGAACGGAAACGTCGAGCGCGACCTCCTTGTCGAAGACGGCGTCGGGATCGGAAGCCAGCCCTCGCCAGGAGGCCAACGCCTTGTCCCAGGCCAGACCTGTCGGGGCCAGGAGACGGCCTTTGACATAGGCGAAGGTCTTCTCGTCCGGCGCCACCATGCCGATGCGGCTGCCGGCCTCGATCGTCATGTTGCAAAGGGTCATGCGCGCCTCCATCGACAGCGCGCCGACGGTCGATCCGGCATATTCGATCGCGTAGCCGACGCCGCCGGCGGCGCCGATCCGGGCGATCAGCGCAAGAACGACGTCCTTGACCGCCACGCGATGAGGCAAGGCGCCGCCAAGTGTGACGCGCATGCGCTTCTGCTTGCGCTGGCGCAGCGCCTGGGTCGCCATGGCGCACTCGACCTCGCTGGCGCCGATGCCAAACGCGATGGCGCCAAATGCGCCGTGGGTGCTGGTGTGGCTGTCGCCGCAGACCAGCGTCACGCCCGGCAGCGTGAAGCCGAGTTCCGGCCCGATGACATGCACGATCCCGTGACGGTGGTCCTGCATCCGAATGTAATTGACGCCGAACCGCTCGGCGTTCTGCGCCAGACGCGAGACCTGCCGCTTCGCCAGGCCCTCGGGGAGCGGCTTTTCGCGTCCCATGGTTGGGACGGCGTGATCGGCGACCGCGATGTGGGCGCTCGGGCGGCGCAGCGTTCTGTTCGCGGCGACAAGTCCGGCGAACGCCTGCGGGCTCGACACCTCCTGCACGAGGTGGCGATCAATATAGAGCAGGCAATTGCCGTCGTCGTAGGTCTTGACGACGTGAGAGTCCCAGACCTTGTCATAGAGGGTCCGGGGAGCGGCGCTCGCCGTCTCTGCACGATGGGACGATCGGTCGTTCGACATGCGACCCCTGCCGGACGTTGGAAAAGATTGGAATGCGTCGACAATTGGCCTTGCCTGACGGCCTGGGAAATAATTATGATGTTTTGCATGCGCATGCAATACCGCTTTCCGCGCGAATTCGTGGACTGACGTCGCCGATGGGAAGGAACCGAAATGAGGCTCGGAGTTGACGTAGGGGGGACCTTCACGGACCTGCTGCTTCATGACGAAGTCGGCCAACGCACCTATCAAGCCAAGACTCCATCGACGCCCGAAGACCAGTCGATCGGGGTGGCGGCGGGCGTAAAGCTGATTTGCGAGAAGGCAGGCATCTCGCCGTCCGACATCTCGCTGGTGTTGCATGGCACCACCGTGGCGACCAATGCGGTTCTGGAGGGCAAAGGGGCGCGGGTCGGCCTGCTGACGACCGCGGGCTTCGAGTACATGCTCCATCTGGCCAAGTCGTGGACGCCAGGTCCGTTGTTCGGCTGGATCGTCATGGACAAGCCGGAGCCCCTCGCCTCGCTGCGCGACACGCGGGGCGTTCCCGAGCGCGTCAACGCCTCCGGCGAGGTTGTTCTTCCGCTCGATGTGAAGGCCGCGACCGCCGCCATCGACGACCTGTGCGCATCGGGCATCGAGGCGCTGACGATTTCTTTGATGCATTCCTATGCAAACGATGCGCACGAGCGGAGTTTGAAAGATCTCGTCGCGCGGCGCTTTCCCGATCTGCCCGTGTCGCTGTCATCGGAAATCCTGCCCGAGTTTCGCGAATATGACCGCACGATCACCACGGTCATGAGTAAGCGGCCCTTCCGCCCCACGGCGGCCTATGGCCGAGGTTCACGCGCGAGCGC
>CAMFKX010000033.1 GCA_945957375.1 uncultured Roseiarcus sp.
CCGTCGAGGTCCAGGGCTGTCCTCGCTCGAGCCCGTCGGAACGGGACTGGATCAGGGCCTCGAGATCGACCTCGCCGTGGTCGCCGCGGGCGGCGCGCAGGCGCGTGATGTCTTCGAGCTCCAAGCCGGGGCGAAGCATTGGACCAGGCAGGTCGACCATCAGTGCGATGACGTCGTGGTTGGCCGTGATCAGCTTGCGGTCAGCGCCGAAGACGGCGATCCCTTCCTCAATGTTGGCGAGCGTCGTTTCGAGCAGCGCGGTGCGCTCGGCGAGCTTTTCGATGAACTCCGCGCGTTCCGTGATGTCCCGGAACACCATGACGCCGGCGCCGGCGGGTATTGGGCTGAAGCGGACCTCCAGCACGCGCCCGTTGGCAATCCGCCGCTCGTCGCTCCAGGCCTCCTGCTTTGCAAACCTCTCAGCCTCGAATTCGACCATCGCGTCGGCGTCGGCGTCGCCGAAATCGCCCCGGGCGGCCATGAACCTCAGGATGTCGTCGAAAAGGACTCCCGGCTGGTTCAGCGCCTGCGGAAATCGGAAGAGCTGCGTCGCGACCTCGTTGTTGATCAGCAGCTTTCGATCGTGGTCATAGACGACGACGCCCTCGCCCATGTTGTACAGGATGGCTTCCAGGAGCGTATTCTTGTCGACCATTTCGGTGACGTCTTTGAACACGTAGACCCCGCCGCCGTTCGGCAGCGGATTGAATTGAATGTCGAATGTTCGGCCGTCGGTGGAGCGTTGTGTCTCGCGGAACGGGACGCCCCCCAGGATCTCGCGGACCCGCTTTTCCACGTACTCATTTGGGTCGACGTCTCCGATAGCGCCGCTCGCGGCCCGCCTTCGCGCGATCGCGGGGGCAGTTTGCTCGGACGATGGAAGATCGACCGCGACGCCGAGCAGCCGGCGAGCCGGCTCATTGGCGACGAGCAGCCGGAGGTCGGGGCCGAAGACGGCGATCCCCTCAGTCATGTTGTGGAGCGTCGCGTCGAGCAGCGCCGTCTGTTCGACGAGCTTCGAGACGTCGCGCACCAGGTAAATGCCGCCCCGATCCGGCGTGGGCGCAAAATGAATCTGGACGGTGCGGCCGCTTGGCAGCAGCCGAGTGCGATCCCAGGGCTGCTGCTTTCGGAAACGCGCGGCTCTCTCGTTCAAACCTTGCTGTTCGTCGATCGCGCCGTAGTCACCGCGCGCGGCGCGGAATCTGAAGATGCTCTCGTAAGCGGTCCCGGATCGAACCAGTTCCGGTGAAATGTCGAGCAACTTCGCTATGACCGAATTGCAGACTTTCAGCTTGTAGTCGGAACCGAAGACCGCGATTCCCTCGCCCATGTTTTCGAAGGTGGTCTCGAGCAGCGCCGTCTTCTCGGCGAGTTGCGCTTCGCGGTTCTCCCGCTCCGTCAGGTCGAGGAAGACAAAGACGGCGCCGCCGTCCGGCATAGGCGAAATCCGCAGTTCGATCACGCGGCCGTCGGGACTGCGCCGGGACCCTCGCCACGGCCGACCGGAATGGAAGACGGCCAGACGCCAGCGAATGCTGTCCTCGACATCGTCCTCTCCAAAGTCGCCGCGCTCGGCGCGAAACCGTAGCAGCTCTTCGAAGGACGCGCCGGGCTCGAACAGAGCGCGGGGCGCGTCGAGCAGGCGCGGCGCGAGATCGTTGGCGGCCACGACAACGGCGGCGGCGTCATAGACGATGAGGCCTTCACCCATATTTTGGAGCGTTGCTTCGAGCGCTGCGGTCTTGTCGGCAAGGTCGGTGAGGTCGATCGAGAGAAAGACGACGCCGCCGCCCGGCACGGGCGTGACCCGCGTCTCCACCAGCCGGCCGTTCGGCTGACGGCGCGAGCCGCGCCACGGCTGTCGGGATCGGACGATAGTCAGGCGCGACATCACGGCTTCGTCGACGTCGCCAGCGCCGTAGTCACCGCGCTCGGCGCGAAAACGAATCAGCGCTTCGAGGGGCGTTCCGGGCTGCAGCAGGGCCTCGGGCACGTCGATCAGGCGCGCGGCGATCTCGTTGAAGGTCTCGAGAGCGCCGTCCGCGTTGAAGATCACGATCCCTTCGCCGACGTTCCGGAACATCGTCTCGAAAAGCTCGGTCTTCTGCTCCATCGCGGCCTGACGGGATGAGGGCTCGCTTGGCCGTCGATCAGCCGTCTGCGCGCGGCTTTGGGCCTCAGCGCGCTTGCGGGCCTGATCGGCCTCCTCGCGCGCGGCGAGTTGTTCGGCGAGATCCTCCGCCCTCTCCTGCGCCTCGACTCTGGCTGTGATATCGTTGGTCGACATCACGATCCCGCCGACAGACCCGTCAACGTCCGTCCAAGGACGGATCTCCCACTGTATCCAGCAAGCGCGGCCATTGCGCTCGATACGCTCAGCATCTGAACGTACTGTCGTGCCGTCCAGGCCCTGCCGGTGAGCCTCGCGCCAGCTTTGGCTGATGTCCGGGAGGACATCGTATAGATGGTATCCGAGCGGCGCTTCGCGCTGGCCATAATCCGCGAGCCATTGCCGGCTGGCGGCAAGAATGCGCATATCGCGGTCGAGCATCAGCATGTCGCCGATACAATCGGTCACGAATTGATCGAGGGAACCATGTCGAACGTTCATCGGGGCGCCCCGGGAGCATGTCCTCGGGAGCCGTGTGATATTTCAGGCCTGGTCGTCCTGCCGAAGATCACGGATGATTCGCGAAAAAGCCAGGCTACGTTCACTCTACCGATGATCGCTCGACGCGGGCGGACCGGCACCGCAATTCTCAATTCAAATTTCAATATACGGAATTCCGTCTCAAACAACGTGGTTTTGTCGACGGCGCATCGAATCAAAGGGTGACGTTCTGCCCGAGCCCGGAGCTTCCGTAAGCAGTCGTTTTTCTGCCGTAAATTTTTAGACTTGGTACACATAATTTGGACTTCGAACCTGTTGGGGCGACGCGTTTGACGCATTTGCCTTGATCCCGGCGGCTACAAAGCGTCACGCAGGATCAGTCGACCGTCTCGCGCCCCAAGTAGCGCGTCAGTGTGGCGACCAGCTCCCGCAATCGGAACGGCTTGGCGACGAAGCCGTTCATGCCCGCCGACAGCGCCAGTTCGCGCTGCGAGGCCATCGCGCCGGCGGTGAGCGCGATCACCGGCAATTCGGCGAAGGCCGGGTCGCGGCGCAGAAGCACGGTCGCCTCGAGCCCGTCCATCTCCGGCATCTGCACGTCCATGAGCACGGCGTCGAAATCGCTCGGACCGGCGCGCAGCCGCGCGACCGCCGCAAGGCCGTTCTCCGCCGTCTCGCAACTCGCCCCTTCAAGCTCCAGCAGCTTGACCGCGACCTCGCGGTTGGTTGCAGTGTCGTCGACCACCAGGATGCGGACGCCGTCGAGTTTCTTTCCGTCCCGTCCGCCGGGCAAGTCCGGGGCGAAGGGCGTCTTCGGCGCCAGGCGGAAGGCGACCTCGAACCAGAACGTGCTGCCTTCGCCCGGCTTGCTCTCGACGCCGACCTCGCCGCCCATCAGACCAATCAGCCGCTTCGCGATCGAGAGGCCGAGGCCCGTGCCGCCGAAATGACGATAGGTGCCACGTCCGACTTGAACGAAAGGCTCGAACAACTTCCCGACGTCGTTGGCGGCGATGCCGATGCCGGTGTCACGCACGGCGACGCGCACCCGGATCGTATCCGAGCCGCGCGCGAGAACAGCGACGACGATCGTGACCGCGCCCTGCAAGGTGAACTTCAGCGCGTTGCTGACGAAGTTGTTGAGCACCTGTCCGAGCCGGATCGGATCGCCAACGAACGGAGGCAAGGCCTCGGAGGCGTGCTCGACGCGCAGGACGACGCCCTTGCGCGCCGCGACCGCGGAGAAGGTGGAGGCGACGCTGTCGACGAGTTCGCCGAGCCTGAACGGGACCTCGTCGATCTCGAGCTGACCCGACTCGATCTTGGACAGGTCGAGGAGGTCGGTAACGAGCACGATCATCCCACGCGAGGACGATTCCAATGTCCGCACTGCACGCGCCTGATCGTCGTTGAGCGTGCTGCGCGCCAGAAGCTCGGTCGTCCCGACGATCGCGTTCAGCGGCGTGCGCATCTCGTGGCTCATGTTGGCGAGGAAGTCGGACTTCGACCGGTTGGCCGCGTCGGACTCGGCTTTCGCCACGGCGAGTGCGTGCAGCGCCTCAGTTTCGGCAGTGACGTCGTAGGTGACGCCGACGAGACCGATCGGTTTCCTATCGGGCCCAAACGACTGCTTGGCGAATGTGCGTAGATGGCGAACGCTTCCGTCCGGCGTCACGATGCGGAATTCCGCATTCATAACGCACGCGCCCTTGAGCGCTGCGTCGAAGGCTGCGATGAAACGTTCCCGGTCGTCAGGATGAATCCTGGCAACCAGCGACGCGCACGACGGGTCGAAGTCCGACTTCGACAACCCGTGCAGAGCCAGCATCACGTCGTCCCACACGAGGGCATCGCGCGCGACTTCGTAGCTCCAGACGCCGACGACGCCCGCTGCGGCCGCAGCCTCGAGACGCTCCTTCGCAGCGCGCAGATCCTCCTGCATGGCCTTGTCGCCAGTGACGTCGAGCGCCGTCATCAAGATCTGGCGGCCGGGAAGGCGGTCGCGCCGCATGCGGATCCAGCGCCCGTCTGGAAGGCGGCGTTCGCGCGCTAGAGGCTGGCCCGACTGGATTGTGTGGTCGAATTCGGCAAGGAGGACGTCGACGGGCTTTTCGTATCCGAAGTCGCCGCGGTCATAGGCGAATTGGACGTGCTTGTCGTAGCGGAGCGGCCCGCCATCGAGCATCTCGCGCGGCAATCCAAAAATGCGCTTGTAAGGCTCGTTCATGACGACGCACATGCGCCGCTCATCGAACACGGCGATTTCGTAGGGCACGGAGTCGACCAGATCCTGAAGCAGCTGCCGGCTCCGGTCGAGCGCCTCGCCGGCGCGCTTGCGCTCGGTGATGTCGCGGGACGAGGAATAGATGTAGGTCGCCCCGCCGAGCGAGACGGCCTTGACGCTGATCTCCACGTCCATGATCGATCCGTCCTTGCGCCGATGACGCGTCTCGATCACCACCGGCCGGCCGCTTGCAGCCAGCGCCCGGAACGCCGCGCGCAGCTCTTCAGGGTTCTTCTCCACGTCGATGTCGGCGATGGTCATGGTCTTCAGCTCGTCCGGGCCGTAGCCCAGCGCTGCCGAAACCGACGGGCTGAAATCGACGATCGCGCCGTCGACGTTGTAGATGCACACGCCGTCGACCGACGTGTCGAGCAGCGCCCGGAGACGCGCCTCGTATGAGAGGCGAGCGGAAATGTCGTGGAACTGCACGATCATGTGCTCGACCGCGCCCAAAGCGTTGAGGACGACCGAGGTGTCGAGTTCGACCGAGATTGGCCGCCCGTCCTTGCGCAGCCAGCGTCTCACGACACGGGTGCTTGTCCGGCCGCCGACGATCCGCTGAATGTTCTCCCTGACGTCGGCGGCCTCTTCGGGCGAAGCGAGGTCCAGCGCGGTCATGGAAAGAAGCTCTCCGCGCGTGTAGCCGAGCACGTCAGAGGCCGCGCCGTTGGCCTCGAGAATTCGGCCTTGCGGCGACAAGATGGCCATGCCGTTCGGGGCGCTCGCCATCGCGACGCGGAACTTCTGCTCGCTCGCGCTCAGCGCGACGGTCCTTTCCTCCAGTTCCGCTGTGCGCTCGGAGACGCGCGCCTCCAGCAGCCGATTGTCGTCCTCGAGCAGGGTGGCGGCCTTGCGCAGCCGTCGTGCGGTCCACACCGTGCTGATCGCCACCGCGACGCTGAGGACGCCGAGTTCGGCGGCCAGACGCCGCCACGCGCGATCGAGCGTCGCGATCGGCTGACCCGCAATAACGACGAAGGGTGCGCTGCGAAGTCTCTGTTGGGCGACCAGCCGCTCGACGTGGTCGATCGGCGACGACAACAACCGGATGTCGTGATCCCGTCCGACAGGCAGCATCCCGATCGCCGGCAGCCGGTCTACGCCGATTACTCCCGGCTCGGAGCCGGCGGGCGCATGACGCCCGACGAGGACGCCGCCCGGATCCGTCCAGATCGAGACGACCTCATCCTTTCCAGTACTCCCGACCGACAGAACTTTCGAGAACCCGGTGACCGGGAAGCCGGCCGTCACCACGCCAAGAAAGTCGCCCCGGTCGTCCTCCAGTCGTCGGGCGAGGAGGATGATCTGTTCCCCCGTGACTTTCGATTTGGTCGGACCTTCGAAAATCAGCCCGCGCTCGCCGTCAGCAGCCTGTCGGAAGTAGGTTCGATCGGAGACGTCGAGGCCGGCGGGATTGGCGAAATTGGGCCCCTCGCCAAGCACGCCGCGACCGTCGCGGTCGGCGATAAAAATGCGTGCGGTCCCTGGGTGTCGGGCGATTTCCTTCTTCATGAAATCGACCGTGAGCGCCCGCGCCTCCGGCCCGCTCGTGCGGCTATCGACGTAAAGCCGCCCGACCACCTTCAGGAAGCCGTCGAGATCCTCGAAAGTGTCAGACAAGGACTCGCTCGCGAACCGGGCGACTTTGAGGGTCGCCCCGGACGCGGCCTCGTAGTCCGCATCGCGGACCTGCTTGACCAGGAAGACCGAGAGCAAGGCGACCAGAGCCGCCACGGCGATCGCCGCTCCGTAACCGAAGAGCGCGGACCGCTCGGATGCTCGATCTGCGGCCATGCGCTTTCCGATAAACTCGCTGCCTGGGCCGACAAGGGATGCTGGCCGTCGGGCTAGTCGAGACAGGACTACGCGGCTCACGGTAGTTCAATAACAGGGCTGGCGAACGGGAGAAAACATATTCGGAGGGTGCGGTGACGACATCAGGTCCGCGCGGGCGACGAGAGGGCGGGCTCACTCGAAGTCGGTGCCGCGCCGGCTGGCCTGTGACTTGCTGCATCGACCCACCGTGGCCCATGACTTGCTGGGTCGTTCGGCAGCCGGATCTGCTCCTCTCCAGAAGGGGCGCAAATCGGGTCTGGATGAGGAAGTCCGCATTTCCCTCGCGTCGCGCATCGCAAAAAATGTCGCAGATCGCGAAACGGCTCTTGAAAGTAACGCCCATGACCCTTCGACTGAGCGTCGTCATCCCGGTTCGCAACGGCAGGGACTTCGTCGGTCGGGCGGTCGCCAGCGCCCAGGCCGTTTCCGCGCCGCTCGAGATCGTCGTGGTCGACGATGGCTCCACAGACGGGACCCTGGATCTCCTGCAAGGCCTCGCTGAGGACGATCCGCGCATCATCGTCGTCCGCCGCGACGCTGATCACGGCGCGGCGGCCGCGCGCAACGCCGGGATCGCCGTCGCCCGCGGCGACATCGTCTGCTTCCTCGACGCTGACGACGAACTCTACCCCAAGCTGATCGCTCGCCGGTTCGCATGGCACCGAACCCACCCCGACGCGGCCGCTGAGCTTCGCCAGGCATGAGAGCCGGCTGCCGGGCGGCGCGATCGAGCCCTGCTGCACCGCCTACTGCCCGCGCTTCGAGAAGTTCGTTGCCGGTCGGCAGGGGCTGGTCGATCTCGGCGACGCCGCCTTCGATCTGCTGTTCGGCGAAAACCCCGTCTGCACCACCGGCGTCATGGCGCGCCGCGACGCGCTCCTCGCGTCGGGCGGCTTCGCCACCGACCTGCGCATGTCGCAGGACTGGGACATGTGGCTTCGCCTCGCCCAGCATGGCCGCGTCGCCTTTTCCAACGAGGTCGAGGCGCTCTACACGGTCCGCGCCGGCTCGCTCAGCGGCGACGCCCAGGGGCGCGCCCGCTACAACGGCGAGGTGCTCCAGCGTCACTTTGGCTTCGCGGTTCGCCACAAGCCGACGGCGGCCCTTGCCGGTTTGTCGTTCGTCGAGGTCGCCCGCGCCGAGAAGTGCCGCGCCGAAGACCACGACGGCGCCGCCTGGGCGCACTATCTCGCCGCTTTTCTCGCCTGCCCGAGCATTCGCCACGCCCGGGATTTTCGCCCGCGCCTCCGCCGTCCTTCTCGGCCTGCGCTCCGGCCGCCCCGAAAGTCTCGAAGCACGCGCGCGCGTCCTCGGAAGCTTTTCCTTCGGACACGAAGCGGTTTCCGTCTGACTGGGCGGCTCACCCTCGCCTCGCCGTGACTTTGAGAACCGTCCTCGCCGACCACCGGACGCCCCTCGACGCCACATGGCCTCTGGCGTTGAGCGCGCTGGCCATGGCGTTGGCGGACGTGATGCCCTTCAGGTCGGCGAGCGTCGTCCCCAGACCGGCTGCCTGCCGCTCGGCGCTGCCTGGAGCGCTGCGCGTCGAGATCATCTTGCGCTCAGCCTGGCGATCACCGGTATGACGCCGACCGCCAACTCGTTCGCCTCCGGGCATGTCGGCCGTGATGAAGCGGACCCAGGCCGGAAAATGTGCGTTGGGGACCCAGCCGGTCGAGATTGGCGATCAGGAGCGTTGCGCCAGTCGCCAAGGCGCGTATCCGCACTGGACCGTTGCCGGATCGCTTTTCGACCTTGACGAACGAGGTGAGGAGCTGGGCGTCGGCGCCCTTGATTGCGATGAAAATATAGCAGGGATAACTCACCGGATAGAGACAGAGCATGCCTGTGGCTCTAGCGATTCCCCTCTCGCTGCCAGATGATGCTGGAAATAAGCTTCGGGTGGGCGATGGTTAGACGGATTGTGATTGAGCTTGAATCGCCCGGCGACACCCGGAGCATGTTCCGCCTGCGCATTGACGACAGCGCCATAGCGGAAGACCTGACGGCGGTGCAGGCTCACATTCTGGTTGGCGAGATATTCGACAGGATCACCGTTCCCAGATCGCCCGGCCGGACGGCGGGCGCCGAGAAGCGCCGTCAAAGCCGACCGGAGACGCCCTTGGCGTAGGACGCTCCAGTTCGACGTCTTGCAAGAGCGGCCGAACCTCGTGGCTCTGGCCGGCAATCCCTCGTCCATCGAAGAGGAGGCGCGTGTAAAGGCGGTGGCCCATTCGCTGTCTGGCAGAGACAGGTCGACGGACGCAAGGCCTGGCCGGCGAAGTGACGCTCGGCGCCCACGGCCCGTTGGAAGGAACGGGCGCCGACGGCGTGGCCGCACGGTGTTCGGAGCACGCCCCGATTCGCCGGGGCCGCGACGAACTACACGAGGGGAATGTCGCCGCCCATCCGCGACAGCGCCGGCTCGGGCGGCCGCATGAACCACATCTGATAGAGCGTGATCAGCCACATGACGGCGAAGCACGCCGCCATCGCCCCTCCGGCGGCGGTCTCCACCCACGGGATCAGTTACCACGAGCAGACGTCAATCGCGATCGCCAGGAACGGCAGTGCGATGATTGCGCACTTGAGCCACACCGGGCGGAAATAGGGGTGGGTGAACGCCAGGCCAACGATGAAGAAGATGAAGGTGACGCCGAACAGGTGGATATGCGAGACGCGTATGAGGGTGGCGATCGACGCGCCGGTGTCCTGCGCCGTCGCCTTCTTATCGCGTCGAAAGTCCTGAACGACGGGACCAGTAGCCGGTCGTACCGCTCAGCCGTCGCTCGATCGTCCGCTCGATCGGCAGCGGGTTGTTCTCGACATCGCCGAGAAATCGCAATTCTCCAGTCCGGCCGCCTTCCGCGATCGCCACGGCGTGCTTCTTTTTGGCGACATCAAAAGCCACGAAGACCTCGCTATCCTTTCCCGTGGTCCGCCCTCCGTGCATGAGGCTCGGCTCGGCTTGCCCGAGCAACCCTCGTTCCGAACAGCGCCACGACGTCCCGATCAGGCGCGAAGGCGATCTTCGATCGGCTCGCGGGGGAAGCGCCGCCGCAATGCTGCAACAGCCTCGCCGAAGGTCGGCGAAAGCGCCGGCATGGTGAGGGCGCGGTTCGGTCCGATCTCCGGCAACTTCGCCCGCGCGGATGGCTGTCGAACCAGCGCCGTCGTTCGGGCCACAATCTTGTCCTGGACGAAGCCGGCTGCCCGCTCTTTGGCGCGCTTTTCTCGCGGCCCTCGCGTCACGGAACGCCAGGACTCCTCTCGTCGCGCGCCCGGCATGCGTTGAGAACCGCCCGGATTTGCGCCGGCACGAGCTCGAGACCAATGAAGACGAGAACCGTGCGGCGAGGCTCGAACGGGCGCCACATCGTTCCGCCGCTGATCTGGACGAGGGCCTGCACGCCCTGCGCCACGAGTCGGCTGCGATGTCCGGCCGCATGCACGACGCCCTTGCACCGCCACAGCTTCGACCCGTAGAGCGTCGTCAGCAGATCCAGCGCGCCGTTCAGGCATGCGAGATCGAGCGCATCGTCGCACTGGAACACGCAGCTCGTCACGCCGCGGGTGTGCTTGCCGAGCCCTAAGGGGCGAAGGCGCAAGGGTCCGTCGCCGGGCCGCAGCAGGCGGGCGATTTCGTCCGACGGAATGTGGTCGTTGGCGAAGCCTCGCACGTCGAACACATGCGACATCAACGCGCGAATGTCGGATCCGCGCAGATCCACGGCGACGACCGCGGCGCGCGGATTGACCGACGACAGCTCGTCCTGCAGGGCCTGCCGCTCCGCATCGGTGACGAGATCGGACTTGCTGATGATGAACCGGTCCGCATAGCCGAGCTGCGAGCGGAATTCGGGGCGCTCCGCCTCGAGGCGGGCGTGGGCCGCATCGACGACCGCGACGACGCCATCGAGATGAAACAGCGACTCGATCGCCGTCTCGGCCAGAAAGGTCTGAATGATCGGGGCCGGGTCGGCGAGCCCGCTGGTCTCGATCAGGACCCGCTCGAACGACGTCCCCTGCTCCTGCGCCTGCAGCGCGAGATCATGCAGCGCGCGGGCGAGGTCGCCCCGAACCGAGCAGCACAGGCAGCCGTTCGCGAGCTGGATGATGGTCTGCCGCTCGCCGCGCGCCAGAAATTCCCCGTCGACGCCGACCTGGCCGAACTCGTTTTCGACGACGGCGATCCGGGCGTCATGGTTCTCCTGCAGGATCCGATTGACGAGCGTCGTCTTCCCGCTTCCGAGGAAGCCGGTCAGAATCGTCACCGGCGTGGTCAGTCGGACGGCCACGATGATCCTCTAGTCGACCCGGACGACGAGCGCGGCGCCGGCGTCGCCGGCCGCGCAGCCCGTGAACAGCCCGACGCCGCCGCCAGCCTGGCGCAAGGCGTGAACCAGCTCGGCGACGCCGCGCAACCCCGTCGGGCCTTGCGGATGGCCGTAGATCAGACTGCAGCCGAACCGATTCATCTTGTCCAGCGGATAGCCGGTTTCCTGGGCGAACCAAACATCGTTGACCGCGAAGGGGTTATGGGTGACGACAGACGCGAGTTGATCGAACCTGAGACCCGCCTCGGCCATCGCGACCTGCGCCGCCCGGGTCGCGGCCTTCGGCATCTGAGCCTTGTTGGCGCGGGCGAAACCGACCGAGAGCAGTCTCGCGACGCCGTCCCTCTCCGACGTCCTGGCGTTCGCCCGCGACGTCACGATCGCGCCCGCGCATCCGTCCGCAGGATGCGTCTGCGTGCCGAACGTCGTGACGCCGTCCGGAACGACTGGCCGCAGCGCGGCGAGAGTTTCCGGCGAATAGGCGTGAACGCCCTCATCGGCTTCAATGCGGAGCGTTTTCTTGCCCGCGGGAATGACGATGTCCTGCATGTAGCGGCGCTGGAATGCGTGGTCGTCCTTGAGCGAATCCTGGTACTGGCCCCAGCGTTGCAGCGTCAGTTCGTCCAGGGCGGCGCGGCTGATCTTGCCCTCGCGCGCGACGTTCTCCGCCGTCTGCACCATCGACTGGCCGGTGTTCGGATCGGCCCGGAAGCTCTCGAGCACCCAATGTTCCGTCGTCGGGGCGCCGCCCATGCCGCCGGCGCTCGGGTAGACGAGAAGCGGGCCGTTGCTGGTCCGGTCCGTCGTGACCGCCAGGATCGTCCCGCCGCCGTCGCGCTCGATCTGGGCGGCGGCGCTCGCGAGCGCGGCGACCGACGTCGCGCAGGCCTGAGAGACAACCGGCCCGGTGAGGCCCGGCGCGCCCAGCCGCGACGCGATCCAGGGCGCCGCGTAGAAGCAATTGGGCTGGGGGATCGTCATCCCCACCACCAGCCCGTCGATCGTGCCGGGATCGATCCGCCGGACGTCGAGCGCGTCACGCGTCACCGCGACTGCGACCTCGAGGCTGGAGACATCGGCGAGCGACCCCTGCCAGCGAACGAACGGCGAGGACCAGATCCGATCGACCGGCACGACTGCGTTTTCGAATTTCATGGGTGTCCTCGCCCGTGACAATCATTCCAAGGCCGCCGTCGCCGCGCGAAGCGCGGCTCAGTGGCGGACCATTCCCCCGTCGACTGCGAGGGTTTGTCCTGTCATGAACGCGGAATCGTCGCTCGCGAGGAACACGGCCGCACCCGTCAGGTCTTCCGGGACCTGCGTCCGCTTGATCGACTGCAGCATCTCGGGCAGCGCCTCGAACATTCCGGCGAGCGGCGAAGCCTCCGTCGTCGCCGTGCGCACGAGGCTCGGCGCGATGGCGTTCACCGTCACCCCGTGCGGGCCGAGCTCGCTCGCCAACGCCCTCGTGAACCCGATGTTCGCCGCCTTGGTGCTGATGTAGTGCGTATAGGCGTCGATCTTCAGCCAGAAGACGGTCGAGGTCAGGCTGATCACCCGCCCCCAGCCGCGGTGCTTCATCCCGGGCACGAAGGCCTTGCTCATGAGGAAATGGCTGTCGACATTGATCTCGAAGATCCGCTTCCAGTCTTCGAACGTCAGCTCCTCGAACGGGGTGAGCGGATAGATTCCGACGTTGTTCACCAGGATGTCGCAGCGCCCGAATTCCTTCCCGACGGCGTCCGAGAACGCCTTGACCTGGTCGGGCCGCGACGTGTCGCAGTGGGCGGCGAGAAAGCGCCGTCCCGCGTCGGTCACGTCGCGCCTGACCTCGTCGGTCGACCCGATGTCCGCCACCGCCACGTGCGCGCCTTCGGCGGCGAACCGCTTTGCGATGGCTCTGCCGATGCCCGCGCCGCCCCCGGTGATGACGGCCACCTTGTCTGTCAATCTTCCGCTCATGAATGTTCCCCGCAGTTGTTGTCATTGTGTCAATTCGGCCCGATAAGAGCCTAGTCGCGCTCTGCGCCGGCCATGCTCCCGGCCTCGACCACGACGTGAGCGCCGGCTTCGGCCATCGCCTCGGCGATCACGTTCCCAGTCCGGCGCCGGCGCCGGTGACGACCGCCACGCGGTCGCCGAGATCGAACATCGTCGTGACATTCATTGTTTCCTCCATCGACGCTCAGGCGCCGCGCACGGAGAGAAGAGACGTCTTGTAGGCGCTCTTCGGCAGGCTGTTCGGCGCCAGCACCGTCACGCGCACCCGAACCTGCAACTGATCGCGAACCTCAGTTTCGATGGCTTGCGAAAGCGCGTCGGCTTCGGCGCTCGACAGGGCGTCGACGGCCTCGACATCGACCGCGATCGGATAGTCGAAGCGAACCTGATCCTTCGCGTCCTTCCACACCCGCAGCATCGGTTGCACGCTGCCGGCGAAGCGCGAGCCAACCAGGTCCCGCAACGCGGCCGGGAACACGTTCATGCCCTTGTAGATGAGCATGTCGTCCGTCCGGCCGACGCAGCGGATGCGCGGCGAGGTGCGTCCGCACGAGCAGCCAACGCCGACGACGAGCGCGTGGTCGCGCGACCGGTAGCGGAGCATCGGCGTCGCTTCGCGATCGAACGTCGTGTAGACGATCTCGCCCGTCCCGCCCTCCCGCCAGCGGACGACCTCGCCGCTGTCGGGGTCGATCAGCTCGATGGCGACATATTTCTGGGCGTTGAAATGCATGCCTTCCTGCCGTTCGCACTCCGCCCACATGCCGGAAATGACGTCGCCGAGGCCCATCACTTCGCGCAGGTGGGAGACGCCGAGGCCGCTCGCGATCCGATCGCGGATCTCACGCTCATTGAGGCCGGGCTCGCCCCCGCACAGCACTTTTCCGAGGCGTGACGGGACCCCGGTCTCGTGTCCCACCGCGTCCCATTGTTCCGAGAGGTAGAGGCCGAAGGACGTCGTCGCGAGGAGCGCCGTGCAGCGGAGCCGCCGCATCTCCCGCAGGATCCGGTCGGTGGGAAAGCCGCCGAGCCAGGCGAGGGTCGCGCCGATCCGGCGAAACCCGTCCGCATAGGGTAGGCCCCCGGCCACCATCGGCAGCCCCACGAGATGGGCGACGACGTCTTGGGCGCGAAGCCCGGCCGTGAACCAGGTGTTGGCGACCGTGTCGGCGAACACCTCGCAATCGTGCGCGGTCAGCCCGTAGTAGAGCGGCTTGCCGGTCGTCCCGCTCGAGCTCAGCGTCTGCACGATGTTCTTCAGCGACGCGGTCTGATTGTCGCCGAGCGGACGCTCGTCGGTCGCGGCGTCCTGCGCCGCCCGGACCCGATCCTTCAGCGTGAAGGGCAATCGCGCCAGATCGGCGAACTCGGAGATCTTCACTTCTCGCGGCAGATCGGCGAACATATCGCGATACATTGCCGAACCGGCGCGGATCCGGGCGATCGTCGGCGCGATGCGTTCGGCCTGCCAGCGCTCGACCTCGGCCCACGGCAGGGTCTCGAGCTGTTCGTTCCAGTACTCGCGTGAAGCGGTCGTCATCGATCGTCTCGAATCCGCCGGACCTCAGCCAGGAGCGAGCCGATCTCGATATCGGCGCGGACCTCCGTCGACGTCGTCACGACGCGTTCCGCGGCCGTCTCGCCGGGCAGGCCAGTCCACGCGCCCGGCTCGGCCGACCAGGCCCGGCCGTGGGCGCGGGCGAAGGCGTCCCGATGCTGCTCGTGGGTAGGGCACGGAACCGCCTGGGCCGGCCACGTGTCGACCTTGGCTCCGCCGAGCGCCAGAAGCGCCGGCACGCGATGAAAGCGCGCCACGTTGCCCACGGTCCCGAGCGCGCCTCGCCAGGCCTCGACCGCGTCTTCCAACGCCGGCGCCTCGTCGTGCAATTGCACGACATCGACGCCGGTTTCCGCGAAAGCGCGCACGATCGCCGCCAGTCCGCGCCCGATGTGCTGCAGGCTCGCCTCGTCGGAGGCGTCGCTGCCGGCGGCCCGCAGCTTAGTTAAGAGGATCGCAGGGCCGTGCAGGGCGGCGACGATGACCGGCGGCTCGGAGTTCGCCCGCCATTGCCGAACCGCCCCGAGCGATGCGGCGATGGTTTCATCCCGGGCGACGGTCTCGGGGCTCACCTGCGAGCCGACCGGGCCGATGGCGCGCGCCTCCGCCTCGCCGGGCGCGATGCAGTGGACCGCGTCGAGTCCCAGCGCCCGCCGAAGCTCTCCCACGTTCTTGCGCAGCCGCGTCGCATCGCGGGCCATCGCGTCCGGCGCGATCGACTCGATCTGGGCCGAGACGCCGAACAGCACCGGCGCGAACAGCGGCGCGTGGGGTTTGCCCACCGATCGCGAGAGGTCTTGCATCCGCTTTCGCCACATGTCTGCCTCTCGCGCTCACGCTCTCAGGAGCGGCGCCACTTCGCGCGCGTCCGGCCAGCTTCCGTAGTAGGTCAGGATCTCGTCGCGCGGCTTCTGCTTTAGCCAGGCCGCTTCGAACTCGTCGTAGCGACGCCCCCTTGTCTTGCGCGCGTGCAGCTCCTGGGTTCGCAGTTCGGCCGTCTTCTCGAGATCGACCCGGCGATCCGTGTCGCTCCACGCCACCTTGTAGACGTGGCGGGCGGTCTCCGGAGACAAGATGCCCTTGACGATGTCCTGCTCGATCGCCTTGGCGTCGCGATCGATCGGATCTCCGTAGCCGGTTCCGCCGCAACTGAAGGCGAAGGTCGCGACGTCGCCGTTGTTGTAGGGGCGCACCGATCGTCCCTGGAACTCGACCTCGTAATCGCCCTCGATCGGCCTCTCGGTCAGCAGGCGCTGGATGTCCATATCGAGAGACGCGCCGCCCTCGGCCATCAGGGTCTTCACGTTGGCGTTGCGAATGCCGATTCCCGGAACGGTGCACGGCGCGTAGCCGCCGAACAGCGGCTGTGGCGTCTGGAGCTTGGTGTTGTCGGCGATCGCCATCATGTAGACGGCCGGGACGTGGTGCGCGACCCACATCTGCACCGTGCCGACGCCGCCGCGATACTTGCCGTGCCCGCAGGAATCCTTCCAGTGGTTGGAGAGCGGCACGAGAAGCGGGAACTCGTTCTCGACCTGCTCGGTGTTGGGCGCGCGCCCGAACACGCACCACGGGAAACCGAAGGCGTCCATGCCGTCCTCGGTCGGACGCGCGCCTTGCCCTTCCGTGTTGATCGAATAGGCCAGCATGTCGGCGAATGGCGCGCCCCACTGGTTCAGGCCGGCGAGCACCAGGGCGTTTCCGCCGTTGCCCATCGAGGCGCCGCTCTGCTTCCACAGCGCGGTCGAATACATCGCCTTGGCGCAGGTGTTGTGAACGGCGCTCATCACCCCGGTCGAGATCATGACCGAGCAGGAGGTCGCCGCCCTCGGGTCCGGAGACAGACACGTGCGCACGCCGAACTTGAAGTCGATCGAGGCGAACGTGCCGTTCGAGATCGGCAGGGCGTGGAAGAGATATTCGTAGATGTAGTTGGAGAAATGAGCGATCGCCGCCTGCGGATGGGCGTTGTACGGCGACGGCGTCTCGGGGCCGGTCTCCGACAGGTCGACCAGCATGTGATCGCCTGTCTTCTCGATGGTCATGAAGCAGCTGCGCACCAGCCCCTGCTTCAGTCCGACCGCGTCGCTGAACGTCACGCACCGATACTTGCCGTCGGGCCACTGCTCGATCAGCGCCTTCGCGCCGGCCTCCGCCTCCTGGAGCATCTTGCGGAACAGGCCTGTCAGGTAGTCGGGCCCCTCGCGGTCGCAGAGCTCGATCAGTCGGGTGCGCACCCGGTCGGCCGTGGTGCAGCGCGCCTTGAGATCGACCGCGATCATCGACGGCGCGCGGATGCCGAAGGCGACGAACATCGACACCACGTCTTCGTCCAGCCGGAAGTTGCGCCCGATGCGCATCGGCGGAACGTTCATGCCCTCCTCGAACCTCGACGACGCCGAAACCGGCATGCCGCCCGGCTCGATGGCGCCGGTTTCGGTCGTATGGACGAGCGCCGCGGTCCAGGCGACGAGGTTGCCGTCGTAGAACACGGGCATGCAGACCATCTGGTCGGGATTGTGGACGCCGCCGTAGACGGCGTCGTTGGCGAACCAGAGGTCGCCGTCCTTGATCTCGTCGCCGAAGTTCTCGAGGATATACTTGATGACAAGCGGCGGGATCACGGCGTGCAGGTAGGTGCCGCAGCTCCCGTTCACGATGTCGCCCGCCGCCGTCATGATGGCCACGAGGGAATCGCCGGCGACCCCCATCGCGCAGCGGCACGAGCGGACGAACACGTCCATCCCCTCGTCGAGAATGTCGTTGGTTCGCTGGAAGCCGATCTCGAACGTCGCCGGATCGACCTGAGCCGCAAGTTCGAGTTCGCGCTGTGTGGGCGGCGAGGGCTTGAGCCAGATCAGCTTCTGTTCAAGCGAGGGAATGGGCATGGGACTGTCTCCTTGATCCGTGCGGTCACGCAGCCACGGCGACCTGGGCGCCGATCCGCTTGCGCGGGGGCGGCGGGTTGATCGCTTCGAGAATGCCGAGACCATGCTTGTCGATCGCGAATTTCTGGCCCGGCGGTACGACGATGGTCGTCAGTTCCGCCTCGACGATCGCCGGGCCGGTCACGAGGTTGCCCGCCTGGAGCTGCTCGAACTGGTAGATCGGGGTGCCGACCCAAGACCCGGTTTCGGGCCAGTAGGCCTTGCGCTCGCCGATCTGCGCCGCCGAAGGATCGGCGCCGCGCAGGGGATATTCGGCGACCTCCGGCTTCCAGGTCGGCACCGTGACGCGCAGCACGAAATTGTCGAGACACACGCCGCCCGGCTTGTTGACCACCAGCGGCGAGAACGCCGCGCTGAACTCCCGCTCGAACGCGTCGTAGATCGCCTGAGCGTCGGCGTCGCTGTTGATCTCGAGGAACGGCGAGGCGGCGCGCTTGAGGTTGACCTGGCCGCCATAGAGCATGTCGAGCTCCAGCGAAAAGGACGCGTCCGTCACGTCGATGCCTTCGCTCTGAAGGTCGGCATGGGCTCTCGCGACCAGCGAGTTGACCGTCGCGTTGAACTGCTTGCGGTCGACGACCAGGCGTTCGGTCATCGGCTCCATGAACACCATGCGCCGGCTCTGCTCGTACATGTGGACGATATCCATGATCGAGCTCCCCATGGCGCAGAACACCGGCGCGGCGGGGAAGACGACGGCCTTGGGGACGTCGCCGCGCAAGCCGCTCATGTGGGTCGGCCCGGCCCCGCCGAAGGCGAACAGCACGAAGTCCTCGGGGTGATAGCCCCGCATCTGGACCTCCCGCTTGATCGCTCCGGCCATGTTCTCGTCGACGACGCGCCGGATCAGGCTCGCGGCTTCCTCGGTCGAGATGCCGAGGGGCTTCGCGACCTTCTCGTCGATCGCCTTGGCGGCGAGCGACTTGTTGAGCGGCATGCGGCCACCGTAATAGGTGTCCGGATTGATATAGCCGAGCACGACGTCGGCGTCGGTCACCGTCGGCTCGACGCCGCCCAGGTCGTAGCAGACCGGCCCCGGCATGGATCCCGCGCTGCGCGGCCCCACCGTGATGCGCCCGTTGCTGACGTTCGCGATCGACCCCCCGCCGGCGCCGACGGAGAGGGTCTGCATCATCGTGACGTTGACCATCCACTTGTCGATGACGGGCCGGAACGTGTAGTTGCGCACGCTGCTTTCGACCACCAGCGCGACGTCGAAGCTCGTCCCGCCGACGTCGCCGGCGATCACGTTGTCGAAGCCGAGCTTCTTGGCGAAGTAGGCCGAGCCCATAAGGCCCGCGACCGGACCGCCGTTGAAGGTGCGGCTCGCCGGCGTCTTGAAGATGTCGGCGGATCCGCCCGAATTGTGGATCATGAGAAAGGCGCCGCGATAGCCCTTCTCCCTGAGCTTGTCCCAGGTCGCGCCGATGTCGTTCTGCATGGAGCGCTGCAGATAGGCGTCGAGCACCGCCGTCATCGTGCGCTCGTACTCGCCGATCTTGCTGACCACGCTCGACGACAGCACCACCGGAACGAAGCCGATGTGATATTCCTTGTACTCCTCACGAATGATCTGGCGCACGCGCTTCTCGTGCGCCGGATTCATGAAACTCCAGAGCAGCGACACCACGATCGCGCGCGCGCCGCGATCCATCAGAAGGCGGAGCTTCTCGCGAACGTCGTCCTCATCCAGCGGACGAACGATCTGCCCGCCGGAGTCCACTCGCTCCTTCACGCCGAGGATCAGGTTGCGGTCGATCAGCGGATAGGGCTTGTTCTGGACGGCGATGTTGCGTCGCTCGGCTACGCGCTGGCCGTCGGTCCATTGCGCGCCCCGCCCGATCAGGATCACGTCCTCGTGGCCCTCGGTGGTGAGGAGGCCGATCCTCGGACCCTGCCGCTGCAGCAGACGGTTGAGCGCGACGGTCGTGCTGTAGCGGATGATGTCGATCTTGGGGAGGAGCTCCTCGACGGACAGATTGACCTTGTCTCCGCCCGCCTCGATGGCGTTGAGAAAGCCGACCGAAAGATCGTGCGGCGTGGTCGGACACTTGGCGATGATGCGCTCGCCGTCGAGCGTCAGCACAAGGTCGGTGAACGTGCCCCCGACGTCGATGTCGATCGAGTTGATAGCGTCTCTTGTCGTCAACGTGCTCATGACAAAATCCCTGAAATAGCGTCCCGGCCGCTGAATCGCCTCGCCATGCGCGCCGGCTAGCCGCGACGGGGCTCCTGGCCAACCTTGACGAGCTTGCCTTCGCGAACCACGAGATCTCCGCTCGCAAGCCGCGCCTTCAGGCTGTCGATGTCGGGCTCGATGTCGTAGGTGATCGGGTGTCCGGGAGGCAGATACTCGGTCTCGATCTGCCGCGCGCAGCCCGGGCAGTAGAACTCGAGGATGCGAACCCAGTCCTTGTCCGGCGCAAACGTGTACTCGCCGTCGATCACCGGATTGTGGATCTCTTCCGGCATGCGCTCGGCGACCAGGCAACCGCGCTTGTAATTTTCCCGCGCGCTGATCAGCTCCGTCCCGCAATCGTGACAGCGCCATTTCTCGGTGTTGACGTCGAGATTGAGATATTCGGTAAACCGGATCTGCTCGTACATCGTGTCGTTTCCCGCCCTGGAGTGCTGCTTTCAGCCGCGCTGCATCCGCGCGTTGCCGTAGTCGTCGACCGTGAGCCGCCATCCCGCCGGGAGCGGACAGGTCATCGTCGCGCCGTTCACGACCGCAGGTCCGTCGATGACGTCGCCGACGTTCAGCGCTTCCCAACGAAACACCCTGACGTCGTCGCGCTTGCCGGCGACGAACCGCGCCTCGCGCGCGGTCGGCCGTTGCGGCTCCGAGCGGCTCGTGCGCTTGGTCACGCCGTGCGAGCCGACGACGTAGCGTGTCGACAGCTTGATCCCCAGGAGGCGCGCTTTCGCGTCGGCGAGCGGCTTGGCCGCCCGCGCCAGCGCGTCGAGGATCGACGATGCGTCCCTATCGTCGCAGTCGACGGCGACGGGCGAGAAGTCGGCCTCCGAGGCGCCGATGTCGGCTTCCCAAGCATAGGCCGCCTTCTGTGGGTCGAAGCCCTCGCCGCGCAGATCACGCTCGGCCTGGGTGCGCATCGAGGAGATCACGTGGGCGAGATCGCCGGTCGCCGCCTCGTCCCATCGCCGGTCGACGCCCTGTTCGTAGCGATGCACGACGTCCGAGGTGGCCGAACCGAAGGCGCTGAACACCGGTCCGAGGTCGAAGGCTACGGTCGACGGCATTCCGAGCTGCTCGGCGATGAAGGCCGCGAACATCGGCCCGTTGCCGCCGAACGCGAAGAGCGGCGTGTCCCTGGCCTCGATCCGCGCCTCCTTGAGGGTATTGGCGACGAGCTTCGTCATGACGGCCACCGCCTCGTCCCGGATCGCCAGGGCCGCCGCGTCGACCGACACGCCGAGCGCCCTCGCGACGTTCTGTTCAATCGCCTTGCGGGCGAGCTCGGCATTGAGCGCCCTTCGGCCGCCGAGAAAGTTCGCCGGATCGAGATAGCCGAGGAAGAGAAGGGCGTCGGTCAGCGTCGCCTGATCTCCGCCGAGCCCGTAGCAGGCCGGGCCCGGCGCTGCGCCCATGCTCTCAGGACCGAGCGTGACCGAGCCGCCGCGGACCTTGGCGACCGACCCGCCGCCGACCGCGGCCGAGCGCACCATGGCGAAGGAGGTCTGCACCGGGACCTCCATCAGTTCGCCGCCGCGCTGGAACACCGGCGCGCCGTCCCGAACGATGGAGGCCTTGGTCGTCGTACCGCCGACGTCGAAGCAGACGACGTTCATGAAGCCGTAGAGGCCCGCCATGTGCGCCCCGCTGAAGGCGCCGAACACCGGCCCGGACTCGATGGTGTCGACCGCCTTGGTTTTGCCGATGCGCGCGACGCCGCCATTGGTGTGGCCGATCAGGAGCGCGCCGTTCCAGCCATGCTCGTCGCGCAGCAGATCCTCCGCCTTGAACAATGAGTTCGCGAGCTGCGTGTGCGTATAGGCGTTCATGACCGAGTAGTGCGCGCGGGTCTGGTCATGGCGCAGTTGCGCCATCTCGCTGCCCAGCAGAACCGGCACCGCGCCGATGATGTGGTCGGGATACTGATCCTCGATCACCTCCTTGATGGCGTTCTCGGGTCCGTTGTTCGGAAAGGACTCCGCGAGCGATACGCAGATGCGGCGGACCCCGGCCTCAAGGAGCTGCTTGACGCCGCTGAGAACGTCGGCGGGCGACGGGTTGGCCGGCAGCCCGAGCACGGCGCCGTCCGCCACGAGCTCGCCGACGATCGGCGAGCGGCCCTTGCCGTAGAGCGCCTCTTCCTGCCCCTTCGAGACGAACAGCCCCACCTTCGAACCGCGTCGCTCCGCCAGCACGTTGGTCGTAATGGTCGAAGACCATCGGATCAGCGCCACCTTCCTGAGGAAGGCCTCCACGCTCGGGAACTGCAACGCCTTCGCGGCCTCCTGGAGGCAGGCGAGGAAGGAGACGGTGTAGTCGTGCGGAGTGGTGTCGACCTTGAAGGCGCGCCGGGTGGCCCCATCGGAAACGAGCGCGTCGGTCATGGTGCCGCCGGTGTCAATGTCCACGGTGAACATGCTGTTTCCTCCCATGTTTTCGTGTTCGCGATGTTGTGGCGAGCGTGCGCCGAACCACCGGCAGGGTCTATTCGGAGCGATTCCCAATCGACTAAAGAAATTACCTAGTGCAGTGCAGCAAACACTGCTGCATGGCAAAAGGCCTTCCGGTCTATCGGCGCTGGATGTAATGAAGCCGAATGCAGCTCGCTCCGCCAAGCGCCCCGGCCTCGTCCCGATTGCCAAAGTCGGCGACGGTCGACCTCCTCGGGGCAGATTTTCCCTGGCGCCTCGTGCTGGAAAATACGATCGTCGGCATTAGTTACATGCAGAATCGGCGATTTCTGTGGGTCAATACCCGCATGGCCGAAATCTTTGGCTACAGCCCCGATGAACTGGACGGTGAGCTGGTTCGAAAGCTCTATGTCACCCAGGAAGACTATGACGACGTCGGCCGTCTCATGGCCGGCTATCCGCACGACGGATTCTATACGCACGAGCGGGCAATGGCCTGCAAGAACGGCTCGCTGATCTGGTGTCGCATTTCCGGCCGACTGCTTCGCCGCAAGGACATCAGCGGTCCGTCGGTCTGGGTCGTGCAGGACCTCACCGACAAGAAGACCGCGGAGGACGAGCTCCGTCGGCTCAACCAGCAGCTCGAGCACACGATCGAGAAGCGCACGTCGAACCTGCGCAGAACCAACGAGACGCTCCACGCGGAGATCGAAAGACGGCGAACGCTGCAGGCGACCTCCGCGGCCACCGGCGAGAAGTTCCGCACCCTTTTTCGCCACCTGCCGTTGGGCGTTCTCGTCATCGACGCGGAGGGTGCGATCCTCGAAGTGAACCGCACGCTCCAGAGCTATCTGGGGGCCCAGTCCCGAACCCGGCTCGAAGAGCTTCTCGACGACGGCTCGAGAGTGGCGCTGCCCGACGGCCAGACCGCGTCGCTATCGAGCCTTCTGCGGCGTCACGCCGCGGAGCGACTGGGCGTCGAGCGCTTCGAATTCGCATGGATCCGAGCGCCCGGGCGCCTTCGGCACATCACGGCGATCGGCGCGCCGCTTGCAACGACGCGGCGCGGCGTCGTCTTCACCTTCGCCGACGTCACCGAGAGCCGCCGACAGCGCGAACGGGAGCACGAGCAACAGGCAGCGCTGGCGCACGCGTCGCGCCTGTCCCTGATGGGACAGATGGCCTCGGCGCTGGCGCACGAGCTCGGACAACCGCTCAACGCCTGTCAAAGTTACCTGAGCGGCATTCGCCATCGCCTGAACGCCGAGCAGCTCGACCTCCAGGAGCTCGACCAGGTCCTCGAGAAGGCGTCCACGCACCTCGATCAAGCGGCTGAGATCATCCGCAACGTTCGCGGATTCGTGTCGCGACGCAAGCCTCTGTTCGAATCGGTTTCGCTCGTCGAACTGATCGATCGGACGCTGCTTCTCCTGCGCCAGCCGATCCGCGCCGTCGGCGTTCAGATCGACGTGGTCAGCGACCCCGCGAACGACCCCTTTCCCGACGCGCGCTGCAACGCTATCGAAATCCAGCAGGTGTTCACGAATCTCTTGATCAACGCGGTCGAGGCGATGGACGATGCGGGGACGACCGATCCCCGCATCACGATTCGCCTCGGCGCCGACTCCCGTGGCATGCTCACTCTCGATGTTTCCGACAATGGTCCGGGAGTGCCCGAGGCCCTGATCCCCCGGCTCTGCGACCCCTATGTCACCACCAAACCCGCGGGGCTCGGCATGGGCCTGATGATCAGCCGGACGATCGTCGAGTCGCACGGCGGCTCGTTGCGGCATATCTCCCAGCGCGGCGCGGGCGCGACCTTCCGCTTCGCGCTTCCGGCATGGCGGAATCCATGATCGGCGACGACGCCATGACTGTGCAGGTCTTTCTCGTCGACGACGAGACCGACGTCACCGACGCCCTCGCCTGGCTGCTGGATTCGGTGAAGATTCGCTCGCGCGCTTTCGCGTCGGCTTCGGCCTTCATGAAGGCGCTCCGCGGGTTCGACGGGGCCGCCTGCGCCGTCGTCGATCTGCGCATGCCGGAGATGAGCGGCCTGGAATTGCAGGGCCGGATGGCGGAGGCGGGCTATGACCTGCCGCTGATCTTTCTCACCGCGCACGGCGACGTTCCCGCCGCCGTCAACGCCATGCAGGCGGGGGCGACCGACTTCATCCAGAAGCCGTTCAATCCCGACAAGTTTCTGGCTTCGGTGCAGCGCGCCATGCGGCTTGCCGGGGAGCGGCACGCAAGGCGCGTCGTCGATCTCAAGATCCGTCGACTGATCGAGCAACTGTCGGCTCGCGAACAGGACGTTCTTCGCGGCCTGCTCGACGGACGGACCAGCAAGGAGATCGCGGCGGCGCTCGACATCAGCCCCAAGACCGTCGACGTCCATCGGGCGAACGTAATGAAGAAGATGAGCGTCGCGAGCAGCGCCGAGCTGGTCCGCCAGATCGGACCGAACGCGGTTCGAGGGTTCCGGACGCCGCGCAACGACGCCCGGCCATAGGCGACCCCGGCCGCGACGACGAGTTGCCCGGCGAATTCGCCCTGTCGCCGTTCCTGGCGAGCTACTTCGGCGTGTGCCTGGGCCAGCTCGACACGTTCGCCGATCCACATGCCTCGAATGCGGCGGATTTTGGTTTGGAGCTCGACGCGCGGGCGGCGCGGGCACGAACGCGCCTTCGATCGACAGCATGCCCAGAACGGCGGCGATCTCGTTCGACTTCTCGTCCACCTGGTCTCCGCCAGCACGAGGCGCTGGACCGACGCCGCGTGGATCATGTACTTGCCCGCCCTTGCGTCCCGAGCGCCGCAAGGTCTTGCTGTCGATTGCGATGACCTTGAGCGGGGCTTTGGTCAGTGCGCCCACCCAGGCAACGAAGCGCTTGCGAAAGGCCCGCGGGTCGAGCGATGCGACGATGTCGCGCCAGATGCCGCAACTTCACTCGCCCTTTGCTGCGGACGTCCGCCATCGGGGTCCCATATCGACGTCCACGACCTCCGGCTCGCTCGGGTCGACCGGCCGATCCCAGCCCCCGCCCAGCGCCTTCGCCAGCGCGACCTGATCCTTGACGATCGCGATGCGGCTCTGGATCAGCGAATCCTCAGCCGAATAAAGGGACCGCTCAGCGTCCAGGACGTCGAGGAAGCCCGCCTTGCCCGCCTCGAATTGAGCGCGCGAAAGGGTTTCGGCCTTTCGATAGCCGTCGACGGCTGCGGCGAGTTGCGCCGCCTTCCTTCGCTCGCCGCCGAGCGCGACGAGCGCGTTCTCGACATCCTCGACCGCCTTTAGAACGGAGGCGCGCCAGGCGATCAGATCCTGGTCGCGCTCCGCTTCCGCCGCGTCGCGGGCCGCAGCGCGCTTGCCCGCGTCGAAGATCGGCGCGGAAATCGAGGGCCCGAGCAACGATCCGATCGAGGACGAGCGCGCGAGGTCCGGGAGCCGATAGGCCGATGCGGATAGCGAGCCGGTGAGGGACAGGTCCGGATAACGCGCCGCCTCCGCCGACCCGATCTTCGCGGTCGCCTCGGCGATTCGCAGCTCCGCCGCCCGGATGTCGGGCCTTCGTCTGAGGAGGTCTGCGGGGATACCCGCGGGCAAGGCCTTGCGCAGCGTCGGAATGGGGTGCGCTCGAGCCAGGCGCGAGCGCAGCGCATCGGGAGCGCCGCCTGTCAAGACCGACAGGCGGTGGATCGCCTTTGCCTCGGCGGTCTCGTAATCGGGAATGTTCGAGCCGGTGATCGCGGCCTGGGCGTCCGCCTTCGCAGCGTCGGCGGCCGACGCCGACCCGGCTTCGAATTTCACCCGCGTCAGCTCCGCAGTCTTGCGCTGCGACTCGAGCGTCCGTCGGGCGAGCCCGATCCGGGCTTGATAGCCGCGCACGTCGGCATAGTTGGCGCCGACGTCGCCGATCAGGGTCAGCAAGGCCGCCTGAAGATCGTCCTCGGCGGCCTTGGCGCCGTAGGTTGCACCCTGCAGATCCCGCGCCTTGCCGCCGAAGAGGTCGAGCTCCCAGCTCGCGTCCAGTCCCGCCTGGAAGGGCGCAGACAAGCCGGTCACGCTGGTTCCGGCGCCGACCGGCGTGGTCGACGTGGTGATCCCGCCCGCGCCCTGACCGCCGCCGGTCGCGGCCGCCGAGACCGTTCCTTCAAGGTTCGGCAGAAGGCCGGCCGCGGTCTCGCGCTGGGTCGCACGCGCCTGGCGGATCTTTGCCCTGGCCGTCGCGACATCGGCGCCGCCAGCGACCGCTTCGGCGATCAGGGCGTCGAGAACCGGATCGTCGAAGCCCCGCCACCACGCGCCGAGCGACGCGACGCTGGCCCCGGTCCCTGTCGACCACTTGGCCGGCGTCGCCATTTTCGGCGCCGCATACTCCGGCCCAACCGAACATCCGGCGAGCGCAACGGCGACCCACAGGCCCGTCCAAAGACTCGAACGACGCATGGCTACTCGCGCGCGAGGGCTTCGACAGGGTCGAGGCGCGCGGCGCCCCGGGCGGGCAGCCAGCCGAACGCCACGCCGATCAGAGTCGCGCACGCAAAGGCGAGCACGAACGACGCCGGCGAGTAGACGAATGCGAAGCTCGAGCCGAACGTATGGAAGGCGAGGCCCACGGCGAGGGCGCAAAGCACGCCTAAGCCCCCGCCGATCAGACAGACGAGGACCGCCTCGATCAGGAACTGCTGCATGATGTCGGAGCGCCGCGCCCCGACCGCGATCCTGACGCCGATCTCCTGCACCCGCTCCGACACCGAGACCAGCATGATGTTCATGACGCCGATGCCGCCGACGATCAGCGAGATGACCGCGATCGCCGCGATCAGCGCGGTCATGACCTCCGTCGACGAGGTGATGGCGATGCGGATGTCGCTGGTGTTGAAGACGAAGAAATCGCGCGCGCCGTGCCGCCGTTCGAGAAACACCGTCGCCGCCTGCTCTGCGAGATCGTTGCTGACTGTGTCCGCAACGCGCACGACGACGCTCCGCAGCGACGTCTCGCCGAGGAACCGGGCCTGTACGCTCGAGTAAGGCAGGTACACGGCGAGATTGCCGCTCGCCCCGAAACCCTGCTGCTTCTGGGTCACGCCAATGACGACGCACGGGACTTTGCCGACGAGAATGACCTTACCGATCGGATCGGAGCCGGGGACGCCGAACAGCGTCCTCTCGGCGTTTTCGTCGATCACCGCCTCCTGGGAGAAGGTTCGCTCCGCGTTCCTATCGAACAGTCGTCCGGTCTTCAGCACCGTGCCCTTGACGGCGAAATAGTCGGCGCCCACGCCGTTGACCTGCGCGGCGGCCTCGACCGACCCGAAGCGTAGCGTGCTCGACGTGCTGACCGTGGGCGTCGCGCCAGCGACATAGTCCTCCCTGGCGAGCGCCTTGGCGTCGGCGAGCACGAGCGTCTTGATCTTGGCGGCGCGAGTGTCGCCGAACCCCTTCCCGGGGAAGAACTCCAGGGTGTTGGTGCCGAGCGCCGAGATGTTCGAGAGGACCTTGCGCCTCGAGCCCTCGCCAAGCGCGACCATCGAGACGACGGAGGCGACGCCGATCACGATGCCGAGCATGGTCAGGAGCGTCCGCAGCCGATGCGAGGTCAACGCGAGCGCCGCCATGCGGAGCGACTCGGCGAACCGCTCGAACGGCGCCGGTCCGCGTCGAGCCTTTTGCCACGCCGATTCCGCGGCGCCTGCCGGAGCCCGGGCGCGGCCGTTCGTGCGATCCGCGACGGCGCGACCCTCCGAAATCTCGATGATGCGATGCGCCCGGTTCGCCACCGCGGGGTCGTGCGTCACCAGGATGACGGTACGGCCCTCGGCGTTCAGCTCTTCGAGGATCTTGAGCACTTCTTGTCCCGAGCGGCGGTCGAGCGCGCCGGTCGGTTCGTCGGCGAGGATGACCTCGGCGCCGTTGATGAGCGCGCGGGCGATCGAGACGCGCTGCTGCTGGCCGCCCGAGAGTTGGCTCGGCCTGTGATGCGCCCGATCCGCCATGCCGAGTCGCGCGAGCAGGCGGTCGGCGCGGTCGCGACGGCGCGGTCGCGACAACCCGGCGTAAACGGCCGGCATTTCGACGTTGCCGCGGGCGTCGAGTTCGGCCAGCAGGCAGTAGCGTTGGAAGATGAAGCCGAAATGCTCGCGGCGAAGCTCCGCCTGTTCATCGGCGTCCAGCGCCGCGACCGAACGGCCGCGGAACCAGTAGTCTCCAGTGGTCGGACGATCGAGGCAGCCCAGAATGTTCATGAGCGTCGATTTCCCCGACCCCGACGCGCCGACGATCGCGACGAACTCGCCGGCCTCGATCTCGAGATCGACGTCGCTGAGCACGGCGATCGAGCCGTCGCCGGACGGGAACTCGCGGCGGAGGCGGCTCAGCCGGATGAGCGGCGGCGCCATCACAGCGCTCCGGGAGGCGCCGGCATTGCGCTTGGAGACGGATTGGCGGCGCGTCGGCCGGCGACGACCCGTTCGCCCGTCCTTAGCCCGTTGCGGATTTCGGATCGCACCTTGTCGTCGAGTCCGACCTCGACGACGCGGCGGGAGAGGCTGCCGTCGTCATTGATGACGTCGACCGTGCGCTCGCCCTTCTCGTTGGGCGAGGAAATCGCGGCCGTCGGCAGGGTCACGACCCCCTTCGCCGACGCGAGCGTGATACGCACCTGCGCCGTCATGTAGGTTCGCAGCACGCCGTCCGGATTGTCGACCAGGAATCGCCCATAGTAGTAGATCGCCGACGACGAGGACGTGGACGATCCCGCGCCATCCGACGATGCGATTTCGGAGTCGGTGCGCAACGCGTCGGGGGCGGGGTCGAGCGAGATGAGGGTCGCCTCCCACCGCCGCTCGGGATCGCCGAGGATGCTGAAGGTCGCCTTCTGCCCGACCGCGATCTTCGGCGCGTCCGCTTCCGAGATTTCGGCCCGAACGAGCATGCGGTCGATCTGTCCGAGCACGACCAGGGTCGGAGCCGATTGAACGGCATTGACGGTCTGGCCCTCCTGGACGGTCACCAGCAGCACCGTCCCGCTAATTGGAGCGACAACCTGGGTGTAATTCAGCTGGACACGCGCGTTCGCGACCTTGACTTCCGCCTGCTTGATCTGGGCCGCGAGCGAGTCGATCTGGGCGCGGGTCGTCTCGACGGTCGTCCTGGCCTGCTCCCAGGAATCCCGCGACGACGCCTCTTTTGCCAGCGTCCGTCCTTCGCGGGCGAGGGCCTGCTCGGCGTAGGCGAGCGCGGCTTCCCTCTGGCGTTTTTGCGCGCGCACGTCTTCCAGCGCCGCTTCCGCCGTCCGAAGGTCGTTCTGCTGGGTGACGCTGTCGATCTCGGCGATGAGATCGCCGGCGCTGAAGCGTTTGCCGATGGCGGCGTTCATCCTGAGGACTCGGCCCGACGTCTGGGAGCCGACCGCGACCATCCGCACCGGCCGGATGCTGCCGGTCGCCTGCACGGTCTCTTCGACGTCGCCGGGCTTCGCCGCAGCGACGAGCAGATCGGCGAGCGGATCGGCGGCAAGTTTCGACCGATATCCGTAGACCGCGGCGACTCCGGCCGAGAGAAGACACACGACCGCAATTGCGACGACCGGCAGCCTGCGCCGCGTCTTCGTCACTCCGCCGGCCGGCGCGTCGCGCGAGCTCGTCTCTGCATGACCGGCGGTCGTCATCGCGCCGTCTCGACCGATCTCACGACGTCGGACGTCGAAGCGGCCGAACATCCTTCAATGAGGACGACGTCCGCAAGCCGCGGACCCGACTCCTCCGCGA
>CAMFKX010000034.1 GCA_945957375.1 uncultured Roseiarcus sp.
GGGCGCGTCGCGCCGGTTGTGGGGCGGCGATATTCGTCGGACTTTGGCGCCGCCCCTCACCCCGGCCCTCTCCCCGCAAGCGGGGCGAGGGGGGAACTGCGCCGACGGCTGCTCCCGCGGGAGCGAATCGTGCGAACTGTCAGTCTAGGACGAGGCGCCCGCGGTTTGCTACCCGCGCTCCGGAAACAGCGCCCGCAGCCCGTCGGCCGAGGCCTCGGCGACCCCGCGTTCGGTGATCAGCCCGGTGACGAGCCGCGCCGGCGTCACGTCGAAGGCGGGATTGGCGGCGCGGCCGCCCTCCGGCGAGACACGCACCCGCGAGACCTTGCCGTCCGCCCCCAACCCCTGCACGAAGTCGACCTCCTCGGCCGAGCGCTCTTCGATCGGGATCTCCTTCACCCCGTCGTTCACCGTCCAGTCGATCGTCGGCGACGGCAGCGCGACGTAGAACGGCACGCCATTGTCGCGCGCCGCCAGCGCCTTGAGATAGGTGCCGATCTTGTTGCACACGTCGCCGCGCGCGGTCGTGCGGTCGGTGCCCACGATCACCATGTCGATCCGCCCGTGCTGCATCAGGTGGCCGCCCGCGTTGTCGACGATCAGCGTCGAAGGCGTGCGGTTGTGGAGAAGCTCCCAGGCGGTCAGTGAGGCGCCCTGATTGCGCGGCCGGGTCTCGTCGACGAACACATGGACCGGGACGCCCTCTTCGCCGGCAAGATAGATCGGCGCGGTCGCCGTGCCGTAATCGACCGTCGCGAGCCAGCCGGCGTTGCAGTGGGTGAGGATGTTGACCGGCTCGCCGGGCGCCTTGCGCGCCGCGATCGCGCGGATGATCGCGAGTCCGTTGCGGCCGATGGCGCGGTTGATGTCGACGTCCTCCTCGGCGATCTCGGCCGCCTGCGCATAGGCCGCGGCGGCGCGCGCCGCGGGCGGGAGCGGGCGGAGGCGGGCGCGCGCCGCGTCGAGCGCCCAGCGCAGGTTGATCGCCGTCGGGCGGGTCTCGTGCAGCGTCGCCCACGCCTGGTCGAGATGGGCGTCGGACGGGTTTTCGCGCATCGCGAGCGCGACGCCGTAGGCGGCGGTCACCCCGATCAGCGGCGCGCCGCGCACCCACATGTCGCGGATCGCGGTCGCGGCCTCGGCGAGGGTGCGCAAGGTTACGATCCGGAACTCGTGCGGCAACCAGCGCTGATCGATCACGTCGACGCCCCACCCGTCGGCGTCGAGCCAGATCGTCCGCATCGGACGTCCATCGACCTTCATGCGCTCGTCTCCGTCGGCGTTGAGCAAGGGAAGCCGGCTGATAGCACGCGGGCGGACGGCGCGGAACGGCCAGACCGGCGGCGGCGATCGCCCGGCCCGATGCGGATCGCGTCGTCAGGCCGCGCGATTGTCCAATTGACGATATTTCTTCAAGACGCAGCGTGCATCGCGTCGGATTCGTTGCCTAGTGTGTCGACCATCGGGCGGTCGGCTCGACGTCGCGCGAGCTCCAGGAAAGGGGGCTTGTCGCAATGTCGGGCCGTCGCCCGGTTAAGTCCCGCGGCGAAGCCGCCGCGACATGAGGCGACGCGGAATGCGTCGCACGAGGGAGGAGACCTGACATGAAGCGCTTCTTGTTGACGCTCGCCGCCGCCTCGGTGCTCGCGAGTCCCGCCTTCGCCACGAAGATCGGCGTGTCGATGGACAAGTTCGACGACAACTTCCTGACCGTCCTGCGCAACGGCATGGCGGATTACGCCAAGACCCAGCCGGGCGTGACGCTGCAGATCGAGGACGCCAAGGACGACGTCTCCAAGCAGCTGAGCCAGGTGCAGAACTTCATCGCCAACGGCGTCGACGCGATCATCGTCAACCCGGTCGACACCTCGGCGACCGCCGCCATCACCAAGGCCGCCGCCTCGGCCGGCGTGCCGCTGGTCTACGTCAACCGGCTGCCCGCCGACGTCGAAAAGCTCGGGCCGAAGGCCGCGGTCGTCGCCTCCGACGAGAAGGAATCGGGCACCTACGAGACCAAGGCGATCTGCAAGATTCTCGGCGGCAAGGGCGACATTCTGGTCATCCAGGGCCAGCTCTCCAACCAGGCCGCGGTGCAGCGCACGGCCGACATTCACGACGTGATCAAGCTGCCGGAGTGCGCCGGCATGAAGATCATCGCCGAGCAGACCGCCGAGTGGGATCGCACCAAGGGCCAGAACCTGATGACCAACTGGCTGTCGAAGGGCATGAAGTACGACGCCGTGATCTCCAACAACGACGAGATGGCGATCGGCGCGCTGCAGGCGATGAAGGCGGCGGGCGTCGACACCAAGAAGGCGGTCGTCGGCGGCGTCGACGCGACCCAGGACGCGCTCGCCTCGATGAAAGCGGGCGACCTCAAGGTCACCGTGTTCCAGAACGCGGCCGGACAGGGCAAGGGCGCGGTGGACGCGGCGCTCGCCCTCGCCGCCGGCAAGCCGGTCGAGAAGTGGGTCAAGGTCCCCTTCGAACTCGTCACGCCCGAGAATATCGATCAGTACATGAAGAAGAACTGACCGGATCGCCGGTCTCGCCGGACCGGCGGGACCGGCGACGCCGGAGGCGCGCTCATCCTCCCGGCGCGCCTCCGGGCCTCTTGCGGCCGTGTGAGATACAGTCGGCCTCGGCCCGGGAACACGGGCGGCGTCGCAATCGATCGGGATGAAGCGCCATGGCGACCATCAGTCCTTCGACCGCGGAGATCGTGAGGCAAAGCGGGGCTATCCCCGGCGCCGACTACCTGCTCGAGGTCGAAGGCGTCCGAAAGGCTTTCCCGGGCGTGCTGGCGCTCGACGACGTGTCGTTCCGGCTCAAGCGCGGCCACGTGCATGCGCTCATGGGAGAGAACGGCGCCGGCAAGTCGACGCTGATGAAGATCATCGCCGGCGTCTACACGCCGGACGCCGGGACCTTCCGGCTGAAGGGGCAGGAGATCCGTCTCAATTCGCCCCTCGACGCCCTCCGCTACGGCATCGCCATGATCCATCAGGAGCTCAACCTGATGAACTTCATGACGGTCGCCGAGAACATCTGGATCCGCCGCGAACCCCTGAACGCGCTCGGCTTCGTGCGCCACGACGAGATGCGCCGCCGCACCCGGGCGCTGTTCGAACGGCTCGACATCCCGCTCGATCCCGACGCCGAGATCCGCGACCTTTCGGTCGCCAACCGCCAGATGGTCGAGATCGCCAAGGCGGTGTCCTACGATTCCGACGTCCTCATCATGGACGAGCCGACGTCGGCGCTCACCGAGCGCGAGGTGGAGCACCTGTTTCGAATCATCCGCACGCTCAAGGCTCAGGGCAAGGGCGTCATCTACATCACCCACAAGATGAACGAGTTGTTCGAGATCGCCGACGAGGTGTCGGTGTTCCGCGACGGCCGCTTCGTCGGCGAGCACGCCGCAGCCGACGTCACCCGCGACGAGATCATCCGCCTGATGGTCGGCCGTGAGATCACCCAGATGTTCCCCAAGGAGATCGTGCCGATCGGCGAAACCGTGCTGTCGGTCAGCGACCTCGCCCTCGAAGGCAAGTTCCGCGGCGTCTCCTTCGACCTGCGCAAGGGCGAGATCCTGGGCTTCGCCGGTCTCGTCGGTTCGGGCCGCAGCAACGTCGCCGAGACCCTGTTCGGCGTGACGCCGGCCACCGCCGGCGCAATCCGGATCGACGGCCGCGCGGTGACGATCAAGAACCCCGGAGCGGCGATGAGCGCCGGCATGGCTTTCCTGACCGAGGACCGCAAGGAGACCGGCTGTTTCCTGCTGCTCGACATCCTGGCCAACATGCAGATCGCGCTCCTGCGCGACCGCTTCGCCACCATGGGTTTCGTCAGGGAGCGCGAGCTCGAGGCGCTCTGCCAGCAGCAGAAGCAGCGGCTCAGAATCCGCACGCCGGACCTCGAGGAGCCGATCATCAACCTCTCGGGGGGCAACCAGCAGAAGGTGCTGATCGCCCGCTGGCTGATGCTCAAGCCGAAGATCCTCATCCTCGACGAGCCGACGCGCGGCGTCGACGTCGGCGCCAAGGCCGAGATCCACAAGCTGATCACCGAGCTCGCCGCCCAAGGCGTCGCGGTCCTGATGATCTCGTCGGAGCTGCCGGAAGTGCTCGGCATGAGCGACCGCGTGCTCGTGATGCACGAGGGCCGGATGACGGGAATTGTCGACCGCAAGGACGCGAACCAGGTCCGGATCATGGAGCTCGCCTCGCAGTAGCGCCGGTTCCCGAACGCTAAGGACAAGACACCATGGCGACCGACATCTCCTCCGCCTCGCCGACCTCGACCGACACGCCCGGGGCCGGACGGCGCCGCCTTCCGCCCGAACTCAGCATCCTCGGCGTCATGATCGGCATGCTGCTCCTGTTCGAAGTCCTCGGCTGGATCTTCGTCGGCCAGAGCTTCATCGCCAATCCGCTGCGGCTCAAGATCATGATCCTGCAGGAGTCGGAGATCGGCATCATCGCGGTCGGCGTCACCCAGGTCATCATCCTGGCGGGCATCGACCTGTCGTCCGGCTCGGTCGTCGGCATGACCGCGATGATCGCGGCCAGCCTCGCGCAGGCCGCCGACGCGCCGCACGCGGTCTATCCGAGCCTGCTCGGCCTCAATCCCGTCATCCCGGTCGCGGCGGGCCTCGCCTGCGGGCTTGTCGTCGGATTGATCAACGGCTCGCTGATCGCCTACACCAGGATTCCGGCCTTCATCGCGACGCTCGGCATGATGGTGTCGGCGCGCGGCGTCGCCAACTGGTACACGAACGGCCAGCCGATCGGCAATCTCTCGGACGAGTTCGCCGAGATCGGCGCCGGCTGGTGGCCGGTGATCATCTTCCTCGGCGTGGCCTTCGTCTTCCACATCGCGCTGCGCTACACCCGCTACGGCAAGTTCACCTACGCAATCGGCGCGAACCCGCTCGCCGCCCGCGTCTCGGGCATCAACGTCGAGCGCCACCTGATCGTCGTCTACACGATCGCCGGGCTTCTCTCGGGCCTCTCCGGCATCGTCCACACCGCGCGCGCCATCAGCGGCCAGGCGGGCGTCGGCGCCGGTTTCGAACTCGACGCGATCGCCGCGGCGGTGATCGGCGGAACCTCGCTCTCGGGTGGCGTCGGGCGCATGACCGGCACGGTGATCGGCGCGATCATCCTCGGCATCCTCACCTCGGGCTTCACCTTCCTCAACGTCGACGCGCACTACCAGGAGATCATCAAGGGCGGCGTCATCATTGCGGCCGTGGTCGCCGACCAGTACCGCCAGCGCAGACGCAAGGGCGCCTGAGCGGGGCGCGAACCGTCCCGACACCTTCACGAGGGCAGGTAGGGGCCGTCCCGCAGGTTCTCGCCGAAGTACACCCGGAACTCGCTCCCCGAGAAGACCGGCTGAGGCGCGCCCGGTTCGGCCGTCGCGCGCTCGACCACGTAGCGCAGCGCGCTGTAGGCCTGCATGTCGGGATCCTGGTCGACGACCATCGAAAGTTCGCCCGACTGCAGGTATTGCCGGTGGTCGTCCGAAAGCTCGTGGGTGACCCAGGTCACCGCGCGCGCGAGATCGAACGCCTGCAGCGCGTCCCTGATCCCGGACGAGCCCGCGCCGCTGTTGTAGATTCCCGCGAGCCCGCCGGATCGAAGGGCTTCCGCGACCGCGACGTAGCAGCGGTATTCGTCGTCGCGGGTTTCGAACGGAGCGGCGTCCGGGCGAAGCTCAGGGAACGTCTCGCGCAGCATGTCGCGGCAACCGGCGGTCCGCTGCTGATGTCCCGCCCAGTCGTTGTGGCCGGTCAGGAACATCACCCGGCCGCGATGGCGCGCGAAGCGCCCAAGGATTAGCCCCGCGGTTCGCCCGGCCCGGTAATTGTCGATGCCGCAATAGGCGATGCCGGGCGTGTCGCCGACGTTCGAGACCACCGTCGCCACAGCCTCGCCGCGGTCGAGAACCTGGCGCAGCGCCGCGCGCACCCGGGCCGTATCGGGCGCCGCGACGATCAGGCCGCGGCGCCGGTAATCCGGCTCGAGGATCGACCGGACCAGCGCGGCCTCGTCCGGTTCGCGGACGATGCGCCGATGGATGACGATCCGCTTGTCGAGAATCGCGGCCGCGCTCGCGAGCGCTCGCCTCAGGCGCAGATAGAACGGCGTGCGGTTGTCCGGCAAAAGGATGTCGATGTGGACCAGCGCGTGCGCGGGGCTCGGCAGAATGCGCGGGACCCCGAGCTTCCGGGCCGCGGCGATCACGTTCTGGCGCGCTCTGTCGGAAGCGCTGCCGCGCTCGTTGAGCACGCGGTCGACGGTCGAAGGGCTCACGCCGGCCTCGACCGCGATCTCGAGGAATCGGGGCGAGCGTTTTCGCCTCTTTCCCGTGGCCATTCTCCTCCCTCCCTTTGCCGAGCAGCCTAGCAAGTGACGGAAAAACGTCAAAATTGAGCGTGTCGCAGTCCGTCCGTTCCCCTACCCTCCGCGGAACGAGCAAATGTGGAGGCGACGCCGTGGAGCCAAAACTCGATCTCGACATTCGCGACCTCATGTCGTCCTCGAAGGCGTCGCGCGGCGCCTCTCGCTCGCTTCGCGCGATACCCGTCTGACGCAGGAAACCCCGATGTCGAAACCTTCGATCAAGTTCGGCTTCAACCACATGATCGCCCCGGCGCTGACGCCCGACCAGCTCGTCGACGCGGCGGTCGCCCTCGGCGCCGTCGCGATCGAACTGCGTAACGACGTCGGCGACAATTCCCTCAACGACGCTGCGACCGCCGCTCGCGTCGGCGCGAAGGCGAAGGACGCCGGGCTCGAGGTCGCAAGCGTCAACGCGCTCTATCCGTTCAACGTGTGGAACGAGGAGCGCGCCCGCCAGACCGAGACGCTGGCCTCGCTCGCGGCCGCGGCCGGAGCGACCGGGCTCGTCATGTGCCCGCTGAACGAGGGCAAGCTGCTCGAGGACACGCCCGAGAAGGCGGCCGCCCTGCGCGCCGCCCTGGCCGCGATCCGGCCGATCCTGAACGACCACGGGCTGAAGGGCTTCGTCGAGCCGCTCGGCTTCCCGGTGTCGTCGCTGCGCAGCAAGGCCTATGCGTTGGCGGCGATCGACGACATCGACGGCGCGGATGTGTTCTCGCTCGTGCACGACACGTTCCATCACATGGGCGCTGGCGAGGAGCCCGTCTACGCCCGGCGCACCGGCCTCGTGCACATCTCCGGCCTCGAGGATCCCACGATCAGTTTTCGGGACATGCTCGACGGCCACCGCGTGCTCGTCGGCCCGAAGGACCGCCTCGGCAACGTCGCCCAGCTTCGCCGGCTCTATGCCGACGGCTACGCCGGGGTGGTCTCGTTCGAGCCGTTCGCCAAGGAAGTTCACGGCCTGCCGGATCCCATCGCGGCGGTTGCCGAGAGCATGGCCTGGCTGCGAGAGGCGCTCGCGGCCTGATCGTCCGTCAGTCTGAACGGCGCGGCCGGCGACGGACCGCCCGTCCATGGAGGACCGCCCTCGACGCCGACGTCTGGGGCGTGCGCGGGGTCGAGCTTGCCTCCGCTCGGGCGGCGTCTCGATCGATCACCGATAGAACGAACCGGGAGGACAGCCATGCGCATCGCGCTCGACCCGTATATGCACCGCCATCTCTCGCTCGAGGCGCTGCCGCGCAAGGCGGCGGAACTCGGCTACGAGTGGATCGAACTGTCGCCGCGCGACGACTTCCTCGCCTGGTGGGTGCACCCGCGCGTCTATCCGGAGCGTGTGGCGAGCTTCAAGAAAGCGCTGAAGGACCACGGGGTGAAGATCGCCTCGCTGCTGCCGATGTATCGCTGGGCGAGCCCCCACGAGGACGAGCGCCAGACCGCGGTGCGCTACTGGAAAAAGGCGATCGAGATCGCGGTCGACATGGGCGTCGACACGATGAACAGCGAGTTCGGCCGCGGCCCCTCGCCCGATCGCGGCCACTCCGCCAACTGCTGCGGCGGCCAGTTCACCCACGAGACCAGCGAAGCCGCGTGGTGGCGCTCGATGGAGGAGCTCGTGCCGGTGTTCGAGAAGGAGGGCGTCCAGCTCAACATCGAGCCTCACCCGGAGGACTGGTGCGAGACCCTGCATCCGGCGGTCGACATGATCCGGACGCTGGGGTCGAAGAGCGTGAAATTCCTCTATTGCGCGCCGCACACCTTCTATTTCGGTGACGACATTCCGAAGATGATGAAGGACGCGGGCTCGCTGATCGCCCATGTCCACATCGCCGACACCTACAACCACAAGGCTTCGTCCGGCCTGCGCTACATCTGCAATCCGCCGGGCGCGAAGGTGACGATCCACCAGCACATGGACATCGGCCAGGGCGAGATCGACTGGGACCAGTTCTTCTCCTCGCTCGCCGCGACCGGCTTCGACGGGATCATGACGGCCTGCGTCTTCGCCTGGGAGGAGCGCGCCGACGCGTCGGGGCGATACATGCGCGAGACGATGCAGAAATACGTCGACAAGTACTGGACCCAGTAGCGCGGCGGACCGTCATCCGGCGCTTCGCGCCGCCTTCCCCTGAGGGTGAGGGACAGGCCGGCGAAGCCGGCCAGGGTGAGGGCCAGCAGCGCAGCCCTTTCCGCGTGACAGCCCGGCGCCGAGGGCGCCTCAAACCAAGGACAACAACCATGACTTTGAAAGTCGGCGTCATCGGCGTCGGAATGATCGGCAAGGAACATATCGCCCGGCTCGCGGTCAAGCTCGTCGGCGCGAGCGTCGTCGCTGTGGCGGACGTCAACGCGAAGGAGGCCGAAAAAGTCGCGGCCGCCCTTCCCGGCGCGAAAGTCTTCCCAACCGGCGAAGCTCTGGTCGCCTCGCCCGACGTCGACGCCGTCGTCGTCACCTCCTCGGGGCCGACGCACGAGACCTACGTGCTCGCGGCGATCAAGGCCGGCAAGCCGGTGTTCTGCGAGAAGCCGCTCGCAACCACCGCCGAGGCCTGCCTGCGCATCGTCGAAGCGGAGATCGCCTCGGGCCGGCATCTGGTCCAGGTCGGCTTCCAGCGCCGCTACGACAGGGGCTATCGCGCGCTCAAGAAGACGATCGACGACGGCGTGATCGGCGCGCCGCTTATGATCCACTGCGCGCATCGCAACCCGACGGTGCCGGAGGCCTACGTCAGCGACATGGCGATCGTCGACACGTTCATCCATGAGATCGACGCGCTGCGCTGGCTGATCGGCGACGATTACGTTTCGGCGCAAGTGCTCAAACCCCGCAACACGAAGCACACGCACAGCAAACTCGACGATCCGATCATCGTGCTGCTTGCGACGAAGAGCGGCGTGCGCATCGACGGCGAGGTATTCGTCAACTGCCGCTACGGCTACGACATCCGCTGCGAAGTGGTGGGCGAAGAGGGCGTCGCGACGCTGCCCGAGCCCGAGAGCGTCGTCTTGCGCAAGGGCGCCAAGCTCTCGACCGAGATCATGCAGGACTGGAAGCTGCGCTTCATCGATTCCTACGACGTCGAGTTGCAGGACTGGATCGCGGCGGCGAAGGTCGGTGCGGTCAACGGCCCCAACGCCTGGGACGGCTACTTCGCCGCGGTGACCGCCGACGCCTGTCTGAGGGCCATGCATACCGGCGAGATCGCCCCGATCGTCACGCAGACACGCCCGGCGTTCTACGCCTGAACGATCGGCTCTCGGAGGCGCCGCTCCTGCGCTTCCGAAATCATCAATCGGCTCGACCGCCCGTCGCGAACGATCTGGAACGCGCGCTACGACAGCGATCGAAGCGCGATTGGCGCGAACTCGCGACGTCGGGGCTTGATCATCGGACCAAACCGGCTCAAGCCGGAAATCGCCATGGCCTCGCTGCCTTTTTCGAGTGAAAAGGCGAAGCCAGATTTGATTTCTTCCTGCCGGCTGCGTCGGTAAGCTGCCGGGGAGAAGTCAGGAACGAGAACCGTTGTTGAACGGCCCGCCTGTGGCCGACGCTTCAGGCGGCCATCGAGCCCCGAAGGGAGGAGCGCATGTCAAAGTCTTTCGAAGCCACGATTCCGGAAATCGGAGGCCGACTGAGCCGACGCAAGTTCGTCGTCGCGGGCGCTGGTTCGGTCCTGGCGCTGGCCGGCGGCGTCGGGCCGGCGCTGGCCGACCAGAAGCCGAAGGTCGGCCTGGTGATGAAGTCGCTCGCCAACGAGTTCTTCAAGCAGATGCAGGCGGGCGCGGAGAAATACGCGGCCGCCAACGCCGACAAGTTCGAGTTCAAGGCGGTCGGCATGAAGGACGAGCGCGATTTCGCCGCGCAGGTCGACGCGATCGAGAACTTCGTCACCCAGAAGTATAATATCATCGTCGTCGCCCCGGCGGATTCGAAGGCGATGGTCACGCCGATCGCCAAGGCGCTGAAGGCCGGCGTCAGGGTGATCAACATCGACGTCGAGCTCGACGCGGGCGCCAAGAAGGCCGCGGGCGTCGATCTCGCGTTCTTCGGGCCCGACAACCGCGCCGGCGCCAAGCTCGCGGGCGACGCGCTCGCCCAGAAGCTCGGGCCGGGCGGCAAGGTCGTCATCCTCGAAGGCAACCCCGAGGCCGATAACGCCGTGCAGCGCAAGAAGGGCTTCATGGACTCGGTCGCCGACGGCAAGCTGCAGCTGCTCGACAGCAAGACCGCGCACTGGGAGACCGAGGAAGCCAATACCCTGATGACCAATTTCCTCACCCAGTATCACGACATTCAGGGCGTGATGGCCGCCAACGATTCGATGGCGCTCGGCGTCGTCAAGGCGCTCGACGCGGCCGGCCTCAGCGGCAAGATCCAGGTCGTCGGCTTCGACAATATCCCGGCCGTGCAGCCGCTGATCAAGAACGGCAAGATGCTGGCGACCGTCGAGCAGTACGGCGCCGACATGGCCGCGCTCGGCATCCAGTACGGGCTGAAGGAGATGGCGGGTCAGACGTTCACCGGATGGGTGAAGACCCCGATCAAGTTGATCGAGGCGAAAGACCTCACATAGTCTCGGATTGACCGAGGCGCGGGGCGCGGGCGCGGTCCCGCGCCCTTGCCTCGAGCCGTCGTCGGCTGGGCGGGCGCAGGACGCGGGACTCGCGATGGACAACCCGATTCTGACCTTGACCGGCGTCGGCAAACGCTTTCCCGGCGTGGTCGCCTTGCGCGGAATATCGCTGGAGGTCGGGCGCGGCGAAGGTCACGTGCTGCTCGGAGAGAACGGCGCGGGAAAGTCGACGCTGATCAATCTGCTCGGCGGCGTCTACGCCGCCGACGACGGCGCGATCACCTTCGACGGCAAGCCCTATCGACCGCGCACCCCGACCGACGCGTTTCGCGCCGGCATCCGCGTCGTGCATCAGGAACTGTCGATGCTGATGCAGATGACGGTGGCCGAGAACCTGATGTTCGAGCGCCTGCCGCAGCGCCGCGGCGTCGTCGATTATCGCGAAACCAACCGCCGCGCCGCGCAGCTTCTCGAGGAGGTCGGCCTCGACGTTCGCCCGACGACGCAGGTCGCGCGTCTCGGCGTCGCGCAGATGCAGCTGATCGAGATCGCCAAGACGCTGGTCTTCGAGAGCAAGCTGCTCATCCTCGACGAGCCGACGGCGACGCTGACCGCAAAGGAGGTCGATCGTCTGTTCGCCATCCTGCGCCGCCTGAAGGCGCGCGGCGTGACGATCGTCTACATCTCGCATCGGCTTCAGGAGATCGGCGAGATCGGCGACCGGGTGACCGTGCTGCGCGACGGCCAGCTCGTCGCCACGCGCGATCTGGCGGGCCTGACGACCGCGGAGATCGTCCGGATGATGGTGGGCCGGACCGTCACCGACGAGCGCGCCTTTCATGCCGACGTCGCGGTCTCGGGCGAGGCGCTGCGCGTCGTCGGCCTCAAGCGCAACGCGCTCGCGCCCGAAGTGTCGTTCTCCGTCGGCAAGGGCGAAATCGTCGGCGTCGCCGGGCTGGTCGGCAGCGGGCGGACGGAGACGGCGCGGGCGATCTTCGGCGCCGACCCGAAGGTCGCGGGCGAGATCCATGTCGACGGCGCGCGCGTCGCGATCGAATCGCCGCGCGACGCGGTGCAGAGCGGGCTCTGCCTGATGACCGAGGACCGCAAGGGGCAAGGCCTGCTGCTCGGCATGTCCTGCGCTCAAAACATCACGATCACCGACCTCGCGAAGATCTCGCGCAACGGCCTCCTCGATCGCGCCGGGGAGCGCGCGGCGGCGACGCGGCTGGTGGCGGATCTGCGCATCAAGACGCCTTCGATCGACCAGATCGTGCGCAACTTCTCCGGCGGCAATCAGCAGAAGGTGGTGATCGCGAAGTGGCTGTTCCGCGGCTCGAAGGTGTTGCTGTGCGACGAGCCGACCCGCGGGATCGACGTCGGCGCGCGGGAGGAGATCTACGAACTCTTGTGGACGCTCGCCGCTGAGGGGCGCGGCGTGCTGTTCATCTCGTCGGACCTGCCTGAGCTGATGGCCGTCTGCCACCGCATTCTCGTCTTCGCGAACGGCCGGATCGTCGGCGAGGTCGGCCGGGCCGAGTTCGACCAGCATCGCATCCTGTCGATGGCCTATGAGGAACATGGACGTGAATGAGGACCGTGGACGCGGCCCAGCCGTCGGCGTTTCCAACGCGATCCTGCGCTTCGGCCTGCGCGAAGCGGGCGTCGCGGTCGCGCTCGCCCTGATCGTGATCTTCTTCTCGCTGACCGCGCCCTATTTCGCGACGCCGGAGAATTTTCTCAAGATCTTCGTTCAGATCGGCATCAACACCGTGCTGGCGTCGGGCATGACCTTCGTCATCCTGACCGGCGGGATCGACCTCTCGGTCGGCTCCGTGCTCGCGCTCTGCACGGTGGTCGGCGCGCTCATCATGACGAATGCTAACCTTCCGTTCGCCGTCTCGATCCCGCTCGCGCTGCTGGGCTGCATGGGCGTCGGCAGCCTGTGCGGCTTCGTCAACGGCTTCATCGTCGAGCAGTGGAAGGTCCCGTCCTTCATCGTGACGCTCGGCATGCTCAACGTCGCCAGCGGCGCGGCGCGCGTGCTCAGCAACAACGCCACCATCACCGGCCTGCCGCAGCCGTTCATCGACTTCGGCAATCTCATCGTTTTCGGCGTCTTTCCCTCGATCTTTCTCGTCGCCATCGGCGTCATTCTGATCGGCTGGTTCGTTCTGAGATTCACGGTGTTCGGCCGCTTCATCTACGCCATCGGCACCAACGAGGAAGCGGTCCGTCTCTCCGGCCACAACCCGCGCACCTACAAGATCGCGGCCTTCGTCATCAGCGGTCTGACTGCGGGCGTCGCGGCGATGGTCTATCTGCTGCGGCTCAACGTGGGCAGCCCGATCGCCGGCATCGGCTACGAACTGAACGCGATCGCTGCGGTCATCATCGGCGGGACGAGTCTCGCCGGCGGCAAGGGGTCGATCGTCGGAACGCTGGTCGGCGCCTGCATCATTCAGGTGTTGTCGACGGGGCTGCAGCTGTTCGGCGTGGGCGACAACGTCAAGCCGATCGTCATCGGCACGGTGATCGTGCTTGCGGTGGTTCTCGACGCCTATCGCGACCGGTTCCTGAGGGTGATCGAGTCGCGCTAGACTCCGTCAACTCCTCGGTGGCCTTGAAATGCGGACCAAAGGCCTGCCTCATTGAAGAAGCGGGCGCCGACAGGTCGCGGTCGGCGCGCTTCCCCGTCCGCGCCGTCGCGGTCACGCCGCCGGCCGGCCGAGGCAATCGGCGAGGGTGTAGGCGTCGAGCGTCGCGTAAAACGCGTCGCGCGCCTTTCTCAGCATCGGGCGGAGGCGGCACCCGGGCTCGAGCGTGCAGCAGCCGTGATCGGCGCGAAAGCACTCGACCAGGACCTGGTCGGCTTCCAGAACGCGCACCAGCGCGCCGATTCTGACCTCGCTGGAGGGCTTCGCCAGCCTGACACCGCCGCCTGCGCCCCGCACGGTCTGGACGACTCCAAGCGCCGCGAGTTCCTGCACGATCTTGTGCAGATGGTTGCGAGAGAGGCCTCCAAGCCTTTCCGCGAGCGCCTGGACATTGATCACCTGCTCGGACGCATCCTCGCCGAGCAGCATCAGGATGCGCAGAGCATAGTCGGTCGAGGCGAGAAGGCGCATAACGGGTCTCTAGATCGGGGTTGACGATACAATATCTGGGCCAGAGGCCGCGGCCTTTCGGGGCGCGACGCATCGCCGCTCCCCCAAGGGGCCGCTGGCGAATAGCCGTATACGATGGAGGTCTCTTGGTGGCGCCGGCAAGGAATGAGGCGATCGGCTTCGAACACGGTTCGCCGGTGGTGAGCGCGGAGATCGTCGCGGCTCGGAATCGCCGCCGCCGCCGTCCAGTCGCTGATGCGATCGGGCGCCATCACCAGCCGGTGCGAAGTCGGCGAGGACGAAGACGCCGGCCGAACGAGGGTGACGTTCTTCCTTCACAGCCGCCGCTTTCGCATCGTGATCGACGCCGCCGGTCGCATCCTTCGCCGAAGCACGATCGACTTCGGCGAACGAGCGCTGCCCGACTCGCTGCGGCGCTGAGTTCACCAGGAAACGGCAGCGGAGGAACGGGCGGCTGCGCGTCATAATATGGTATTGAGAATACCAGTTTTTTGTCCTATGCCGCTTCCCGAATTTCGTCGCGTCCCGACTCGACCCGGCAGTCGGGCGCCGGGACCTCGAAGCGCTTCAGCGAAAGTCGCCCGACATGACGAGCGAGAGCGCCCAAGTCGGCGTCCCCGGAGAAGGCATCGCATGAACGACGCGTCGATTGAGATTGCGCATGGGCTTCGCCGCGCCGCCGTCACAGAGCGGATCGTCGCGGAAACCGGCATCGACGATTCGATGATCGAGGGTCTGGTGCGGCGCTTCTACGAAGAGGTCCGGGCCCACCCGCTTCTCGGACCGATCTTTGCGACCCGCATCCACGACTGGGAGCCGCACCTGCAACGCATGTGCGCGTTCTGGTCGTCGGTGGCGTTGATGACCGGACGGTATCACGGGACGCCGATGGCGAAGCATCTGCCCCTTCCGGTCGACGCCGAACACTTCGATCGCTGGCTCGCGCTGTTCGAAGAGACGGCGTGGCGAACCTGCCCGGCCAAGGCCGCCGACCACTTCATCGAGCGGGCGCGGCGCATCGCCGAAAGTCTCGAGATCGGAATCGCCGGAACCCATGGCGCTTTCCTCGCCAGGGGCGAGCGCTACCGCTCGACGGGATAGCGCATCGCAGGTGGCGAGCGGGCGACCGGCGGGACGTCACGGCGCGTTCAGGAGATTGCGTCTGACGGTCTCGAGGTGAGCCTGCATGGTTCGCTCGGCGGCGTCGGCGTCGCGATTGAGCAGGGCTTGAACGATCGCGGCATGTTCGGCGCAATAATCCGCCCGACGCTGCGCGCTGAACGAGCGGCGCTTGATCGCCAGCCACTGCCGCTCGCTTCGGATGATCTTCAGGATCGCATGCATTCCCGTCAGGAGCTCGTTGCGGGCCGCGACGAAAATCAGCTCGTGCAGCCGTCCGTCGCATTGCTCGAAAAGCTCGAAGGCCTCCGCCGCGGCGGCCTCGGCGTGGGCCGCGGCGATAGCGTCGAGGTCGGCCAGATTCCCGTTGGTCGCGGCCAGGGCCGCAGCCTTCGGCTCGATGATCAGGCGGACCGCCATCGTGTCCGCGGGGCTGGCGCCGACGAGGGTGCGCAAGACCGCCGTGAGTTCGGTCCCCGGGGGCGGGCGCAGGAAGGTGCCGCGGCCGACCTCGCGGCGAACGCCGCCATCGAGCCCGATCCGGTCGATTGCAGCCCGGATCGTATTGCGCGCCACGCCGTATTCGGCGGCGAGGCTCCGTTCGTCGGGGAGGCGCAGGCTGTCGCTCCACTCTCCCGCGTCGATCCGCCAGCGAAGCGACTGCTCGATCATGCTGGCCACTTGCTTCGGCATCCCCGGCCCCAGCGTATTGAACCAATACTGAGCCATTTACCATGCGACCGGGGAGCAGGAAACAAGGTTTTTAGGCAAAGCGCTTCCGCGCCGGGCTTGCGTTATGGACCACACTGCGGTCTATTGGATCAAAATAGGGAGGCGACGTCATGAAGGTTGCGACCTATCGCATTGGCGGAGAGCGCCGCGTCGGCGTCGTCGACGAGCGGCGCGGAACGGTCGCGGCGTTCGACCTCCCGCTATCCGAGGCGGAGGCGGGCCTCGGGGCCCTGATCGCGCGGACGTCCGCGTCGGTGAGCCTGTCGCCTACCCCCCTCAGCGAAGTCAGGCTCGAGGCGCCGATTCCGCGGCCGAGGCGCAACGTCTTTTGCGTCGGCAAGAACTACCACGAGCACGCCAAGGAGTTCGCCTCGAGCGGCTTCGACTCGAGCGCCGCCGCAGGGGTCACCCCGAAATTCCCGATCGTCTTCTCCAAGACGCCCGAATCCGTCGTCGCCCATCGGGACGCGGTCCGCATCGACCGGTCGGTCACCCAGGCCGTCGACTACGAAGCCGAGCTTGGCGTCATCATCGGCAAGGGCGGGCGCGGCATCGATCCGTCGAAGGCGCTCGACCATGTGTGGGGCTATACGATCATCAACGACGTGACCGCCCGCGACCTCCAGGGCCGTCACAGCCAATGGCTGATCGGCAAGTCGCAGGACACGTTCTGCCCGATGGGGCCGTGGGCGGTGACGAAGGACGAGATCGACCTCGCCGACACCCAGATCCGATGCTGGATCAACGGCGAACTCCGGCAGGACGCCAACACGCGCGACCTCATCTTCGACGTTCCGACCATCATCGCCACGATTGCCGCCGGCGTGACCCTCATCCCCGGCGACGTCATCGCGACCGGGACGCCGGCAGGCGTCGGGATCGGTTTCACGCCGCCGAAGTACCTCGCGCCGGGCGACGTCGCCCGGATCGAAATTCAAGGCATCGGCGTGCTCGAGAACGAGTTCCGGGAGCACCGGGCATGACAGGCGCGGCGCTCGGGAGGATCGAGATCGAGATCGACGGCGACGGCCCGCCGGTGGTGTTCCTGCACGGGATCGGCGCGACGTCGAGTTCGTTCCAGCCGCTGCTCGCCTCGCTCGCAGGGTTCCGTTGCATCCGTCCCGATTTTCCGGGCGCGGGCCGGTCGCCGCGCCCCGGAGTCCCGGTGACGGTCGAGTCCCTTTGCGAAAACGCGCTCGACCTCGTGAAGACGATCGCCGGCGGTCCGGCGCACGTTGTCGCCCATTCGATGGGGACGCTGGTCGCGCAGCATCTGGCGGTCGCCGCCCCGGAATGGGTGGAGAGCCTGACGCTGTTCGGTCCGATCGTCGAGCCGCAGGAGGCGGCGCGCGAGCGCTTGCGCGCCCGCGCTGCGCTGGCTCGCCGCGGCGGCATGATCGCGGTGGCCGACGCCGTCGCGGCGGCGGGCCTTTCGTCCGCGACCAAGGCCGAAAATCCGGCCGCCGTCGCTTTCGTCCGCGAGAGTCACCTGCGCCAGGATCCGGACGGATTCGCCGATTGGTGCGAGGCTCTGGCGGAGGCGAAGGGCGCCGACGTCAGGCTCCTCTCGCGCCCGACTCTGATCGTGACCGGGGACGAGGATCCGATCGCCCCGCCCGGCGTCGCGCAAGGGCTTGCTGACCGGATCAAGGGCGCTAAGTTCAGAGCTCTGTCGAGGTGCGGCCACTGGACGCCGATCGAGCAGCCAAAAGAGTGCGCCCGCCTCGCATCGGAGCATATCCGGGCGTGGCGGCAGGGGGGAACGAGCGCCCGGCCCAACTAGAGCCGCGCCGACAGGAGGAGGCCGTCAATGGCGGATGACAGGTTCGGCGGATCGAGCGGCGTCCTTTTCACCAACGTCCGCATCGTCGACGGTTCGGGCGAATATCCTTTCACCGGCGAAGTCGTCGTTCAAGGCAATCGGATCCGGCAGGTCACGCGGGGAGGGTCGCGGCTCACGCCGGGGGCCGGCCTCGGCGGCGGGCAGACGGTGATCGACGGCATGGGCGCGACCCTGATGCCGGGTCTGTGCGACGCGCACCTCCATCTCTCGTGGAACAACGCGCCCGGCATCGACCCGATTCAGATGATGCCGCCCGAGGAGCACACGCTCGTCACCGCGCAGATGGCGAAAGTGGTGCTCGACGCCGGCTTCACGTCCGGCCGCGGAGCCGCCGCGGCGAAGCCGCGCCTCGACGTGGTCGTGCGCAACGCGATCAACCGCGGCATGATCCCCGGCCCGCGCTATCTCGCCGCCGGCCGCGAGATCACCACCGTCGGCGGGCTCGGCGATTCGGCGCCCTCGCACATCCCGCACGAGGGCCTCAATCTCGGGATCGTCGTGTCCGGGCCGGAAGAGATCCGCCGCACCGTCCGCACGCTGATCAAATACGGCGTCGACACGATCAAGCTGAACCTGTCCGGCGAGGAGATCACCGGCATGGGCGCTGAAGAGACGCCGATGGCGGAGGAAGAGGTGGCGATCGCGGTGCGCGAGGCGAAGACGCGCGGCCGGTCGCTTGCGGCCCACGCGCGGTCGTCGGGCTCGATCAAGCAATGCATTCGCCACGGCATCGGCGTCATCTATCACGCCTCCTTCGCCGACGAGGAAGCGCTCGACATGCTCGAGGCGGCCAAGGACCGGCACTTCGTGGCGCCGGGGCTCGCCTGGCTGATCAACACCGCGCGCAACGCCGGCGAGTTCGGCATCAAGCCGGGGACGCCGCTCACGATGAAATATGAGCGCGAGCTCGAGCACGCCGTCGAGACCTGCCGCAAGATGCACCGCAGGGGCATCCGCGTCCTGATCGGCGGCGACTACGGCTTCGCCTGGACGCCGCAGGGCACCAACGCCAAGGATCTCGAATATTTCGTCGACCTGCTTGGCTTCTCGCCCATGGAGGCGATCCTCGCGGGGACCAAATACGGCGGCGAGATCATGGGGATGGGCGACGAGCTCGGGCAGATCAAGCCGGGATTCCTCGCCGACATGCTGCTCGTCGACGGCGACCCGGTGGCCAATGTCCGCGTGCTGCAGGACAAGGCGCGCATCCTCGCGATCATGAAGGACGGCGAGTTCCACAAGGCGCCGCGGATAAACGAACAGCGCCGGCGGCTGAGCGCGTGAGCCTCGCGGTCTCCACGGCGGCCGCGGGTCCGACGGCGCGACAGGTCTGGGGCGGCGTCGCGCTGCTCGCCGGCGCCGTGCTCCTGTGGATGATCTTCGGGATCTGGCCGGACTGGCTCGACTGGCTGCTCGGCGGCAAGAAGACCTTCGTCAGCGCGGTGCTGAACGGCGTGACGCTGGCGGGCCTCTACTTCCTGGTCGCGAGCGGCTTCACCCTCGTCTTCGGGCTCATGCGCAACGTCAATCTCGCGCACGGCTCGCTGTTCCTGCTCGGCGCCTATGTCGGCTACGACGTCGCGACCTGGACCGGCTGGTGGGCGCTCGGCGTCGCCGCGGGGGCGCTCGTGATCGCGGCGGCCGGAGCGCTCCTGCAGATCTTCGTCTTCCAGAGGCTGACCGGCGACGAGCTGCGGCAGACGCTGGTGACCATCGGCATCTCGATCGTCGCCGCCGACCTGATGCTCGCGATCTGGGGCGGCAAGACCTACCAGTTCTCGATTCCCCCGATGCTCGACGGGGCCGTCTCGACGCCGATCGTCACCGCGGTCAAGTCGAACGGCCAGATCGTCACGCTGCGCTATCCGTTCTACCGGCTCGTCGTCCTCGCGATTTCCCTCGTCGTCGGCGCGGCGCTGTGGCTTGCGATCAACAAGTCGCGCTTCGGCGCGATGATCCGCGCCGGCGTCGACGACCGCGGCATGCTTGCGGCGACCGGCGTCAACGTCCGCCTTCTGTTCGTCGGCGTGTTCGCGATCGGCGGCTTCCTCGCCGGGCTCTCCGGGGTGATCGGCGGCTCGGCCCTCTCGGTCGCGCCGGGCGAGGACGTGCGCTACCTGATGGCGTCGCTGGTCGTCGTCATCGTCGGCGGCATGGGGTCGATCTCGGGGGCGGCGATCGGCGCGCTGCTGATCGGGCTCGCCGAGCAGCTCGGGCTCGTCTACTTCCCGACCTACGGGGTCGTGCTGACCTTCGTCATCATGGTGGTGACGCTCGCGCTGCGGCCCCAGGGGATCATGGGCAACGCGCGCACCCGGCTCGCCGACCCGCCGCGGCCGCCCGCTCCCGGCGACATCGTGCGGGTCGAGTTCACCCCTGCGACCGCGGCGCTCGCGGCGGCGCTGATCCTGTTCCCGATCGTGGCCTCCCCGTTCGTCGTCTTCCAGCTCGGCGCGCAGACGCTGATCCTCGGCATGATCGCCTTGTCGCTTACGATTCTGGCCGGCTACGGCGGGATGGTGTCGATGGCGCAACTGACGGTGGCGGGAGTCGCGGGCTATGCGGTCGCGATCCTCGGCGCGAACAGCACCGGGGTGCTCGGCCTCAACTGGCCGTGGGAGCTCGCCGTGCCGGTGGCGATCCTCGTCGCCGGGCTCGTCTCGGCGCTGATCGGCGCGATCGCCGTGCGCACCGCCGGCATCTACACCCTCATGATCACGCTCGCGGTCGGCGTGGCGTTCTTCTACCTCGCGCAGCAGAACTACACGCTGTTCAACGGCCACTCGGGATTTCGCGGGGTCGCGCCCCCGAACGTGTTCGGCGTGTCGTGGCGCGCGCCGATCCCCTTCTATTACCTGTGTCTCGCGGTCGCGGCGCTCGCCTACGCGGCGGTCGTCTACGCCGCCCGCACGCCCTTCGGTCTGGCGCTGATGGCGAGCCGGGACAATCCCCGCCGGTCGCGGGCGGTCGGCTACGACGTCACCTGGCTGCGTATCGTCGCCTTCTTCTTCGCCGGGCTGATCGCGGGGGCGGCCGGCGTGCTTTACGTCTGGTTCAACGGCCGGATCTCTCCGGGCACGATCAGCGTCGCGGAATCGGTCGGCATCCTGGTCATCGCCGTGATCGGCGGCATGCGTCATCCGATCGGCCCGTTCATCGGCGCCGCGCTCTACGTGCTGATCAAGACTTTCGCCATCGACATCGTCGGCGCGGACCGGTTCAACACGTTGATCGGCGCCATCTTTCTCGTCATCGTCTTCGTTTCGCCCGACGGCGTTCTCGGCCTGTGGCGGCGCGTTCAGCCCGCGCTCAGGCAGAAGTCGCTGCGGGAGGCCTGATCGGGGCCGGCGAAAAATCTTCCGGGTCCGCAACGAGACCCCGAAAACAGGGAGGAGAGTGAAATGGGAACGAAAGCACACTGGGTCGCCGCGGCGGCGCTGCTCTCGGGCGCGGCCTTCGCGCCGGGCGCGGGTTACGCCGCCGACTCGATCAAGGTCGGCCTGCTCGCCACCCTCGAGGGGCCGTTCACCGTGCTCGGCCAGGACGGCGTGCGCGGCGCCGAGCTCGCCTTCAAGGAGGCGAACTACACGGCCGGCGGCAAGAAGATCGAAGTCGTCAAGGGCTCGTCGGACGCCTCGCCCGACAGCGCGGTGAAGGCGGCGCGCAAGCTCGTCGAGCAGGACGGCGTCCAGATCCTGATCGGGCCGCTCTCGGGCGACGAGGGCCTCGCGGTCAAGGATTACGCCAAGACGCAGCCGAACGTCACGTTCATCAACGGTTCGTCCGCCGCGCAGGACACGACGCTGCGCGATCCGGCGCCGAACTTCTTCCGCTTCTCGACCGACGGCGCCCAGTGGATGGCCGGCCTCGGCGACTACGCCTACAAGGACAAGGGCTACAAGACCGTGGTGACGGTGGCGGAGGACTATTCCTTCCCCTACACGCAGGTGTTCGGCTTCATGGCCGACTTCTGCAAGGCCGGCGGCCACGTGCCGAAGAAGTTCTGGGTGCCGATCGGCAACAAGGACTTCTCCTCGGTGATCGCCGCGCTGCCCGACAAGGTGGACGCCATCTATGTCGCGCTCGGCGGCGCCGACGGGGTGAACTTTCTCACCCAGTACCAGCAGGCCGGCGGCGCCGCGCCGCTGATCGGCGGCTCGATCACCGCCGACCAGACGGTCCTGAGCAGCCAGGGCAAGCAGCGCGACTCGGTGATGGGCATGCCGTCGGCCGGCCCGATCGCCGACAACGCCGAAGGCCCGGCCTGGAAGAAATTCGTCGACGAGTACAAGGCCGCCTTCAAGGACGGTTTCCCGACGCCGTCGCTGTTCGCGCACGCCTATTACGTCGAAGCCAAGGCGATGATCGACGCGCTCGACAAGGTCGGCGGCGACCTCTCCGGCGGACAGGCCAAGTTCCGCGACGCGCTCGCCCATCTCGAGATGGACACGCCGACCGGCAAGGTCAAACTCGACAAGAACCGCAACGCGATCGCCGACATCTACCTGACCGAGGTGGCGCAGGCGAGCGACGGGCACCTCTACAACAAGGTCGTGAAGGTGATCCCCGCGGTGAACCAGACGCTCGGCATCCCGGAAGCCGACTTCATGAAGCTTGGCGTCGCCAACCGCGACAATCCGAACTGCCCGTGATCCGGCAATAGCAAGAGCGACGCCAATCATGGTCGACCGCAACGTCGCCGAGCGCCTCTCGTCCAACAGCGCCTTCGCGCTGGAGCTCGAGGGCGTCGGGCGTCAATTCGGCGCCCTGGTTGCGCTCGCCGACGTCAACCTTCGGGTTCAGGCCGGAGAGCGGCGCGCCATCCTCGGGTCGAACGGCGCCGGCAAGACGACGCTGTTCAACGCCGTCACCGGCGACTTCCCGCCGACCGCGGGCCGGATCCGCTTCTTCGGCGAGGACGTGACGAACTTCCCCGTCCAGGAGCGGATCCGCCGCGGTCTGCGGCGCACCTATCAGATCAGCCAGCTGTTCGCCGGGCTGTCGGTGATCGACTGCGTGTTCGTCGCCTGCCGCGGCGTCTCGCGCTCGCGCCTGTCGCTGCTGCGTCCGGGGGCGCAGGACGCGACGATGGCGCAGGCGCGCGCGATCGCGCGCAGCGTCCATCTCGACGACATTCTCGACGCGCCCGTCTCGACGCTGAGCCACGGCCAGCAGCGCCAGCTCGAGATCGCGCTGGCGCTCACCGGCGCGCCCCGCTTCATCCTGTTCGACGAGCCGGCCGCGGGCCTGTCGCCCGCCGAGCGGCGCGACCTCGTCGCCATCCTCAACGCGCTGCCGGCGCACATCGGCTACATCATCATCGAGCACGACCTCGACGTCGCCCTGCGGGTGTCGTCCTACGTCACGATGATGCACAACGGCCGGATCTTCAAGGAAGGCGCGCCCGCCGAGATCGAAGAGGACGAGGAGGTCCAGGCGATCTATCTGGGGGAGGGACATGGATAGGGGCCGCTCTCCCGCTCCGCCGAAGCCGCGCGCCGTCCTGCAGGTGCAGGACTTGCAGGTCTACTACGGCGAATCGCACGCGCTGCAGGGCGTGTCGCTCACGCTCGAGCGCGGCGTGCTGTCGGTCGTCGGCCGCAACGGCATGGGCAAGACCACGCTCTGCAACGCCATCGTCGGCCTGATGCCGGTCCGCTCCGGCTCGATCCGCTTCGAGGGGCTCGACATCGTCGGGCTCGAGCCGCACCGGATCGCCCGCGCCGGGGTCGGCTACGTGCCGCAAGGGCGGCGAGTCTGGCCGAGCCTGTCGGTCGAGGAGACCCTGCGCCTGAGCGCGCGCGGCAAGGGCGCCTGGACCGTCGAGCGGGTCTATTCGACCTTCCCGCGGCTGGCGGAGCGGCGCGACAACGGCGGCGGACAGCTCTCTGGCGGCGAGCAGCAGATGCTCGCCATCGCCCGCGCGCTGCTCGGAAACCCGAGGCTTCTCGTGATGGACGAGCCGACCGAGGGCCTCGCGCCGATGATCGTTGGGCAAGTGCGCGATCTGCTCATCCGGCTCGCGCACGAGGAGGACATCGCCATCCTCGTCGTCGAGCAGAACATCGGCGTCGCGACCGCCGTCTCGGACGAAGTCGCGATCATGGTCAACGGCCGCGTCAACCGCATCATGGACGCGACCACGCTGGCCGCCGACCGCGATCTGCAGCAGCGGCTCCTCGGCGTCGGGCGGCATGGCCACGACGAAACCGACGGCGCCCCGGCGCCCGTTCTCGCGGCGGCGGTCGAAGCGCCGGTGTATCGCGTCGCGCGGTCAGGCGAACCTGTCGACGGCGACGCGCCCGTCTACCGCGCCGATCACCTGCCGAACCGATGGGGCCTGCGCGCCGTTCCGCAGGCGCGCCGCGCGCCGTCGGCCGAGGCGTCGATCGCCGAACCGGCCCGGCCGCTGCTGCCGATCCCCTTCGCCGAGCGGATCGGGCGGACGGCGCTGGTGGTCGGCACGTACGACACCAAGGGCGACGAGCTGCGCTACGTCCGCGACCGGCTGCGCGCCTACGGCGTCCATGTCCGGACCGTCGATCTCTCCACCTCGGGCAAGCCGTCGCGCGCCGACGTGACTCCGGGCCAGGTCGCCGCCATGCATCCGAACGGCTCCGCCGCCGTGTTCAGCGGCGACCGCGGCGCCTCCGTGGCGACGATGGCGGAGGCGTTCGCGCGCTGGATCGATCGGGAGCGCGGAGTGGGCGGCGTCATCTCCGCCGGCGGGTCCGGCGGCACGGCGCTCGCCACGGCCGGCATGCGCCGGCTTCCGCTCGGGGTGCCGAAAGTCATGGTGTCGACGGTCGCCTCGGGCCAGGTGGGCCCGTATGTCGGCGCCTCCGACATCATGATGATGTATTCCGTCGCCGACGTGCAGGGCGTCAACCTCATCACCGAGCAGGTGCTCGGCAACGCCGCGCACGCGCTCGCCGGCATGATCGCGGCGAGCCCCTCGCCGGAGGCGCGCGACGCCCGCCGGCGCCTCGGTCGCCCCGCCGTCGGCCTCACGATGTTCGGCGTGACGACGCCCGCGGTGCAGGGAATCATGCGCCGGCTCGAGGCCGACTTCGACTGCCTCGTCTTCCACGCGACCGGAACCGGCGGGCGGTCGATGGAGAGCCTCGCCGACTCGGGGCTGCTCGCCGGCTTCGTCGACCTGACGACGACCGAAGTCGCCGACATGCTGGTCGGCGGCGTGTTTCCGGCCGACGGCGACCGCTTCGGCGCCGCGATCCGCACCCGGCTGCCCTGGGTCGGCTCGGTCGGCGCGATGGACATGGTCAATTTCGGCCCGCGCGAGACTGTGCCCGACAAGTTCGCCTCTCGCCGCTTCGTAATCCACAACCCGACCGTCACGCTGATGCGCACGACCCGCGACGAGAACCGCGCCATCGGCGAATGGATGGGCCTCAGGATCAACCAGATGGACGGCCCGGTCCGGCTGCTGCTGCCGGAGGGCGGCGTCTCGGCTCTGGATGCGCCGGGCAAGCCGTTCCACGACCCCGAAGCGGACGCCGCGCTGTTCGAGGCGCTCGAACGGACCATCGCCAGGACCGCCCTGCGCCGCGTCGAGCGGGTCAAGGCCAACATCAACGACGACGCTTTTGTTGCGGCGGTGACGGCGGCGTTCCTGTCCGTCGGTCCCCGCCGCGATCGGAGAGCCTGATGCCACGGATCGAACGTCAGACGATACTCGCCAAGCTCCACGCGATGAAGGCGGCGCGACGGCCGATCATCGGCGGCGGCGCCGGGACCGGGCTCTCCGCCAAATGCGAGGAGGCCGGCGGCATCGACCTGATCGTCATCTACAATTCCGGGCGCTATCGCATGGCCGGGCGGGGTTCGCTGGCTGGGCTGCTGGCCTACGGCAACGCCAACGAGATCGTCCGCGACATGGCGAAGGAAGTCCTGCCGGTCGTCCGCAACACGCCGGTGCTCGCCGGCGTCAACGGCACCGACCCGTTCTGCCTGTTCGATTCCTATCTCGACGACCTCAAGCGGCTCGGCTTCTCCGGCGTGCAGAATTTTCCGACCGTCGGCCTGATCGACGGGATCATGCGCGCCAATCTCGAGGAGACCGGCATGTCGTATGGGCTCGAGGTCGAGATGATCAAGCTCGCCCGCGAGAAGGACATGCTGACGACCCCTTACGTCTTTTCGGCCGGCGACGCGGAGGCGATGGCGAGAGCCGGCGCCGACGTGATCGTCTGCCACCTCGGCCTCACCACCGGCGGCGCCATCGGCGCGCTGACCGGGCGAAAGCTCGACGAGTGCCCGAAGCTGGTCGACGAATGGGCGGGCGCCGCCCTCGCCGTCAATCCGGACATCCTCGTCCTCGTTCACGGCGGCCCGGTCGCGGAGCCCCGGGACGCCGAATACATCCTTGCTTCGACGCGGCTCTGCCACGGCTTCTATGGCGCCTCCTCGATGGAGCGCCTGCCGACCGAGGTCGCCATGACCGAACAGACCCGACGATTCAAGGCGATCGCCTTCGCCGAAGCGAGCCAATAGGGAGTTGTGTTGCGATGACCGCCGAAACCATCGGTTCGGTGATCCTCTGGCTGATCGTTGTTGCGATCGTCGTGGTGATCGCCGTCTATCTGCTGCGCTGGCTCTACCGGCGTTCGACCAAGGAAACCGCCTTCGTCCGCACCGGCTTTGGCGGCGAGAAGGTGGTCATCAGCGGCGGCGCCTTCGTCGTTCCGGTCCTGCACGAAATCACCCCGGTCGGCATGAACGTGATGCGGATCGAAGTGTCGCGGCGGCAGGCGCACGGCCTCATCACCCGGGACCGGATGCGGGTCGACGTCGTCGCCGACTTCTTCGTCCGCGTCGGCTCGACCCGGGACGAGGTGAGCCGCGCCGCGCAGACGCTCGGGCGCCGCACGCTCGAGCCGGAGAGCGCGCGCGAACTGTTCGAGGGCCGCTTCGCGGCTGCGCTGCGCACGGCGGCCGCGGAAATGACCCTCGAGGAGTTGCACGAGCGGCGCCAGGACTACGGCGAGCGGGTCAAGGCGGCCGCGGCGGCGGGGCTCGCGCAGAACGGCCTCGAGCTCGAGAGCGTCGCGATCGTCGACCTCGATCAGACCGGGCTCGAGTTCTTCGACAGCTCCAACGCCTTCGACGCCGAGGGCCTGACCCAGCTCACCGAGACGATCGAAGGCCGGCGGCGGATGCGCAACGAGATCGAACAGCGCACCCAGATCGAGATCCGCACGCAAAACCTCGAGGCGCAGCGGCGCTCGCTGGAGATCGAGCGCGACAGCGAATACGCGCGGATCGCCCAGGAGCACGACGTCGAGATTCGCCGCGCCGCCCAGCGCGTCCTGCTGGCGAGGGACCGCGCCGAGCGCGAGCGCGAGGCCGAGCAGGCGCAGATCGCGGCGCGCGAAGAGGTCGAAAAGGCGCGAATGGCGCAGGAGCACAGCCTCGCGGAGGCGCGCATCCAGAACCAGGAGGACATCGAGCAGCGGGAGATCGTTCGCCGGCGCGCGATCGAGGAGGCGGAGATCCGCTCGCGCGAGCAGACCGAGCGCGAGCAGATTGCGCTCGAACTTGCGCTGGAGAAGGCGCGCATCGAGTGCGACCGCGAGCGCAACGAGGTCGAGGTCGAGCGCCGGCGCGCCCTCGAGGTGGCCGAGATCACGAGGCAGATCGCGGTCGCCGTCAAGACCGCGGAGCTGGCGCAGGCGGACGCCGAGAAACGGCGCGCCGAGATCGCGGCCGCGCAGGACGTCGAGACCGCGCGCATCGCCCAGGATCGCGCGCTCGATCAGGCGCGGCTCGAGCGGGAGCGGCAGCTCGACGCGCTGAACATCGCCAAGCGCCAGGCGTTCGAGGAGGCGGAGATCAGCTCGGGCGAAGAAATCGAGCGCGCCCGCATCGCCACCGAGCGCGGCCTGTCGGAAGCGCGCGTGATCCGCGACAGCGACCTGCGCCGGCTCGAAGTCCAGCGCGACCGGGACGTCGAGTTGGCGACGATCGACAGCGCGATCGCCATCGCCGACAAGACCGCCGAGCGATCCGCCGCGATCGCGGCGGCGGAAGCGGCGCGGGCGCGGGCGATTTCGGCCGAGGAGCAGACGATCACGACGCGCGAGCGGGAGATCGCCGAGCGGCGCAAGGCGACCGAGTTGATCGCCGCCGAGCGCGAGGCCGAGCGCGACGCGCTGCGGCTGACCCGCAAGGCCGAGGCCGAGAAGGTGGCGGCGACGAGCCTCGCCGAGGCCGCGCGCATTTCGGCCTCGGGCGAAGCGGAGGCCGAGAAGATTCGGGTCGAGGCCGCGGCGGCGCGCTACGAGGTCGAGGCCAAGGGCGCGCTCCAGATCAACGAAGCCGAGAACGCGCTCAGCGGGCCCGCGCGCGAGTCTCGCTTCCGCGGCAAGCTGCTCGAGAGGATCGAGGGCATCGTGCGGGAGAGCGTGCGGCCGATGGAGAAGATCGACGGGATCAAGATCCTGCACATCGACGGCTCCAACGGCGCCGGCGGGAGCCAGCGCAACGTGACGGACGAGGTGATCGACTCCGCCTTGCGCTATCGCGTCCAGGCGCCGATGATCGACAGCCTGATGAAGGAGATCGGCATCGAGGGCGGGAGCCTCGGGCGCATGACGGAAGTGTTGCGCGACGCCAAGGACATCTCCAGCCTGACCGCCCGGCGCGCCGCGGGCGAGAAGGACGCCCCGCGCTCCTCGGACGACGACGACCGGCGATAGGACGCGGGGATGGCGAAGGTTTACAGTTCGGCGGTGATTCCTGCGCCGGCCGCGGCGGTCTGGGCGGTGGTGCGCGATTTCAACGCGCTTCCCGTCTGGACGCCGTTCGTCGCCGAGAGCCGGATCGAGCAGAACAAGCCCTCTGACCAGATCGGCTGCATCCGCAGCTTCCGACTCCGCGACGGGGGCCGTATCCGCGAGCAGTTGCTCTCGCTGTCCGACTACGACCTGTCGTTCGAATATTCGATCCTCGAGAGTCCCATGGGCGTCGAGAACTACGTCGCCGCCTTCCGGCTCATTCCGATCACCGAGACCGACCACACCTTCGCCGAATGGAGCGCGGAATTCGACGCCGCGCCGGACCGCGAGGACGGCCTCGTCCAGAATATCGGCCGCAACGTGTTCGCGGCGGGGCTGGCGGCGCTGAAAGCGCGCTTCTCCCGGTGACCCGGGTCTCGATCCGGCGCACCGCCGTCATCGACGCGCCGGCCGAAGCGGTGTGGGCGGTCCTGCGGGACTTCAACGGCCACGCGGCCTGGCATCCCGCCGTCGCGTCGAGCGCGATCGAGCGCGACGAGACGAGCGATCAGGTCGGCTGCGTCCGGTCCTTTCGCCTCAACGACGGTTCGCACATTCGCGAGCAGCTCCTGTTCCTGTCCGACGCGAAGCGCTGTTTCGGCTACTGCATCCTGGAGGCGGATGCGCCGCTGCTCAACTACGTGGCGAGCATGCGGCTGCGCCCGGTGACCGACGACGGCGCCTGTCTCGTCGAATGGATTGCCTCCTTCGACCCGCCGTCCCGCGAAAGACAGAATCTCGAACGCCTCGTGCGGACCGAGATCGTCGACGCCGGCCTGGCAGCCTTGCGGCGGGCGCTCGCGGCAGGGT
>CAMFKX010000035.1 GCA_945957375.1 uncultured Roseiarcus sp.
GGTCGTCGTCGCCGCCGCGCCCGAGCCGACGCCCGCGCCTGCCCCCGCGCCCGAGCCGGCGGCCGCGCAGCAAGTCGTTGCGGCGCTCGAGCAGCCGGCCGTGGAAAGCGACGCCCAGCCGGACGTCCGCCCGGTCAAGTTCAAGGGGCCGATCGCAGCGCTCTACCTCGCGCCGCTGCCGCCGCGACGGCCGGCCAATCTCCTGCAGCTGGCGCTGCTGTCCGACGTTCCATTGCCCCCGGTCCGGCCGTCCGACCTTGCGGCGCCTTCCCCGGCGAAGCCGAGCCCGCTGCCGCCCGCCCGCCCGGCGCATCTCGCGCTGCTCGCGCCGGTGGACGACGGCGCGAACGCGCCGGCTTCGCTTCAGGCCGCCCCGGACGCGCAACCCGCCGTCGTCGCGGTCGCCAACACGCCTGCCCCGCTCCGTCTTCCTCCGGCGGAGGCCCCGCCGCTGCCGAAGATCATCACCCAGGGGGTCGCCGCGCCGCCCGCCACGGCTCTGGCGCTCGCCGAGATCGCGACTGCGCCCGACAGCCGGGCTCTGCTCGATCGCGCCGCGGAGCTGGCCGCGCCGCTGCCGCCGCTGCCGATTCCGATGGTCGAAGCGGACCCCCCTCCGGCCGCTGCGACCGAGCCACCCGCCAAGACGGGACTAAAGGGCGAGGTGGCGCGTCTGATCGGGTGGCTGTCAGGCGCGGCCGAATCGGCGCCGGCTCCGACCGAAGGCGCTCGAACGGACCCCAAAGGGCCCTAGCCCTTAGACTTTCGTAAACCCCCTTGCGTCACGCCGTCGCGGCCGGATGGCCGGCGCGCTGTCATGCTTGTCTCCTCAAGATGATCGCTTCGCTCGACGCAAGCGAGCCGACACGCGGCGATCGCCCCGCGCCGCGCCCGACCGGAAGCATAGGAAGCGCCTATCATGTCGGCGAACTGTGCATCGTTGGCGACTGTGAGTGTCGGTTCGTCGATCGCGATCGTGAAACGCGAATTTGTTGTTTGATCAACAAGAGTTTCGCAATCGAAGTCTGCCGGGACGCGGCCTTTACGAGATCAGCATCACCAGAACTTCATTTTAAATCATGTCCTGCGACAAAATTGCCGTTGTGAATTTGGTACGAAAAATTCTATCTTCCTCGGAGGGGTTTAAGGCGGCCGGTCGGCATTCTTCCGAGCCGCAGCGGGCGGGGAGCACAGGAAATACCGCACCATGACGACGTATTATGTTGACTTTGCGACCGGTTCGGACACCAACACCGGACTGACCACCACTTCAGCGTTGAAACACGCGCCCGGGGACTCGAACGCAATCGCCAACGCGTCGAAAGTCGCCTTGGCTGGGGGGGACACAGTCCTCTTCAAGGCCGGCGTCGTCTACCAGGGTCAGATCAACCTCAGCGGCGTGAACGGGGCCAGCGGCAAGCCCATCCTCTACGAAGGAACAGGCTGGGGCGCGGGCAGCGCCATCATCAACGGCCAGACCAGCTACAGCGTGACGTTCACCCAGGACCCGAATAACGCGAGCCTCTCCGACGCGGTGCTCCCGGTCGCCATCTCGGCGGCGAGCGCCGGGTCGAACGTGATCAGCGTCGACGGCAAGGTCCAATATCTCTCGACCTCGTCGACCATCGCCAATCCCATGTTCGCCGACCAGGGCGGAACGATGATTCCGCAGTCGGAGGTTGCGCAGGTCGGAACGTCGACCACCTGGACGATTACTGACGCCGCGCTCGCCAAGAAGGTCGCGGCCCTGACGCCTGGCACGCTCGCCAACACCACGCTCAACCTGTTCGGCGGCGCCAACTGGTACTTCCCGATGACGATCACCGGCGTAAACGCCGCGACCAACACTGTGACCGTCTCGGGATCCTACGCGGGTCCCAACCCCGCCGGCGAGGTCGACTACTACCTGACCAACAACCCGTCGCTGATCGGTTCGAACGCCTACTCGGAATACGCGATCGAGGGGAACAATATCGTCGCCGCAGTCACCCCGGGCGTCCACAACCTCGCGGTGTCCTCGCAGATGTATGGCATCGACATCAGCGGGTCCTCGAACATCACCGTCGACGGCTTCTCCTTGAACGGTCAGGGCGGATACGCCACCTCGGCGCTCTACGCCACCGGCAGCAGTAACATCATCTTCTCCAACAACACCGTCTCCAACACCGCCTCCGCGCAAATGGTCGGAGCGATCGACGGCGATCACAACACGAACATCACCATCAAGAACAACAAGGTCAGTTCCGTATTCAACACGGCCGGGATCTTCAGTTATGACGACACCAACGCGCTGATCACCGGCAACACAATCGTCAATCCCGGCGCGACCGGAATTAACATCTACTCGGACAAGGGCGCGACGGTCTCCTTCAATTCCTTGACGGGCGTGAACGCCACCCACGCGCAGGGCATCGCTGTCTACGACCTGCCCAATGAAAAGAACGTCAACGTCAGCGTCAAAAATAACCAGATCAACGGTGTCACTGGCGGCGGGATAACCTTCCGCGGATACAGCACCAATTCGATGACGCAAGCCAACAATCTGTCGTTCACCAACAACATCATCCAGAACGCGGGCGGTTACGCGATCGCCGATTTCGGTTACACGAACGGAGCCGTGATTTCGGGAAACATTCTGCTGACCGCCAATTCGGCAATCACCGCGCTGGACCTGAACAACTCGTCCCAGAACATCAGCTACAAGAATAACATTGTTCAGGATCTCAGCTGGCTGCCGCCGGAACTACAGGGTGAACTCCAGAACAACGTGGCGATCACGCCCTCGTCATTTGTTTACGGAAATAACCGTGTCGATACGACGCTCGCTTCCGTTCTGAGCACGGCGCTCGCCCAAACCTCGGGAACCTTGCCGTCGTCGATCGGCAACATCCTGAGCCCGAACGTCGTATCGACCATCGGGATCGCCTACACCACGACCGGCGGCTCCACTTCAGGCGGGACGACCAGCAATAGCGGGAACTTCAACCCGTTCACCGGCGCGGGCCTCGGCACCGGCTTCGGGACCTTCAATCCGTTCGCTTGAGAAGCCCCTGCCCGCTCCACAGGCCAAAGCTGCGGAGCGGGCGCGACCGTTTCCTGATTACGCCTTGAGTTTGGCGGCGGTCCGGGCGACGAGTTCGCCCTGATGCCGGGCGCCGTCGAGCTCCAGTTTGCTCGGATGGCGCTGGCCCTGGCCGCCCGCGATGGTCGTCGCGCCGTAGGGCGCGCCGCCGACGATCTCGTCGATCGACATCTGCCCGGCGTGGCTGTACGGCAGGCCGACGATCACCAGGCCAAAGTGCAGCAGATTGGCGATGATCGAGAACAGCGTGGTCTCGTTGCCGCCATGCTGGGTGGCGCTCGAGGTGAAGGCCGCGCCGACCTTGCCGTGCAGCGCGCCAGTGGCCCACAGCCCGCCGGCCTGCTCCCAGAAGCTGCCCATCGCCGACGGCATGCGTCCGAACCGGGTCGGCGCGCCGACGATGATGGCGTCGTAGTTCTTCAGGTCATCGGCCGTAGCGACCGGCGCCGCCTGATCGAGCTTGAAATGGGCGGCCTTGGCGGCGGCCTCGGGCACGTTCTCGGGAACGCGCTTGATGTCGACGCTCGCACCCGCGGCGCGCGCGCCTTCCGCTTCCGCCTGCGCCATGGCCTCGATATGGCCGTAGCTGGAGTAGTAGAGAACGAGAACCTTGACCGACATGCACCTATCTCCGTTTTCAACTCAAAAACGCCTTCGCCGTCACCCGGTCGAAGGCGCTCAGCGCGGCTATGCGGAACACGGTCCGCATAGTCGATGACCCTCATGCTCGATCCCGCCGCCGGGCCGGGACGTTCGCTCTCGGGAAAATCCGCTCACTCGCGGTCAAGCGACCACGGGCCCGGCCCAGCCGCCGCCAGAAACAGGAACACGAAGCAGAACAGCACCGCCGGCTCGCCGTAATTGATCGCGGGAAAGAAGCTCTGCGGAAAATGGGCCAGGAAATAGGCCGCCGCCATGAAGCCCGAAAGCACGAAGGCGGTCGGCCGTGTGAACAGGCCGAGCACGATCAGGACGCCGCCGACGAGCTCCATCAGGCCGGTGAAATAGAGCATCCCGACCGGCATCTTGTCGATGAACGGCAGGCCCGCGGGGAAGCCGACGATCTTGCCGGTTCCGTGCTCGAGGAACAGGAGGCCCGTGACGATGCGCAGGAGCGAATGCATCGCCGGCGCCCAGGTCCGCGGCAGGACCGACACCTTGGCCGTTCCGGCGACCTCGGGGAAAGATGAAGCGCTCATGCCAATATCTCCAGAGTTTTTCAAAGCACCTTCGCCATCTGGTCGAAGGTGAGGCGCGGGTTGCGGGGGAAGAGCTTGGCGTCGTCGCCGTAGCCGATGTTGATGAGGATGTTCGACTTGACCTTGCCGCCCGGGAAGAACTCGGCGTCGACCTTGGCGTTGTCGAAGCCGGCCATCGGGCCGGCGTCGAGGCCGACCGCGCGCAAGGCGAGAATGAGGTAGGCGGCCTGCAGCGACCCGTTCTGAAAGGCGGTGCGCTCGATATGCGCGTCGCGACCGACGAACCACGCCTTCGCGTCGGCATGGGGAAACAGGAACGGCAGGTGTTCATAGAACTCGGTGTCGTAGGCGACGATCGCCACGACCGGCGCCGCGAGCGTCTTGGCGAGGTTGCCGGGCGACAGCGCCGGGCCCAGACGCTCCTTGGCCTCGGCGGAGCGCAGGAACAGCACGCGCATCGGCTGTGAGTTGACCGCCGTCGGTCCCATCTTGGCGAGGTCGAGCGCCTCGACGAGCAGCGCGTCCGGCACAGGCTTCGCAAGGAAGGCGCTGTGGGTGCGCGCTTCGCCAAAAAGCTGCGCCGTCGCGGCCACGCCGATCGCGGCGCGGCTGTCGTTCCTGACTTCGGTCATGGGAATCTCCTTGCGTCGCAACATGAGGTCTTCATGCTATCAGCGCAATTGGAGAAATTCTGATTAAATCCATCGGTTGAGATGATGGCGGTCGCCGAAGCCGCGACATTCTCAAGGCTTGCCGCGACGCTTTTCGACATGGCGATCCAAGAGGTCCAGGAGGCCGCCGCCGGCGGTCTCTGCGGTCCATCGTCGTGATCGCGGACAAGGTCGTCTTCGGCGCCGCCGCGTCGGGCGGCGCCGATGCGTGAGCGCCGTTATCCCGCCAGCGTCGGGTAGTCGGTGTATCCCTTGGGCCCGGGGGTATAGAAAGTGGCGAAGTCGAGCGGGTTCAATCCGGCGCCTGTCCTGAGGCGTTCGACCAGGTCCGGATTGGCGAGGAAGGGCCTGCCGAATGCGATCAGGTCGGCCTTGCCCGCGGCCAGGTCGCTTTCGGCGCCCGCCGCGTCATAGCCGCCCGACAGAATGAGCGCGCCCTTGAATGCGCTCCGGAACGAGGCCTTGATCGCGTCCGGCACGGCCGGCGCGCCCATCGCCGAGTGGTCGACGAGATGGATGTACAGCAACCCGGTTTCGTTGAGCCTGTGCGCGAGATAGCCGTAGTCGGCCTCCATCTCGGGATAGAGCGGCATGTCGTTGAAGACGCCGTACGGCGACAGGCGAATGCCGACCTTCTCCTTGCCGATCGCCGCGATCGTGGCGTCGACGACCTCGAGGACGAAACGCGCGCGATTCTCGATTGCGCCGCCGTACCGATCGGTGCGCAGGTTCGAGGTCGGCCGGATGAACTGCTCGAGCAGATAGCCGTTCGCCCCGTGCAACTCGACCCCGTCGAAGCCCGCCTCGACGGCGTTCTTCGCCGCCTTGGCGAACTCGGCGACAGCCGTCTTGATGTCCGCCTCGGACATCGCCTCCGGCGTCGGCAACGCCTTCATGCCCTCGGCGTCGGTGTACATCTCTTCCTTGGCCGCAACCGCCGACGGCCCCAGCACCCGAGCCCCGGCCGGCAGGTTCAAGGGGTGCCCGATCCGGCCGGTGTGCATGAACTGGATGAACACCTTGCCGCCGAGCGCGTGGACCGACTTGACCACCGCCGCCCAACCCTCGACCTGTTCGGCCGAGAAAATGCCGGGGATGCGCGGGTAGCCGAGGCCGTTCGGCGAGGGCGACGTGCCTTCGGTCACGATCAGCCCCGCCGACGCCCGCTGCGCGTAGTACTGCGCCATCAGTTCGTTCGGAACGCCGCCAATGGCGCGGCTGCGCGTCATCGGACTCATGACAAGGTGATTTTGAAGCGTGAGCGGCCCCAGCGTGGCCTTCGAGAACAATACCGACATCGCAAAACCTTCCATATTTGGACGGAACCTCCTCGGAATCCGGTCCGACGGAAGATCTGCGCCATTTCTTCGACGGCGATACGCTCGGCCGCCCCGATCGGGTCACTCTCTCGTTTCCGAGTTCAGTCGACGGAGACTCCCGCCGCACGATGGAGCGCGGTCGGTATCATTACAACCGGGCAAAATATGATGGTGTCCATCGATTGGCCTGATAGAAAAGACCATGATCGACGCGCTCACTCTCGACCAGATGCGAATTTTCGTCGCCGCCGCCGACGAAGGCAGCTTCTCCGCCGCCGCCCGAAAGCTGGGACGGGTGCAGTCGGCGATCAGCCAGTCGGTGGCGGGGCTCGAGTCGAATCTCGGAGTGGCGCTGTTCGACCGGTCAGGCAAGGCTCCGCGCCTGACGGGCGCGGGCGAAACGCTGGTCAAGGACGCGCGGCGCCTGCTCGAGCGCGCGGACGAACTCAAGGCGCGGGCGGCCAGCATCAGTTCGGGCGTCGAGCCGGAGCTTTCTTTCGCCGTCGATCCGATCTTCCCTCACGAACCCCTGATCGCCAGCCTCAAGGGACTGGCCGAAGCGTTTCCGAAGCTTCCCGTCCGGATCTTCACCGAGAACCTGGGCGGATCCGATCAGCGCCTGAGGGACGGCGTCGCGCAATTCGCCATCGCGCCGCTGCGTCCCACAGGCGCGGGCGACCTGATCGCCGAGTTTCTCGCCGCCTTCGACGTGGTGCGGGTCGTGGCCGTCGACCATCCGCTCGCCCGGGAGCCCGAACCCATTCCGCGCGCGGCGCTGGAGCCCTACGTGCAGTTGGTCCTGACCGACCGCACGCCCCTCACGCAGAATTTCAGCGGCGGCATCGTCGGCCATCACGTATGGCGATTCGCGGACCTGTCGACGCGCCTCGAGTTCCTGCTGGCGGGATTCGGCTGGTGCAACATGCCGCTGCACATGGTGCGCGATCACATCGCCGCGGGACGGCTCAAGGCGCTCGACCTCGCCGAGCAGGATCCGTTCCTGTTCCGCATCCATGTCATGCGTATGCGTGGCTGCGTGATCGGGCGCGGGGGCCGCTGGCTGATCGCGTATTTGCATCGCCTGATCGCCGCCTGCCCGGCCGCGTATCGCGCGGCCGACGCCGCGGATTGAGAGGCGGCGTCCCGGCTTGAGCGCGACGCGGCGGGGGCGAGGCTCGGCGGGATCGCCGCCCCCCCAACGGCGGCTCGCCGGTCTAACTCGTTGGGGACAGAGAAGAGCCCGTCGAACAAGAGCGCTCTCCTCTGCCCCTCCGAATCGTCAGTAATTGTCTATGCAGCCGAAGTTGCAGGCGTTCACGTCGCGACTAAGCCCGTCCGTCTCCACGGTGCGAATGGTCGCGGGTCTCGAGGAGAACGCCTCGGCGCCGGCGGGGATCTTCCAAACATGAGCCATTCGGTGCGGGAGCCCGCCGTGATGAACGCCGTTGGCGGCGGCTCCCGCGGTCATCGGAACCGTCAAAGAGAGAGTCAGCGCCACCGTCGAGCAGAGAACCGTCTTCATCGCTTCCTCCTTGAAAGGACTCGATCCAGAGACTCTCACCCCCCGCAGCTTATTCCTCGCTTCCGCAATTTATTAGACGAAAGGCGAAGCCGCCGCTGTGACGAACGTCACATAACTGTCACAAGGCCGCCGCGTGAAAGAACGGCTGGCGCGCGTGTGTCCGCGCCGGGAAATCCGCTCAAGAAAAAGCCCGCGGGAATGGCTCCCCGCGGGCTGGATCGAGGAGCGCGCCCGAGCCGGGCGCGCCGAGACTGCGCGCCTACTTGCGCTGCTCGCGCGCCTTGAGCGCGGCGCCGAGAATGTCGCCGAGCGACGCGCCCGAGTCGGCCGAACCGTACTGCGCGATCGCTTCCTTCTCTTCGGCCACTTCGAGCGCCTTGATCGAGACCGCGACCTTGCGGGCGCGGCGATCGAACTGCACGATGCGGGCGTCGACCTTCTCGCCGACCGAGAACCGCTCGGGGCGCTGGTCGCCACGGTCGCGGGCGAGTTCGTTGCGCTTGATGAAGGTGGTGAGGTCGGTGCCGGAGATCTTGACCTCGAGGCCGCCGTCCTTGACCTCGATCACCTCGCAGGTGACGACGCCGCCCTTGCGCAGGTCGCCGCCTTCGGCCGTCGCGCCCTCCTCGCCGGCGGCGGGCTTGCGGGCCGCGAACGGATCGGAGGCGAGCTGCTTGATGCCGATCGCGATCCGCTCCTTCTCGACGTCGACGTCGAGAACCTTGGCCTCGACCTTGTCGCCCTTCTTGTAGTCCTCGATCGCCTGCTCGCCGGGACGATTCCAGTCGAGGTCGGAGAGGTGGACCATGCCGTCGACGTCGCCGTCGAGGCCGATGAACAGGCCGAACTCGGTCTTGTTCTTGACCTCGCCCTCGACCGTGGAGCCGATCGGGTGCTTCTCGAGGAAGGCCTCCCACGGGTTCTGCAGGGTCTGCTTCAGGCCGAGCGAGATGCGCCGCTTGGCCGAATCGACCTCGAGCACCTGAACCTCGACCTCCTGGCTGGTCGAGACGATCTTGCCGGGGTGAACGTTCTTCTTGGTCCACGACATTTCCGAGACGTGGATCAGCCCCTCGATGCCCGGCTCGAGCTCCACGAACGCGCCGTAGTCGGCGATGTTCGTCACGCGGCCCTTCAGCTTCTGGTTAACGCTGTAGCGGGTCTCGATGTTCGACCACGGATCTTCCTGCAGCTGCTTCATGCCGAGGGAGATGCGGTGGGTCTCGTGGTTGATCTTGATGATCCGGACCTTGACCTGCTGGCCGATGGACAGCACTTCGCTCGGGTGGTTGACCCGGCGCCAGGCGATGTCGGTGACGTGCAGCAGGCCGTCGATGCCGCCGAGGTCGACGAACGCGCCGTAGTCGGTGAGGTTCTTGACAGTGCCGTCGACCACCTGCCCTTCGGCGAGATTGGCGACGATCTCGTGGCGCTGTTCGGCCCGGCTCTCCTCGAGCACGGTGCGGCGCGACACGACGATGTTGCCGCGGCGGCGATCCATCTTGAGGATCTGGAACGGCTGCGGCACGTTCATCAGCGGGGCGACGTCGCGCACCGGGCGGATGTCGACCTGGCTGCGCGGCAGGAAGGCCACGGCGCCGTCGAGATCGACGGTGAAGCCGCCCTTGACCTGGTTGAAGATCACGCCTTCGACCTTCTCGTTCTTCTCGAAGGCCTGCTCGAGCTTGACCCAGCTCTCCTCGCGGCGGGCCTTGTCGCGGGACAGCACGGCTTCGCCGAGCGCGTTCTCGATCCGCTCGAGGTAGACCTCGACCTCATCGCCCACGCCCGGGGCGGCGTCGCGGCCGTGATTGGTGAATTCCTTGAGGGCGACACGACCCTCGGTCTTGAGGCCGACGTCAATGACGGCCATGTCCTTTTCGATGGCGACCACGCGGCCCTTGACGACCGAGCCTTCGAAAGCCTCCTCGTCGCCGTAGGTCTCATTGAGAAGCGCGGCGAAATCCTCGCGCGACGGCGCGTGGGTCTGGGTTTGCGACATTGGTTCTCCTGGAGTGCCCGGGTCGGGCGGCGCCGGCGGTTGGGTTCGCGTTGACGGTCAGGCGCTCGCTCGCCGGGAAGGCCGCGCCATTCGCGCGACCCTTCTCCGCTTTCAGCGGGCCGGCGCGTGGCCGGCGGTCGAACACCCGGGTTTCCGCGCCGACGCAAGCCGACGCGAGGGCCGTCCGCTAGCAGGAAAGCCCGGAAAGGGCAAGGTGGAAACGGAAGCGTTCGCGCGAAACAGCGCAGATCGACGCGCCTCTATCCCTCCTCGACCTCGGTGTCGGGCCGGTCGCCGCCCTTCGCCTGCTCGACCAGCCACTGCCCGTGCGCGTCCTCGTAGAGAATGTCTGTCGTTTCGCCCGCCACTCTCTGCTCGGCGGCCGCCTCTGCGGCGGCGGCGCGGGCCTCGTCGTGGCTCGCGAACGTCTCCGAATACGCCCCGCCGACCCGGTAGGCCCAGCCGCCGTCGTGCTCGACGATATGATACGTCACCGTGGCCATCGAGACCTCCCTTGCGGTCCGGCAAATGGGGCGGCCGCGCGAAGCGCGGAATTTCCTCGAAATTGATGTCGCGGTTGAGGCCGGGGAAGCTCTTTCGACGGAAAGCCGAAAAGGTTTTGCGACCTCTTCATGGACGAGTAAGGCTCGGATAGGATAATCGACGTCCGCCGGCGCCGCAATCCGGGCCGGCCGAGGCGGCCGCTTGCCTTCGCGGCTCCGTCCGAGCCTGATGGGCCGCCTTATTCGGCGCGCCCCTCGCGAGCACAGGACGCCTCACGAGCACAGGATGGCGAACATGACCCTGTCGCACACCGCGTCCAGTCCGGAATCCGGCGCTCGGGGGAGCCCCGCCGGCGCCTCGCCGGCCGAACTGACCGTCATCGTCGTCACCTGGAACACGCGCGATCTGACGCTGCGCTGTCTCGAGACCCTGTTCGCCAACACGCCCGACCTGAACATGCGGGTGATCGTCGCGGACAACGGCTCCGAGGACGGCTCCGCCGACGTGATCGCCGAGCGCTTCCCGCAGGCCGACCTGATCCGCAACGAAAGCGATTTCGGCTTCGCCCGCGCCAACAACGCGGCGATCGAGCATGTCGACAGCGAGTGGGTGCTGCTGCTCAACCCCGACACCGAAGTTTACCCTAACGCGATCAACAACTTGCTTGCGTTTTCAAAACTTCATCCGGAAGCCGGCATCACCGGCGGCCGCACCGTCTTTCCCGACGGCTCGCTCAATCCGGCGTCGGCGTGGGACAAGATGACGGTGTGGAGCCTGTTCTGCTACCTCGCCGGCTTCACCATCCTGTTCAAGGACTCGCCCCTGTTCAACCCGGAGGCGATCGGCGGCTGGAAGCGCGACACCGTCCGCGAGGTCGACATGGTGCAGGGCAGCTTCTTCATGCTGCCGACGGCGCTGTGGCGGAAGCTCGGCGGGTTCGACCGGCGCTATTTCATGTACGGCGAGGAAGCCGACATGTGCCTGCGCGCCGCGGCGATGGGCTATCGGCCGATGATCACGCCGGACGCGGAGATCATGCATCTGGGCGGCGCCTCGGCCCCGAGGGGCGTGCGCATGCTGCAGAACTGGACGGCCAAGACCACCACCATCCGCCGCCACTGGTCGAAAGCGCTCGTGCCGGTCGGCCTCGCCGAGCTCTGGCTCGCCTGCGCGACCCGCGCCTTCGCCAGCGCCGCGCGCGCCAAACTCACCGGCCGCAGCCTCGAAAACGACGACTGGGTGATGATGTGGGCGAAGCGGCGGGAGTGGATGGCGGGGTACTGAGGGGTTTGCTCCCGCGCGCGTACGCCTGCTAGGCTCGAACCGGAAATTGAAATGCCCGTACGACGCAGCTTCACCGTTATCCTCGAACCGCAACCGGAGGGCGGTTACACGGTGCTCGTGCCGGCATTCCCGGAAGTCATCACGGAAGGGGATGACGAAGCGAGCGCTCTCGCCAACGCGGAGGAGGCGATCCGGGCGGTGGTGGAATTTCGAGTGGCCCACGGGCTGGAGATTCCGTCCGACGCCTCCCCGGAGATTCGTCGCGTGACCGTCGCAGCCTGACGTGACCGTCGGCAAGTTGCCTGCCGTCGATGGCCGGACCGTTGTACGCGCCCTCGTACGGTCAGCTTCGTCGTCGACCGAGTGGTCGGCAGCCATTACGTGATGACCTTTCCCGGTGATGCGAAGCGCACCGTGACCGTGCCCGTCCATGCGAAACACGACCTCAAGCCCGGCACGTTGCGTGCGATCATCCGGCAGGCGGCTTTGAGCGTCGATGAATTCAAGGCATTGCTTTAGATTAGCGTTCTCGCCGTGCAAGGACCCAATGCCCGCCGACAAGGACCACCCGGACGTCATCGTCCTGCCCCCGGTCGCGCTGGCCGTCTGCGTCGCCGCCGCGTGGCTCGCTGGCAGGCTCTGGCCGGCGCCCTTCCTGCCCGAAGGCTTTGCGCGCTGGGCGGTCGGCGGCGCCCTGATCGCGGCCGGCCTCGCGACCGAGCTCTGGGCGCTCCTCCACTTCCGCCGGGCGGGCACCGCCGTGCTGCCGATCCGCCCGACGCGCGCGATCCTCTCGACCGGCCTCTACCGCTGGTCGCGCAACCCGATCTATCTCGCGATGTTCGTCGTCGTCTTCGGCCTCGCGGTCGCGCTCGACAGCCTGTGGTTCTTCGCGGCGCTGGGCGTCCTCTTCGTCGTCCTGCGCTGGGGCGTGGTCGCGCGCGAGGAGGCGTATCTGGCGCGCAAGTTCGGGGCGGAATATCGCGACTATGCGCGGCGCGTGAGGCGTTGGATTTGAGCGCCCCTGGGCGCCGCTCCGACGCGCTTCAGCGCGTCCATTCAGGTCCGTCAGCGGATCTGGCGCGGCCGTCCTGAGATTTGCTATTGTCTGAACGTCTGGTGAGATCGCGCTGATGAACTACCGACAGATCATAACCCATGAACCCGGAAAGCGGGGCGGTAGGCCTTGCGTCCGCGGCTTGAGGATCGCCGTGTCCGACGTTCTTGGCTGGCTTTCCACCGGAATGACCCATGAAGAAATTCGGTCGGACTTTCCGGAACTGACTGAAGAAGACATTCGGGCCTGCCTCGCCTTCGCCGCCGAACGCGAGCGCCGTATCGTCACCACGGGATGAAACTCCTGTTCGACGAGAACCTGAGCTTCAAACTGTGCAGGATCTGTTTCCTGACGCGGGTCATGTCCGTTTGCTTGGCCTGGACCGAACGGACGATCTCGCAATCTGGCGGTACGCCAAGGCGAATGATTTCGTCATCGTGACTCTGGACTCAGACTTCTCCGAATTTGCGACGCTGTTCGGCGCGCCACCGAAGATTGTCTGGCTCCGCTGCGGAAGTCAGCCATCCGCAGCGGTCGAGGCGCTCCTCCGCGCTCATGCTCCCGCAATCGCCGCATTCGCCTCCGGCGACGCCGGCTGCCTGGAAATCTACTGAGCCTCCCGCCCTCACAGCGGTATGTTGTCGTGTTTCTTCCACGGGTTCTCGAGCTTCTTGTTGCGCAGCATGTTGAGCACCCGCGACAGCCGACGCCGGGTCGAGTGCGGCATGATCACCTCGTCGATGTAGCCGCGCTCGGCGGCGACGAAAGGCGACAGGAACGCGTCCTCGTATTCCCTTGTTCTTTCCGCGATCTTCGCGGGATCGTTGATGTCGGACCTGAAGATGATCTCGACCGCGCCCTTGGCGCCCATGACCGCAATCTGCGCCGTCGGCCACGCCAGATTGATGTCGCCGCGCAAGTGCTTGGACGACATGACGTCGTAGGCGCCGCCGAACGCCTTGCGGGTGATCACGGTGACCTTGGGCACCGTCGCCTCGGCGAAGGCGAACAGGAGCTTCGCCCCGTGCTTGATCAGGCCGCCGTATTCCTGCGCAGTGCCGGGCAGGAAGCCCGGCACGTCGACGAAGGTGACGATCGGGATGTTGAAGCAGTCGCAGAAGCGCACGAAGCGCGCCCCTTTTCGGGACGCGTCCGAGTCGAGCACGCCCGCCAGCGCCAGCGGCTGGTTGGCGATGATCCCGACCGCCGTGCCCTCGATGCGGACGAAACCGGTGACGATGTTCTTGGCGTGCGCCTCCTGGATCTCGAAGAAGTCGCCCTCGTCGGCGATCTTTAGGATCAGCTCCTTCATGTCGTAGGGCTTGTTGGGATTGTCCGGCACCAGCGTGTCGAGCGACATGTCGATCCGGTCGGGGCTGTCGAAGCTCGGCAGCTTCGGCGGCTGCTCGAGGTTCGACGCCGGCAGGAAGTCGATCAGGCGGCGCATCTGCAACAGCGCCTCGACGTCGTTGTCGTAGGCGCGGTCGGCGATCGAGGAGCGGGTGGTGTGGACCTGGGCGCCGCCCAGCTCCTCCGCGGTCACGGTCTCGTTGGTCACGGTCTTGACCACGTCCGGGCCGGTCACGAACATGTAGCTCGTGTCGCGCACCATGAAGATGAAGTCGGTCATCGCCGGGGAATAGACGTCGCCGCCGGCGCAGGGGCCCATGATCAGCGAGATCTGCGGGATGACGCCGGAGGCGAGCACGTTGCGCTGGAACACCTCGCCATAGCCGCCGAGCGCCGCGACGCCTTCCTGGATGCGGGCGCCGCCGGCGTCGAACAGGCCGATGATCGGGGCGCGGTTCTTGACCGCCATGTCCTGGATCTTGGTGATCTTCTGGGCGTGGGTCTCGCTCAGCGAGCCGCCGAACACGGTGAAGTCCTTGGCGAACACGTAGACGGTGCGGCCGTTGACCGTGCCCCAGCCGGTCACCACGCCGTCGCCGGGAATCTTGGTCGCCTCCATGCCGAAGTCGTCGCAGCGATGCTGGACGAACATGTCGAATTCTTCGAACGAATCGTGGTCGAGCAGGAGTTCGATGCGCTCGCGGGCCGTGAGCTTGCCCTTCTCGTGTTGCGAAGCGATGCGCTTTTCGCCGCCGCCGAGACGTGCGCGCGCGCGCCGGGCGTCGAGTTTGGCGAGGATGTTCTTCACGGTTTTCTTTGGCTCCGAAACCTTGCGTCGAGGCCCGGAATAGCACGGCGCGCGGCGCGCCGGAACGGCGACGATGTGCGACGTTCGCATGAACAGCAAGCGGCCGCCGATCGGGCGCGATCGACGGCCGGAGATCGTCAGTCGGCGCCGGACCTCAGCGCACGACGCAGCCCTTCGGATAGCCGACGCGCTTGCAGTAGACGACGGGACGCGCCACAGGCCGGGCGACGCAGCCTCTCGGCACGCCGACCGTCTTGCAATAGATGACCGCTCCGGCGGGAGTCGCGCTCGCGAACATTCCGCCCATGGCGATCATCGCCCCCAACGCCGCGACGGCGGCGACACGCGTAACCTTCATGATTCTTCCTCTCTTGCCGAGCGCGTCGGCTTCAAACCGGCGCTTCCGCCAACCGAATCGATCCCGATCAGCAAACAGAGACGCTATCAGCGGGGCTGCGTCGGGTTAAGCCCGCCCGGCGGCTCAAGCCCGACCTGAAGCACCGCCGCCGCGGCCTCCATGTCGCGCCAGCGCGCCGCGCGCCGCGCCGCCGCCTCTTCGTCCTCGCCCCACTTCTCGATCTGGAAATCCTCGTCGAGATGGGCGAGGCGCCAGGCCTCGTCCGCCGACAGCCGGCCCCGCGCCACGGCGAGCGCGAGGACCGCCGAGCCGGTCAGCGACGTAACGACGCTGAGGGCCGCGAGGGCGACCGGATCGTCGAAGCGCGCCACCGCGTCCCGGACCGCGCCGACCGTCGCCTCGGGCTGCGCGACATGCATCACCCCGGCGGCGAGCGCAAAGCGCGCGCCGAGTTCCTCCGCCGCCCAGTCGAGCACCGGATCGAAGGCCAGCCGCTGGCGCTCGGCCAGCGCCTCCGGATCGTCCGCCCGGTAGCAGAGCAAATCGGAGCCGGCGTAGCGCACGATCTCCGCGCGCGTCTCGTCCATCGCCTTCGCCACCCCGTCGAGAGCGGAATTGAGCAGGCGGGTCAAGGGCATGGCGGACGGATCGAGCGCTTCGCCCTGGCGCGCCCATTCCTCGGCCACGCGCTCCATTACGGCGCGGCTCGGCGCCGCGACCGGGTTCCGCCCCGGCGTGCGCGCCCGCCGCCCGTCGAGAGTCAGCGCGAACCGGCCGTCCGCCTCGACGAGGCCGGCCGTCGCGTAGAAACGCTTCAGCGGCGCCGGGCGCATGTTCGCCTGCGCAGCGCGCATCGGATCGCGTCCGTCGTCAGGCATCGGGCGCGTCCTCGATCGGGTCGTGCTCGGGCGGCTCGAAGCCGAACATGGCGAAGCTCGCCTTCATGTGCGCCGGCAACGGCGCGGTCACGTCGATGGTTCCGCCGCGCGGGTGCGGCAGGATCAACCGGCGCGCGAGCAGATGCAGCTTCGGCTCGATTCCCGGCGGCACGGCGCGCAGCGGATCGTTGCGGGCCGGGTCGTTCTCGGGCTTGCGGTTGTATTTCGGGTCTCCGACGATCGGGTGGCCGATCGCCTCGCAATGGGCGCGCAACTGGTGGGTGCGGCCCGTGATTGGCCGCATCGACAGCCAGGCGAGGCGCGGCGAGACCTTGTCGACCACGGCATAGAGGGTCAGCGAATGCTGCGCCTCCGGGTCGCCGTGCTTGGCCACCCGCATCCGCTCGATCTCCGCCCTGCCCGCCCCTTTCGCGCCGCGCTCGTCGCCCATGCCCTCGCCCTTGGCGAGAAACATCGAGATTCGTCCCTGCGCCGGCTTCGGCACGCCTTCGACCATCGCCCAGTAGATCTTCTTCGCCTGACGGCTTCGGAAGATCTCGCCGAGATCGGCGGCGATCTTGCGCGACTTGGCCAGCAGCAGGACGCCGGACGTGTCCCGGTCGAGGCGGTGGACCAGCACCGGCCGCGTCCCGTCCTTGTCGGCGAGCGCCTCGAGCATGCCGTCGACATGGTGCTTGGTGCCTGAGCCGCCCTGCACCGCAAGGCCGTAGGGCTTGTTGAGCACGATGACGTCCTTATCCTCGTAGAGCGTCATCGCCCGGATCGCCCTCGCGTCCTCGGGGTTGGCGGGCTTCTTCTCGCCCGGTCCCGGCGCGACGGGCAGGCGCAGCGGCGGCACGCGCACGGTCTGGCCGAGTTCGAGCTTCGTCGACACCTCGGCGCGCTTGCCCGAGACCCGCACCTCGCCCTTGCGCACGATCTTGTTCAAGTGCGACTGCGGCAGGTCGGGAAAGCGCCGGCGGAACCAGCGATCGAGCCGCATCCCGGCCTCGTCCTCGCCGATATCGTAGAGGGCGACCTTGTCGGGCGCGGCGGCGGGCTTCTTGCTCTCGGTCTTGGCGGCATTACGCATGGGCGGGTCTTATCGCAGGCGCGGTGGGGCCGAAAGGGCGGGTTCACCACCAAGGACACAAAGGACACAAAGGACACAAAGTCTTCGTGAACCTTCGTGTCCTTGGTGGGGAATCTTGCGCTCTACCTGCACCGCGAACCGCGCGCCGAGAGGCTGGACAGCGGGCGGGCGAAGCGCAGAGTATCCCGCCACACCCACGGAGGCGCCCCATGCCCGGCCATTATCACGCGGTCGTCTGGATCGATCAGGCCCACGCCCGCATCGTCCACTTCAGCCTCGACGAGGCCGATCGCAAGACCGTTCGGCCGGACCATTCGGTCCGCGACGTCAGCCACGGCGAGAAAAGGACGGGCCATCGCGTCCCGATGGACCGGGAGTTTCTGGAAAAGGTCGCCGAGGCGATCGCCGACGCAGGCGCGATCCTGATCGTCGGTCCGGCGCAGGAGAAGGACGAGCTGGCGAAATTCCTGGCCGAGAAGCACCCCGCGATCCGGGCGCGGGTCGAGGCGGTCGAGGCCGCCGACCATCCGACCGACGGCGAGCTGCTCGACCACGCCCGTCGCTTCGCCGAGGCCGCCGACCGCATGCGGCCGCAGGGCTGAGTCGCGCCGGCGAGCCGCCGCCGGCGGGATGCTCAAACGACGGGAGACGTCCGATGCCCTACGAACTCTTCTACTGGCCGGGCATCCAGGGCCGCGGCGAATTCGTCCGCCTGGCGCTGGAGGCGGCCGGCGCGGACTACGTCGACGTCGCCCGCGGCCACGGGCCCGGTCAGGGCGTCAAGGCGATGACGGCGCTGATGGCGCAGGCGCCCGGTCCGTTCGCGCCGCCGTTCCTGCGCGACGGCGCCGTCCTCGTCTCGCATGTCGCGGGCATCCTCGGTTATCTCGGCCCGAAGCTCGGCCTCGCGCCCGTCGACGAAGCGATGCGCCTCTATGCGCAGGGCCTGCAGCTCACCATCACCGACTTTGTCGCCGAAGTGCACGACACGCATCATCCGATCTCGACCGCGCTCTACTACGAGGACCAGAAGGCCGAGGCGAAGGCGCGGGCGACGGCCTTCCTCGACCATCGCCTGCCGAAATACTTCGGCTATTTCGAACGCGCCCTCGCCGGTAATCCCGCGGGGTCCGCCCATATCGTCGGCGAGCAGCTGACGACCGTCGATCTCTCGCTGTTCCAGTGCTGGGTCGGCATGGGCTACGCTTTCCCGCGCGCCTTTGCCGACGCGGACGCACGCTGGCCAAAGTTGTCCGCGCTCGCCGCCTCGGTCGCCCGCCTCCCCGCCATCGCCGGCTATCTCGCCTCGGACCGGCGCCTGCCGTTCAACGAGCACGGGATCTTCCGGCGCTATCCGGAGCTGGACCGGGCCGCGGGGTGAAAGCGGAAATCCCCGTCGTCGCGTGTCAACGCGAGGAGAGAAGCGACGCGGCGAACCAGGCGTCGCAGGGCGTTCAGCTTTACGGCCCAGGCGACGATCGGCGTCCTCGCCCGTCCGCTCTGAAGCGCCGCGTCGCCCTTCGGGCTCCTTGCGATGACGGCAGGCGCGCTTCGGTCGTCGCCGGCGAACCGCGCAGGCCCTGAACTCCGGCAAGACGGCGAAGCCTGGCCCTTCTCCCCGTTCGCGGGAGAGGGTGCTGAACTACACGCCCGCCGCGACGCCTTTTCCGCTCGTCTTAACCACGTCGCGACCCTCCTGTTGATCAGAACAAAAATAGAACATACCATGTTCATAGCCTGATCAGACAGGCCGAGGGAGGTCCGTGATGCGTGAAACCGCACTTCTCACCCTGCGCGATATCGTCGAGCTCGCGTCGCTCGCCGCGTTCGTGACCATGATCGGATTGACGGCGCGCGCCTTCGGCGCGTGACTCCTGCCGCGCCGGGAGTCAGCGGCGCGTCAGCCAGGGCTTCAGCCAGCGCGCCAGTCGCGGCATCACGCCGTAGCTCATCGCGAAGGTGATCAGCCCGGTCAGCGCCGCTGTCCGCACCAGGAACGGCAGGAAGCCGAGCAGCGGGGCGACGAACCAGAGGACCAGACTCGCGGTCGGGAAGATGCCGAGCCAGGTCGCGAGCGTCATGCGCCAGCGCGGCGGATTGACGCTCGCCGGCACCACCTCGGGGGCAAACCAGGCCTCGAGGCCGGTGATGACCCGATAGTCGGGCGCCCCTTCGGCGACCGTCGCCAGCCGGCGCAGCCAGTCGCCGTGGATGTCCGACCCGTCCCAGCGCGCGAGGTCGGCCTGCGTGGCGAACTTGGTCACCACCTGATAATCGCCGCCCTCGCGCGCCGGCGGAATGACGTCGGCGCTGACGAAGCCGGGAAAGCCCTTCATGTCGCGGAACATGCCGCGCAGCAGCGCCTCGTAGGCGACGGCGCAGTCGGGCGACGCCCGGCGGACGGCGACGCGGACGACGGGAGGCGGATTGACTGCGGCGGACATGCAGAGTGCGTACGCCTCGCGCAAAAGCGCGGCGATGGGGCGCGCTGTCGCAGACGCGCCTGAGGCTCGCTCAGCGGCGGGCGAGCAGCGCCTCGGCGATCGCCGTCCATTCATCGTCGAGCGCGGTCCGGCACACCGGCTTTCCGGCGCGGCGATACCAGTAGGCGGCGTTGCCGGCGTCGCCCTCCTTGCGGTGCAGATAGGCGTGGACCCAGTCGCCGTCGCCGCCTTCATCCGCCTGGGCCGCCTCATGGGCGCCGTCCCAGTCGCCGCGCGCGTCGAGCCACAGGGCCTTGAGCGCGAGGCTCAGGCCGGACGGCGGCGCGGGCGCCGCGAGCGAACTGCGGAAGGCGGGCAGATCCATGCGGCGAAGGTGGCGCCGAACGGCGGCGCGGTCAAAGGGCGCGCCCTTCCCCAAGGCAATCGCTTGAAGCCGCGCCGCGCCGCCTCCTCCCCCCTTGTGGGGGAGGATTGAGGAGGGGGGTCGCGCCGAATTCGCCGTTCAGCGCCCCTAAAGACGTAAGGCGGTCGGCGCGACCCCCCACGCTGTCCCGCCCCCACAAGTGCCTGCGCCCGGGCGCGCGCAAGCGCGGCCCGGGTGGGGGCGGGGACGCTCGCCGCCGGCGCACAAATTGCTTCAAGCGATTGCCCCGCCCCCTTCCCTAGCGCGTCTCGCTCCAGACGAGGCGAAGGGCGAAAGCGCTCATCAGCGTCGCAAAGCCATAGTCGAACAGCCGCAGCGCGCCGGGCTTGGCCCTGGCCGCGGCGACGAAGCGGCCGGCGACCAGGATCACCGCCGCGTTGATGATCGTGGTGACCGCGATGAAGCCGAGCCCGAGGACGAACAGCTTCTCGCCCGCATGCGGGTCGCGCGCGTCGATGAACTGCGGCAGGAAGGTCACGAAGAAGATCACGATCTTCGGATTGGTGACGTTGATCAGGAGACCGTTGAGGAAGGCGCCGCGCGCCCCGGCCTTGCCGCCGCCCGCGGTCCTGAGCTTCAGGACCGTCCCGTGGCGCAGCGCGCCGAAGGCGAGCCACAGCAGGTAGAGCGCGCCGACGATCTTGACCGCCTGATACGCCTCGGACGACGCCGCGAGCAGCGCCGACAGGCCAAGCGCGGCGGCGCAGGTGTGGACGAGCAGGCCCGCGTTGGCGCCCGCCTGCGCGGCAAACCCTTGCGCGCGGCCGCCGGCCAGCGTGCGGGACAGGAACAGCGCCATGTCGGCGCCGGGGGTCGCGGCGAGCAGCAGACAGGCCAGGAGATAGCCGGCGGCGAGCGTGGGACTGGGGAAGAACGGAAACATGCCCTCGCTCGCGATTGGCCGGGAGGCCCCTCGTCGCCTGCTGGACACGGCGGCGAGCGGCGTTGCTATAGTGGAGCCATGGCAAGGATCCAAATCGTCCATACGACGGAATACCGCTACCGCAATCCGGTCGGCCTGACGCGCCACCGCCTGATGCTGCGCCCGGACGACAGCCACGACCTCCGGCTCCACAAGGCCGTCCTCGACGTCGATCCGAAGCCGTCGCTGATCCACTGGACGCACGACGCCTACGACAATTCGGTCTGCTTCCTCGAATGGCCGGCGGCGCTCCGCGCCGAGCGGCTGACGATCGTTTCGACCCTCGACCTGACGCACCACCCCGACGGCCCGCCCAAGCCCGTGTACAGCCTCGACCCGTGCGCCGAGTATTTTCCCTTTTCCTACGACCTCGAGGACCTGCCCGACGTCGCGCGGCTGGCCGAGCGACAATTGCCGGATCGCGACCGAAAGGTTCACGCGTGGGCGCGCCGGTTCGTCGCCGATGTGCGCAACGCCCGCACGCTGGAGGTCCTGGAGGCGATGACTCACGCGATCAAGGCCGAGTTCCGCTACGGGGCGCGGCACGAGGAGGGCACGCAGACGGCGGCCGAGACGCTGGCGCTCGGCACGGGGACATGCCGCGACCTCGCGGTGCTGATGATGGAGGCGCTGCGCAGCTTCGGCGTCGCGACCCGGTTCGTCACCGGCTACCTCTACGACGACCTCTCCGGTCAGACGCGGGGCGGCGGCAGCACCCATGCCTGGTGCGGCGTCTATCTGCCGGGCGCCGGCTGGGTCGAATATGATCCGACCAACGGGTTGATCGCCGGCGCGAACCTGATCCGCGTCGGCATGACCCGGACCGCCGCGCAGGCGATTCTGATCTCGGGCGGCTATGTCGGCGCGGCCGACGACGGCGAAGGCCTGTTTGTCGACGTGACGGTTACGGGAGCCAAGTCCTGAGCCAGATCCCCGACCCAGTCGTGACGCCGCCGGCCCATCCGCCGAGCCGCGGCTTCGTCTCGACAGGGCGCCTGCCCGCGCCCGAGACGGTCGCGGCGCTGGTCGCCGAGGCCTTCGCGCGCTTCCGCGCCAATGCCGAGGGCGAGGTCTCGACCGTCTATCCGACTCTCGCGCGCGCGCCCGCCGACGGCTTCGGCCTCTCGGTCGTCGGGACCAACGGCGCGGTCCACGCCGCGGGCGACTGGGACATCCCGTTCACCATCATGAGCGTCTCGAAGCCGTTCGTGTTCGCGCTGGTCTGCGACGTCCTGGGCGCGGACGCCGCGCGCAGGACCATCGGCGTCAACGCCACCGGTCTGCCGTTCAACGCGCTCGCGGCCATCGAGCGCGACGCCGAAGGCCGCACCAATCCGATGGTCAACCCCGGCGCGATCGCCGCCACCAGCCTCTTGCCGGGCGACGGGCTGGAGGCGCGCTGGGCGGCCCTCGCCGACGGCCTGTCGCGTTTCGCCGGGCGTCCGCTCGACCTGGACGAGGAGGTTCTCGCCTGCGCCCTCGCCAGCAACGCCCGCAACCGGGCGATCGGCCAGTTGCTGCAAAGCTACGGGCGGATCGCCGGCGACGCGACCGAGGCGCTCGAACTTTACACGCGCCAATGTTCGCTGAAGGTGACCGCCAGGGATCTGGGGGTCATGGGCGCGACGCTCGCCGACGGCGGCGTCAATCCGCTGACGCGGGCGCGCGTCGTCGACCCGGAAAGCGGCCAGCGCGCGCTCGCCGTCATGGCGACGGCCGGCCTGTATGAAACCTCGGGGGACTGGCTCTACGACGTCGGCCTGCCCGGCAAGAGCGGAATCAGCGGCGGGATCGTCGCGGTCTCGCCTGGCAAGGGCGCGCTCGGCGCCTTCGCGCCGCGCCTCGACGCCTCCGGAAACAGCGTCAAGGGCGGGCTCGCGGCCCGCTTTCTGTCGCAGGAACTGGGCTTGAGCCTGTTTGCCTCCAGCGCCGAACCGTGATTGACGAAGCCCGCACGGCGAGGACTGGCGTCGTCATGCGCCCAGCCAAGCCGCCGGGGGTTCGTGTCCCGAGACGAGACCGCAAATGACGTCGATCCAGGTCCCTGGACTGCTGAGTTTCACGATCGCCATCGTCGTGTTCTTCATCGGCGCCGGCGTCAACCGCGCGATCGCGCCGCTGCAGCGATGGAACATTCCCGAGGCGGTGACGGGCGGGATGCTGGCGGCGATCGCGACGCTGGCGGCCTATGTCGTCTTCCGGGTCGAGGTGAATTTTTCGCTCGAAGCCCGCGACATGTTGCTGCTCTACTTCTTCACCGGCATCGGCCTCAACGCCAGGCTCGACGACCTGATCTCGGGCGGCCGGCCGTTCCTGATCCTGCTCGCGCTGACCCTGGTCTATCTCGTGCTGCAGAATCTGATCGCCGCCGGCAGCGTCGCGGCCCTCGGCCTACCGGCCGGGATGACGCCGCTCCTGGGCTCGGCGGCGCTGATCGGCGGTCACGGCACGACCATCGCCTGGGCGCCGATCATCGCCGAGCGGTTCGGCCTCGGCGCCGCGCTCGAGGTCGGCATCGCCACCGCGACGCTCGGCCTCGTGGTCGCGAGCCTGGTCGGCGGTCCGATCGCTGGCTACCTGATCCGTCGCTACGCCCTTGCCGGGCCGAAGACGCCGGACCCGGTGGTCGGGGTGCCGGACGATCCGGTCGACAAGTTCGCCGACGACCTCAATCACATCACCTTCTTGCGCACCCTGCTGATTCTCAACGTCGTCATCCTGATCGGCTTCGCGCTGCAGGAGATCGTCGACCGCGGCCCGATCAAGCTGCCGCTGTTCGTGATCTGCCTCCTGGTCGGCATCGTCGTCACCAACATCGTCCCGAGGGTCATGCCGGCGATGCAGTGGCCGACCCGATCGCGGGCGCTGGCGCTGATTTCCGATCTGTCGCTGAACGTCTTCCTCGCCATGTCGCTGATGAGCATGCAACTCTGGACGCTGGGCGGGCTCGGCGCGGCGCTGGTGGCGGTGCTCGCGGTCCAGACTGTGGCGGCGGTCGCCTACATCGTGCTGGCGGTCTTCCCCCTGATGGGACGCAACTATGAAGCGGCGGTGATCGCGGCGGGGTTCACCGGCATCACGCTCGGCGCGACGCCGACCGCCATCGCCAACATGACCGCCGTGACCAAGCTGCACGGCGCCAGCGCGCGGGCGTTCATCATCCTGCCGCTGGTCTCGGCCTTCTTCATCGACATCGCCAATGCGGTGGCGATCGGGGTCATGGTCCGCTGACCGGGGCGCGGGGGGAAGATCGCGCGAGACGGCCGCGCCTTGCTCAGGTCCTGGCGATCGCCGCCTCGACCTCCGCCCGGCGCGGCAGCGGCGCGACGGCGCCGAAGCCGCGGGTCGACAGCGCCGCCGCCACATTGGCGAAACGGGCGGCGGCGAACGGGTCGGCGGTGCGGACGAACTCGGCCAGGAAGGCGCCGTCGAAGCAATCGCCGGCGCCGGTCGCATCGACCGCGGACACCGGGAAGGCGGCGATGCGTTCCCGCCGCGCCGCGGTCGCCGCGAGCGCTCCAAGGCGCCCGAGCTTCACCACGACGAGCCGAGCCCCGAGCCGCAGGTAGAAGTCGGCGATCGCGTCCGGGTCGGTCAGCCCTGCGAGCGCGCTCGCGTCGTCGAGGCCCGGCAGCGCGATGTCGCACGAGCGCATCGCCTCGTGGATCACCGCCCGCGCCCGCCTGAGCGGCCAGAGCTTCAGGCGCAGGTTGGGGTCGTAGGACACGAGCCGCTTCGCCTCGCGTGCGATGTCGATCGCCGCGAAGGCGGCGTCGGCGACCGAGGACGAGATCGCCTGGGTGATCCCGGAAAGATGCAGGATCTGGGTGGCCTTGACGCGGTCGACCGGAAGATCGTTCTCGCCGATCCGGCTGGCCGCGGAGCCGGCGCGCAGATAGGAGAACTGGTGGCCTTCGGGCCCGTGGGTGACGAAATAGAGCCCGGTGTGCGCGCCGCCGTTCACCACCACCCGGCTCGCGTCGACGCCCTCTTTCAGCCACAGCTCGGTCAGCGCCTGGCCGAAGCGGTCGGCGCCGACCGCGGTGAAATAGGCGGCGTCGGCCCCGAGCCGCGCGGCGGCGATCATGGCGTTGGACGTGTCGCCGCCGAAGCCCTGCAGGAAGGGGGCGCCGTCGGTCGCCTGATTGAGCTCGACCAGCGGCTCGCCGATCGCCAGGATATCCGACATGGCTCACCTCGTCGCGAGGGCGACCGCGACCCCGGCCATCACGCCCGCCGCCGCGCGGTGGGCGAAGCGCATCGCCCCCTGCGAGGCGAACAGCGCGCGCGCCCGGTTGGCGGCAAGCGCATAGGCGGCGAGCGTGCCCGCGATGATCGGGACGCAGAGCGCGATCAGCACGGCCAGTTTCTCCGGCGTCAGGGTCTTCACGTCGACCACCAGCGGCATGATCGACAGGAAGAACACCATCACTTTCGGGTTGCCGAGCGTCAGCGACAGCGAGCCGAGAAAGGCCCGCAGGCCCCGGGAGGCCGGCGGCGGCGCTTCGCCCCGCGCGGCCGGCGCCGTCGCGGTGCGCCAGGCGAGATAGAGGAGATAGGCGGCGCCCGCGTATTTGACCGCGGTGAAGGCGCCGGCGAAGGTGTTGGCGAGCGCGGCGAGGCCGGTCCCCGCGACGATGAGCCAGATCACGTCGCCGACCACGTAGCCGGCGATGAACGGGGCGACGCCGATGAGTCCGTAGGCGAGCACCCGCGCCACGAGCGCGGCGAGGCCGGGGCCGGGCGTCGCGACGGCGGCGAAATAGACCGCCGCGAACAGGGCGAGCGAAGCGATCGTCATCGGGGCCTCCGCACCTTGCGCCGGGCGAGCGTGTTGAACGTCTCGACCATCGAGGAAAAGAACATCGCGGCGTAGATGTAGCCGCGCTCGATGTGAAATCCGAAGCCGTCGGCGATCAGCGTCATGCCGATCATCAAGAGGAAGCTCAGCGCCAGCATCAGCACCGACGGATTGCGGTGGACGAAGTCGCCGAGCGGCTTCGAGGCGACCATCATCAGCGCCACCGCCACGACCACCGCGACGACCATGATCGGGAATTCGCTGGTCATGCCGACGGCGGTGATGATGCTGTCGACGGAGAACACGATGTCGATCATTACGATCTGCAGCATCGCGGCGGACACGGCGAGGCGCGGACCGGAGGATTCGTTCTCCTCTTCGGCGTCGGGATCGACGCGTTCGTGGATCTCGGCCGTCGCCTTCCAGACGAGGAACAGGCCGCCGGCGAGCAGCAGCAGGTCGCGGCCCGAGAACGGATGGCCGAGCAGCGTGACCAGCGGCTCCTTGAGATGGACGATCTCGGCGGCGAAGGCGAGCAGGATGAGACGGAAGACCAGCGCGAGCGCGAGGCCCGCCGTGCGGGCAAAGGCGCGGCGGTTCGCCTCGACGCGATTCGACAGGATCGCGATGAACACGAGGTTGTCGACCCCGAGCACGACCTCCATGGCGATCAGGGTCGCGAGCGCCGCCCAGGCGGACGGATCGGCGACGAGCCGCTCTATCGAGTCCATGTGTCCGCTCCCTGCCCGACCCTGTTCGCGCCGCGGCGCGCCGACGCCAAGGTCATAGGACGGGCGGCCGTCGCTTTCCAGCCGGTTTCGACGCCCGTTCGGCGGGCGCGCCTCACGCCGTGAAGATCACGCGCCCCTCCTTGAAGGTCTGGAGAACCTGGATGTCGCGGATCGCCATCGGGTCGACCTTCATCGGATTGGCGTCGAGGATGACGAGATCGGCGCGCTTGCCGGTCTCGATCGAGCCCTTGGAGGCTTCCTCGAAATATTGATAGGCGGCGTTGATCGTAACGGCCTTGATCGCCTCGAGCGGGGCGATGCGTTCGTCGGGCCCGACCACGACCCCGGATCGCGAGACGCGGTTGACCGCGCTCCAGACGACGACGAGGTGATTGGGCGGGATCACGTTGGCGTCGGTGTGGTTGGTGAACCGGACGCCCTTCTTCAACGCCGAGGCGGCCGGGCTCATGCCGAAGGCGCGCTCCTGTCCGACCGTCTCGGCGATGTGCCAGTCGCCCCAGAAGAAGGTGTGCGCGGTGAAGAAGCTCGGGATGATCCCAAGTTCGGCCATGGCGTCCACCTGATCGGGACGAATCATCTGGGCGTGGATCATCACGGGGCGGAGATCGCGGGCCCCGTGCGCCGCGATCGCCTTGCGCAACGCGGCGATCATCTGGTCCGCGGCCGCGTCGCCGTTGCAATGAACCAGAAGCTGAAGATTGCGGCGCCAGGCGAGGTCGAACCAACGGTCGATCTCGTCCTGGGTGACGGTCGGGTAGCCGCGATAATCCGGCCCGGTCCCCGGCGGCGGCTTGACGTAGGGCTTGGTCAGATAGGCGGTCTTGCCCTGGGGCGAGCCGTCGCCGGTGATCTTCACGCCGCCGAATTTCAGCCGGTTGCGATAGACGCCGATCAGGACGCGCGCCGCCTCGTCGACCTTCGCGCCGCGGTCGGGCGCATAGGCGGTCAGCCCGTCGGCGCCGACCGCGACCGGCGGCGCGATCTCGACCGGGAGCGTTCGCTTGCCGGCGAGCACGTCGTTGAACTGGTCCCACCGCGGGTAGGAGACGACGTCGAGGATCAGCTCGCCCCGGTTCGAGGCCTCCTTCAGCAAGGCGACGTCGGCGGCCATCGAGATGCCGTCCTGCGCGGTGGTGACGCCCTGGCTGGCGTAATAGGCCTGGATCTCGCGAAAATTCTTCAGCCGCTCCTCGAGCGAATGCGGCTTGATCAGCCCGAGCAGCGGCAGGCCGGCCAGCTCCTCGACCACGCCGTCCGGCGCGCCGTCGGCCTCCCTGCGGATCACGCCGCCCTGCGGGTCGGGCGTGTCCCGGGAGAAGCCGACTGCCTTCAGCGCCGCGCTGTTGGCGACCGCGAGGTGGCCCGACGCGTGCAGGATCACGATCGGATGGTCGGTCGACGCCTTGTCGAGGTCGTGGCGGGTCGGATGGCGCTTCTCGGCGAGCAGCGAATCGTCGTAGCCGCCGGCGAAGACGAGCGTCCCCGGAGGGATTTTCTTTTTCGCGACATAGGCCGAGAGCGCGGCGACGACGTCGTCGATCGTCTTGATCGCGCCGACCGGCGGCGGGCTGAGGTTCGGCGTGCCCCAGATCATCTCATACTGGGCGATGTGCGAGTGCGGATCGATGAAGCCCGGCATGAGCGTGCGGCCGGCGAGATCGACGAGGCTGGTCATCGGCCCGCGAAACGCCGCCTCGATCTCGGCCCGCGTCCCGACGCCGACGATGATCCCGTCGCGGATGGCGACCGCCTCGACGGTCGGGTGATCGTCGTCGACGGTGACGATGTCGCCGTTGACGAAGATCAGGTCGGCCTTTCCGGCCGTCGCCCCCTTGGTCGCGGCGGCCTCGGCCGTCGCCCCCGCGCCGCTCGCCGCCGCCATGGCGACGAAAACGGCGGCGCCGCCGACAACGCTGCGGCGCGACACGGCGCCGCCCTCCGCTTCGCCGCGCGCGGCGAAATACGCGCGGAACAGCGGCGAGCAGGCGAGACACATGGCGGCCCCCGAGGATTTTACTTTTCGGGCGATCCTAGCCGGATTCCGGGGCGACGCAATTTTCCGTCAGGCGGCGCTCACGCGTCGACCGGCAGGGGCTTTCCGGCCTTGTGCGCGGCGATCCACTTCTCGAGCGCCGCGACGTGCTCGGCCTCCTCCTCGACGAAGGCTTTGGCGAGCGCCTTGATCTCCGGGTCGTCCGTCATGTCGCGCACCGCCTGATAGTAGCGGAGGCCCGCGAGCTCCGCCTGGAGCGCCACTTCCAGCGCCTCGCCGCGGCCGAGCATCGGAT
>CAMFKX010000036.1 GCA_945957375.1 uncultured Roseiarcus sp.
CCCGCCGCTCGACCGCGCTCGCGTTGACCCCGACGCCCTCGAACCAGGAGACGTCCAGCGCGACGCCCGGATTGCGCAGCCGATTGTGCCCCGCAAATGGCCGATCCGTCGCTTGATCCGAGCGAGGCGATGTTTGGTCGACAATCGTGTTCAAGGCGTCCTCACCTCTTCTCCAAATCCAAACCGGCGAGCGGCGCGCTCGCTCCGCGTCCGGGCCCTGGGAAACCCTGCCTCTGCCGCTCGGCCAAGCGATGAAAGAGGGGGGTGAGGAGCGCCGTCGCCTCGCAATAGTCGGCGAGCAGTTCGCGATAGCGTTCATGCGCCTGCGGGTCGGGGTCTACGGTGACCGATGGCTGCACGACGAGCTTCGCCGCGCTGCGCAGGTCGTTTGTCAGACCGGCGGCGTTGGCGGCGCAGGCGACGGCGCCGAGGATGGTCAGGTTGGCGTCCGGCAGCAGTTGCACGGGCAGTCCCATCGCGTCCACGGTCGCCTTCAACCAGACCGGGTTGCGCGCGTAGCCGCCGGAGGACACGACGCGCCGGCAGACCACGCCGAGCTCGCCCATTCGCTTGAGCACATTCGCGGTCGCAAGCGCCACCCCCTCGACCGCGGCGCGATAGAGCGCCGCGCGATCGTGGCCGAGCGACAGGCCCAGGAAGGCGCCGCGCAATTGGGCGTCGCGATAGGGCGTGCGGTTGCCCATGAAGAAGTCGAGCGCCAGCAATCCCGACGCGCCGACCGGCAAAGCTTCGACCTCGCGCCAGAGCGCCCGGAGGCCGGCCTCGTCCAGTCCGAACATGTCGTTCGACACCCAGGAGAGCACGGAGCCCGCCGACACCTGACCCGCTTCGACAAGCCAGCGGTCATCGATCAGCGCGTGCGGATAGGGCCCCCAGAATCCGTCGACCGGCGACCCTTTCGGAAGCTGAAACAATTGCACAACCGACGTCCCGGCGACCATCAGGAGTTCGCCCGGCTCGAGGGTGTCGGCGCCGACCATGCCGATATGCGCGTCGACGCCGCCCTGCGCGAGCACCGGCCGGTTGACGAGGCCAAGATGCTCCGCCGCGTCCGCCGAAAGGCGCCCGATCGGCGCCCCCACCGCCAGGATCGATTTCGGCAGCTTGGCGGCGAGGTCAGGCACGCCGAATTCGGCGTAGACCTCGTCGACGAATCGCTGCGCGACGGAATCGTAATTCCATTTGCAGGTGGCGTTCATTCGCGAACCCACCCATTCCCCGGTCAAGCGGAAATTCACGTAGTCGAGGCACTCGCAGATAATGTCCGCGGCGGCGTAGGTTTCCGGCTCGTGGCGGGCGAGCCACATCGCCTTCGGCACCAGCCACTCGGCCGCGTCGCCGCCGCCGGAATAGGCCATCACCGGATGGCGCGAGGTTTCGGTCCGCCGCGCCTCTTCCGCGGCGCGGCAGTCCATCCACAGCAGCGCCGGCCGCAGCGGCGCGCCGTCCTTCTTGCAGACGACGACGGTCGAAGCGGTGGTCGCGGCGCAGACGCCGCCGACAGGCGGCGAACCGAGGTCGCGCATCAGCGCGCGCGCCGCCTTGCCGAGCGCCTCCCACCAATCGATCGGAGACTGCTCGGCCCAGCCCGGACGCGGGTAACGCGTGGCATAGACGGCCTCGCGCTCGGCGAGCACCGTCCGGCGCTCGGTGTCGAAGGCGCCGACCCGAACGCCGCCGGTGCCGAAGTCGAGGCCGAGAAGCAGCGTCATCGTCAGCTCGCCGTCGTCATGGCTTGAACATCACTTTGGCGAACACCTCGTTGCGTCCCTTGATGGTCTCGAACATCCGCGGCAGGTCTTCCAGCGGCAATTCATGGGTGATCATGAACTCCCATTTCAGGGCGCCGCTGCAGAGCGCGGCGAGCGTCACCGTCCACTCCTTCCCAGGGAACGGCGCGCTGAAGGAATTCCAGGCGCCATGCAGGGAGACCTCCTGACGCAGGAGATGCTGGAAGGTCTTGTTGTCGAGCGAAATGTCGCCGACCGGAATGCCGATGAACACGACATGCCCGCCTGGGCCGGCCAATTGCACGGCGAGGTTGACCGAGGCGGGTACCCCGGCGGCCTCGACGACGAGATCGCACAGCAACTCCGGAGACGGCGGGGCCGAGGTCAGGAACGTGTGCGTCGCCCCCGCTTCACGGGCCTGCGCAAGCTTCTCCTCCGCCACGTCGTAGGCGACGACTTCGGTGCACCCCATCAGCTTCATCCACTGGATGGCGAACAGGCCGATCGGCCCGCAGCCCACCACGCCTCCGCGCTGGCCCATGGTCGGCGGCGCCTTCCAGACTGCGTGCAGCGCGATCGACGCCGGATCGGTCATCGCGACCGCGCGCGGGTCGGCGTCCGGCGGCGCCTTGAGCAGGTTGTCGACCGGCACGGCGACGAACTCGGCATAGGCGCCGTCGCGTCGGCTGCCCAGGTAGTCGTAGTCGCGACAGCGGGAGAAATTTCCGGTCGCGCACTGGTCGCAAACGCGGCAGGGAATCAGGGGCGCGACGCCGACGAGTTCGCCGACCGCAAAGCCTGCGACGGAGTCGCCGAGGGCGACGATGCGGCCGGCGAACTCGTGGCCGCAGATCAGCGGCATGCGATGCGCGCCCTTGGTGAGAAGTCGCGGAATGTCGGAGCCGCAGACGCCGACCGCGTCGACGTGGACCAGGACTTCGCCGCTTCTGGGCTCCGGCTTGGCGACATCCTCGATCCGGATGTCGCCCGGTTTGTACATGACGGCTGCGCGCATATCCTGGACCTCGATTGCGATGACGGGAGAGGGAGCGGTCGTCACGCCGCCGGTTCGGAACGGCGGGACGGACTCGAGCAGAACTAGAAGCCGCTGACGACGTAGCCGCCGTCGACCGGCAGCGTCACCGCGGTGACGAAACAGGCCGCGGGCGAGCACAGAAAAACCGTGGCGCCGATGAGGTCCTCGACCGCGCCCCAGCGCTTGAAGGCGGACTTCGCCGCGATCTTTTCCGCCGGAACCGGGTCCGACCACAGCGCTTTGGTCATGTCGGTCTTGTGGTAGCCGGGCGCGATCGCGTTGACGCGAACGCCCTCCGGCCCGAACCGGTGCGCAAGCGCGCGGGTCAGGCCGACGACGCCCGACTTGCTGGCGCAATAGGCGGGAACGCCGTCGTCGGAGAGAAAACTCAGCATGGAGGCGATATTGACGATCGCGCCCTGCGATTGCGCCAGCAGCGGCCGCGCCGCCATCGCCAGACGCATGACGCCGTTGAGGTTCACGTCCATCACGTCGAGGAACCCGTCCTCTTCGTACTCCCGTTCGGGCTTGGCGACGCCCGCCCCGTTGATCAGGAAGTCGAGCCGGTCGAACCCGCCGACCAGGGCGTCGACGGCCTTGCGGTCGCGAACGTCGAGCTGCTCGAAGCGGATTCCCTTCGTGTCCGCGTCGGACCGGGCGGCGTCCAGCCGCTCGCGCGACGCTCCGGTCGCGACCACGTCCGCTCCGAGGCGGGCGAAGGCCTTGGCTATGCACAGGCCGATGCCGCTGGTGCCCCCGGAGACGAGCGCCCGCTTGCCGGCGAACAGGTCCTCGCGGAAGGTCGAGAGAATCTCATCCATGGTCATGGTCATAGTCCTTGCGCCGACGCCGGAATCTTCGCGGCGACCCGGGCCGAAAGGGCGTCGAGGTCGTCGTAGAGCGCCTGCGAGTGGCTGTAGAGCTTGTCGAAGACCGGCTGCATGCGGGCGTAGACGGTCGCCCATTCGGGATCGGGCGTGATTTCGTCGACGTAGCGAACGTAGGCGTGGACAGCGTCTTCCAGCCGGGAAAACCGTCCGGTGGCCGTCGCCGCCATGGCGGCGCAGCCGATCACGCCGCATTCGGGCTCCTGCGGGACGACGATCGGCGCCCCGTAGACGCTCGCCTTGATCTTGAGCCAGAGCGCCGTCTTCGCCCCGCCGCCGGAGGCGATCACCCGCTCCAGCCGGCGGCCCGCGGCCGCTTCCATGATGCGCAGGTGCCGCGCCGCGGCGAAGGCGACGCCCTCGAGCACCGCGCGGTGAAGATGCCCGAGCCCGTGCGCGGCGCCGAGGCCGAAGAACTGCGCCCGCGCATTGCGGTGGGCGCCGAGCCGTTCGCCGGTCAGATAGGGCAGGAAGAACAGCGCGTCGGAGCCGGCCGGCGCGGAGGCGGCCCGCCCTGTCATCTCTTCGTAGCCGAGCGCCTTCTCGTGGAATGCGCGCCGCGCCCATCGCATCGCGTCGCCGCCGGTCTCGAGCAGCACGAAGGGACCCCAGTGGCCTTCGACGGTCGCGACATTGCAGATCTCCGGGTCGAGCAGCGGCGCGTCGGCGATCAGGGTCAGGATGCACGAGGTCCCGGTCACGTCGGAGGCGAGTCCGGGCTGGCAGGCGCCGGAACCCAGCAGCGATACCGGATAGTCGGCGCCGCCGACGAGCACCGGCGTGCCCTCCATGAGGCCGGTCTCGAGCGCCGCCGCCTTGGTGACCGAGCCGAGAATCTCGGTGGGTTCGCGAATCGGCGGCAACTTCGCCCGATCGATCCCGAGGAGGTCGATCATCGCGTCGGACCAGCGCCGCGTCGTCGGGTTCATCAGGAACGAGCAGGAGGCGTCGCCGGTGTCCATCGCGATCTCGCCGGTGAGGCGGAGATTGACGAAGTCCTTGGGCATGAGCACGACCCGGGCGGCGGCATAGGCGGCGGGATCGTTGTCGCGCAGCCACATCAGCTTGAAGCCCGGCCAGGCGGGCGTGGGCGGGTTGCCGCTTTCCGACAGGTAGGTCGCGGCGCCGTACTGGCGCTCGAAGCCGGCGACGATGTCGCTGGTCCGCTTGTCGTTCCAGAGGGGCGCCGAATCGCGGGTGGGTCGACCCGCCTCGTCCACCAGCACGGTCCCGTGCATCTGGCCGCAGGCGCAAATGGCGGCGATCCGATTGCGCGCGTCGGGAACGGCGGCCAGCGCCTGCCGGATCGCGACGGTTACGCCCGCCCACCAGTCGACCGGCCGCTGCTCGGCCCAGCCGAACTGCGGAACGATCTGGTCGTGCTCCCGCGCGGCGATGTGCAGGATCGCCCCCGAGCCGTCGACGAGCGCGGCGCGGACGCTGCCCGTGCCGACGTCGATGGAGAGCGAGAGATCGCGGGTCACGAAGGGATGTCCTGGGTCTGGCGCGTCAGCGCCTGAGGGATCCGGCGCCGTATTGAATCAGCATGGCGATGATGATGATCAGGCCCATGTAGACCTGCTGGTGATAGCCGGGCACCCCGGCGAGGTTCATGATGTTGGCGATCATGCCCATCACCAGCGCGCCGAGCAGCGTGTTGATGACGCCGCCGCGTCCGCCCATCAGGCTCGCGCCGCCGATCACGACAGCGGCGATCACGTTGAGCTCGGCCCCGACGCCGACCTGGGCGGAACCCACCCCGGTGCGGCTGGTCGAAATGATCCCGGCGACCGCCGCGAGCGCGCCGGAGATGACGTAGACGGCGAGAACGTAGCGAGGCACGGCGATTCCCGAGAGACGCACCGCCTCCTCGTTCGAGCCGATCGCCTTGATCAGTCGTCCGAACCGGGTGAAGTTGAGGACGATTCCGCCGACCGCGAACACGCCGAACATCAGGATCACGGGTTGCGGCAGGCCGAGGAAGAATCCGGACCCGAACGCCGACAGGGCGTCGCCGGCGTCGCCGATGGGGATCGGCCGGCCGGCGGAGATGATCAGCGACAGCCCGCGGGCGATCGCCATCATGGCGAGCGACATGACGAACGAGGGCAGGCCGAGATAGGCGACGAACCCGCCGGTGACCAGCCCGCAGGCCGCGCCGGACAGGATGACGAGGACGACGCTGGTCGCGACGCCGTAGCCGGAGAAGGCGATGAAATAGGCGCTCAGCACGCATCCGAGCGAAGCGACCGATCCGACCGAAAGATCGATGCCGCGCGTCAGGATGACGAACAGCATCCCGACGGCCATGATTCCGGCGCTCGACGCCACCTGACGCAGCACGTTGAGCAGATTTGGCGCGGTCAGGAAGCTCGGCGACCACAGCGAGGCCGCGATCACGAGCGCGACAAAGATCCCCAGCGTTCCGAAGCGCTGAAGAAAGGCGGAAAAGTCGAACTTGCGCTTCTCCTGCGCGATGGGCTCGGTGACGGCCGTCATGATCTCACGCTGCTTTCGGTTTGGCGCTTCGGCGCGAAATCGCCAGCGACAGGAGATTTTCCTCGCTGTAGTCCGGCGGGAGCAGTTCGCCGCGCAATTCGCCCTCCCCCATCACCAGCACGCGATCGCACAAGCCGAACAGCTCCTGGTGCTCGGAGGAAATGATCAGCACGCCCTTGCCGGCCTCGGCGAGCCGAAACACGATGCCGTAGATCTCGCTCTTGGCGCCGACGTCGACGCCTCGCGTCGGCTCGTCGAGAATGATGACGTCGCCGCCGGCGTGGAACCACTTGGCCAGGACGACCTTCTGTTGGTTGCCGCCCGAAAGACTGGACACCGGGGCCTCCATGCTGGCCGCCTTGAGCTTGAGGCTCGCGCCGAGGTCGGCGACGAGCCGCCGCTCCAGCGCGTTCTTCAGGAATCCGAAAGCGTTCACCACCGCCGAAAGGCGCGCCATGGTGGCGTTGACGCGGATCGGCGCGTCGAGCACCACGCCGTGAAGCTTGCGATCCTCCGGCAGAAGGCAGATGCCGGCGGCGACCGCGTCTTTCGGCGACCGCAGTTTGACGGTCTGTCCGTTGAGCGCAATCGTTCCGCTCTCCAGGCGATCTGCGCCGAAGATCGCGCGCGCCACCTCGCTGCGGCCGGCGCCGACGAGCCCGCCGAGCCCAACGATTTCACCGGCCCGCACCGAGAAGCCGACGTTACGCACCAGACGGCCCGCGCAGAGCGCGCGCGCCTCGAGCCGCGTCTCGCCGATCGCCCGGGGACCCTTCTCGGGAAACAAAGCCGCCAACGGCCGTCCGACCATCATGCGGATGGCCTCGTCGATCGTCAGGTCGGCGGCGGCCTTGGTGCCGACCACTTCGCCGTCCTTCATGACCGTCACCCGGTCGGCGAGGCTCAGCACTTCCTCGAGTCGATGCGAGATGTAGATGACGCCGACGCCTTCGTCGCGCAGCTTCGCGATGATCGCGTGGAGCCGTTCGGCGTCCTGCGTCGAGAGCACGGCGGTCGGCTCGTCGAACACGATGATCTTGAGCTTGCGCGAAAGCGCCTTGGCGATCTCGACCACCTGCTGATGGGCGACGGCGAGGCTGCCGACGCTCCGGCCCGGATCGATATCGAACCCGAGCCTGTCGATCAGCGCGCGGGCGCGGGCGCGCAGGTCGCCCCACGAAATGACGGGCGACAATTCTCCCAGGAAGATGTTCTCGGCCACCGAAAGATCGGGGGCGAGCGCGAGCTCCTGGTGGATGATGGCGATGCCGTGGGCGCGGGCCGCGCGGGGATTGCGGAAGTCGACGCGCTCGCCGTCGATGCGGATCTCGCCGGAACTGGGAACCATTTCGCCGCCGAGGACGCGCATGAGCGTGGACTTGCCCGCCCCGTTCTCGCCGATCAGGGCGTGCACCTCGCCGGCGCGCAGGTCCAGATCGACGCCGCGCAATGCGCGGACGCCGCCGAAGGATTTGGTGATGGCGGTCAGCCTGGCGAGTTCGGACATGGCGCTCTCGCTTGGACTTGTCGCTGACGGCGGGCGCTTCCGCCCGCCGACGTCGTTCTTAGGCAAAGGGCCTGTCGACTCAGAACACCGCGTCCTTACGGTAGTACTTGTCGACGTTGTCCTTGGTGATCACGTCCGGCTTGGTGAGGATGAGCTTGGGAGAGTCGGCGGGAACCTGGCCCTTCAGCGCCTTGAGGCCGAGATCCACGGCGGTGCGCGCCACGAGGTCCGGATCGTTGAGGCCGGTCGCGCCGTACTTGCCTTCCTTGATCATGGCGAGGGCCTCCTTCTGGCCGTCGGCGGCGGCGAGCACGAGCACGTCGGTCTTTCCCGCGGCCTGCAGCGCCTTCATGGCGCCGAGCACCATCGAGTCGTTTTCGCCGAGCACGACATTGGCGTCCCCGTGCGCCTGCAGAAGATCCTCGGCCGCCTTCAGGCCTTCCTCCTGCGCCCACGAACCCCAGCCTTGGCCGAGCACGACGAAGCCGGCCTTGCCATCGTTGACGAGCTGACCCTCGAGCAGGCCCTTGAAGACGCCGAGCCGGCGGTCGCGGCCGACTTCGTTGCCCTGCGAGCCGGAGAGCAGGATCATCTTGATCGGCTTGCCCTGCATGCGCTTGGCGAGCCACTGGCCGACCAGATAGCCGTTCTGATCGTTGGACGAGCGCACCTGGGCGACGATGTGCGCCTTGGGATTGATGCTGGAGTCCATCACCACGACCTTGACGCCGGCAGCGGTGGCGGCGTCGGCGGCGGCGACGAGGCCCTCGGGATCGCGGGGGTTGAGGATCAGGAGATTGACGCCCTTGGCGACCATGTCCTCGACGTCGGCGATCTGCTTGGCCATGTCGTTCTGGCCGTCCGATTGCGACACTTCGCACCCGGCCTTCTTGGCCTGATCGACCGCGGCCGCGACCTGCGCGGCGAAATAGGGAGCGCTGAGCGTGTACATGGCGACGCCGACCTTGCAGTCGGCGGCCTCGGCGGCGCCGAACGACGTCGCCAGAGCGACCGTCAAGGCAAGCGCCGATATGGCTTTTTTCATCGTAGTTTCCTCCGTGGTTTCTAATCTGACGGGACGCATGCCAGGCCCCAGTTCCGTAGCATGATTACGAATTTCGTACGATGTCAAGACGGCGGCTGCCAAATTTTGTGATGGCCTCCCCTATTTCCAACGATACGACCGCAATTTCAGGCGAAGTGGGCGGATTTTGCCCAAGTTGCCCATTGCCTTCGCCAGCGCCATGTAGGACAGCTTGACACATCTGTAGCAAAAGTACAAAATTGCGGCCAACCCGCGGAGACGGCGGCGGCTCGAGAGGAACAAGCATGAAACTTCGGGAGCCCGGGGTCTGCCACGTCGACGTCGCCCGAGGCGAACTGGTCGGCGCCACAAACCGCTACATCAAGACCATCGCCGACCTCGAGGGCCTCTACGAGGACGCCGCCGCGTTCCGCGCGCTCGCGGTCGAACTCGGGGCGTCCGTGGTCTACGAGGTGACCGACTTCAAGCCCTCCGCCGATCCCGGGGACATGATCGTCGGCGTCACCCGGATGCGCCCAGGCAAGGTGGGACGCGAGTATTTCTTCACCCGCGGCCATATTCACGGCAACGCCAATCGTCCGGAGATCTATTACGGCGAGAGCGGACGCGGCTCGAATCTCCGTATGGCGAAGTGCGTACCGTCGAGATCGGACCCCGCACCCTCTGCTACGTGCCTCCCTACTGGATCCATCGGTCGGTCAACGTCGGCGACGAGGATCTCGTGATGACCTTCGCGTATCCGGCGGATTCCGGCCAGGACTACGCGATCATCGAGGAGGCCGGCGGCATGCGCAGCCGCGTCGTTTCCGATGCGGCCGGCGGCTGGATCCTCGTCGACAACGCCGGCTATCGCGGCCGGCCGCTCGCGCGGATCGAAGGCGTATTCGCGGGCGCCTCGTGACCAGCGCCCCTTCCGGAGACACAACAATGTCAGACCCGTTTTCCGCAATCGCCGCGCTCGGCGTCGTTCCCGTGATCGCCATCGACGACCCCCGCGACGCGACGGCGCTCGCCGACGCGCTGCTGGAGGGCGGCCTTGGCGTGGCGGAGATCACCTTTCGCACCTCGGCCGCCGCGGAAACGTTGGCGATTCTCAAAGAAGCGCGCCCCGAGCTGCTGATCGGCGCCGGGACGGTGCTCGACGCGGTCTCGCTCGACGCCGCGATCGCGGCCGGCGCGCAGTTCGGTCTGGCGCCGGGTTTCGACCCCGAGATCGTGGAGCGGGCGCGCAACCGCGGCCTTCCATTCGCGCCCGGCGTCATGACGCCGAGCGAGCTCGGCGGCGCGGTCAGCCGCGGCGTGCGTCTGGCCAAGTATTTTCCCGCCGGCGTCGCCGGCGGCCCGCGCGCCCTCGACGCGATCGCCGCGCCGTTTGCTCATCTCGGCGTCCGGTTCGTGCCGACTGGCGGCGTCAGTCTCGACACCATGGGCGAGTGGCTGAAGATGAAGTCGGTCGCGGCGGTCGGGGGCACCTGGATCGCCCGCGCCGAGGACATTCGCGAGCGCCGGTTCGCCGACATCGCCGCCAAGGCTCGCGCAGCGGTCGCGCGCGCTGCGGACATTCGCGCCTCGGCTCGATGACCGTGCTTCAGCCCGCCACCGCCCCCACGCTCTATTTCTTCGGCGTCACGACGGCGAAGAGTTCGATCATGAAGGTGTTTCCCGCCTGGGCCGACTACCTCGGTCTTCGCGGCGCCGTCATCAAGGGCGTCGACTTTCCCCTTCACGCGCCGCCGGACGATTATCGCGCGGCCGTGGCGTTCCTGAAGCGCGACCCGCTCTCGCTCGGCGCTCTGGTCACCACCCACAAGATCGATCTCTACCACGCCTGCCGCGATCAGTTCGACGAGATCGACCGGCACGCGCTCTACATGGGCGAAACGAGTTGCCTGTCGAAGCGTGGCGGTCTTCTCGTCTGCCACGCGAAGGACCCGATTTCATCCGGCCTGTCGCTCGACGGCTTCCTGCCCGAGCGCCACTTCGAGCGCACCGGCGCCGAGGTGTTCTCGATGGGCGCCGGCGGATCGACGATCGCCCTGACCTGGCATCTGATGAAGCCGAGCCGCGGCGCGGACCGACCGGCGCGGATCGTCGTTTCGAACCGCAGCCCCGTCAGGCTCCGGGAGATCGAGCGCATCCACGCGGAGCTCGGCTCCGACGTTCCGACCGAATACATCCTCGCGCCGCGCCCCGAGGACAATGACGCGACGCTCGCCGGCCTGAAGCCGGGCTCGCTCGTGATCAACGCGACCGGGCTCGGCAAGGACGCGCCCGGCTCGCCGCTCACCGACGCCGCCCGCTTCCCCGAACGCGGCGTCGTCTGGGACCTCAATTATCGCGGCGACCTCATCTTCCTCGATCAGGCCCGCGCCCAGGCGGTCGAGCGCAACCTGCAGATCGAGGATGGCTGGACGTACTTTCTGCATGGCTGGACGCAGGTGATCGCCGAAGTCTTCGACATCGAGATCCCGGCCAGCGGGCCGGCGTTCGCGGCGCTCTCCGACATCGCGATCCGCGCCGCCAAGGAGTGAGACAGGTGAACCGGATCCTGGTGACCCCGCGATCGCTGACCGCGAGCCCCCATCCCGCGATCGAGCGTCTTCGGACGAGCGGGTTCGAGGTCGTGTACGGCTCGGCCGGGAAAACGCCCGACGAGGAAGAACTCCTGCAGCTCGTTCCGGGCGTCGTCGGCTGGCTCGCGGGCGTCGAGCCTGTTTCGGAAAGAGTAATCGGGGCGGCCGGCGCCCTGCGCGCGATCAGCCGCAACGGGACCGGCGTGGACAATCTTCCGCTGGCGACGCTGGCGGCGCGCGGCATTGCGGTCAAGACTGCGGGCGGCGCGAACGCGTTCGGCGTGGCCGAACTCGCGATCGGATTGATATTCGCCGCGCTGCGGCACCTTCCGTTCACCGACGCGGGCGTGAAGGCCGGCCAGTGGCCGCGCCGGCTCGGGCGGGAGATTCGCGGCCGAAAGGTCGGCGTCGTCGGGATGGGCGCGGTCGGACGCGAGACGGCGCGGCTGGCCTCGGCGCTCGGCGCGACGGTGCTCGCCCACGATCCGCTGCAGCCGGAGAGCGCGGCCGGGACCACCGCCGTCGAATGGCTGGAGCTCGAGGCGCTGTTCGCCGAGGCCGAGATCGTCACGCTGCACTGTCCAGCGCGAGCGGACGGGCGGCCGATGATCGGCGCCGAGCAGTTCGCCTCGTTTCGCAAAGGCGCCGTTCTCGTCAATACCGCCCGCGCTTCCCTGGTCGACGACGACGCGCTTCTCGCCGCGCTGGGCTCCGGGCGTCTCGACGTCTACGCGACCGACGTCTTCGAGCAGGAGCCGCCGCGAGACCTGACGCTCGTCAAGCATGACCGGGTCATCGCGGTCAGTCACGTCGGCGGGTTCACACAGGAGAGCGTCGAGCGGGCGACCGTCGCTGCGGTCGCAAATCTGCTCGAAGCGTTGGCGCCGTGACGGTCCGGCTTCTGGAAACGCCCTTTTCCGGGCCGCTCTCCGCCCGGCTCCTGACGCCGGCAGCGCCGGGGGTGCGGCTCTATTGGCTGGGTCAGGCGGGATTCGTGCTGGAGACGGGCGGCATGAGGATCGCGATCGATCCTTATCTGTCGGACGCGTTGGCCGCGAAATACGCGCTGTCGCCCTACTCGCACCGGAGAATGTCGCCGCCCCCGGCGACGCCGGACGAACTCGGCGCGCTCGATCTCGTCCTTTGCACCCATCATCACACCGACCACATGGACCCGGGAACGCTCGCTCCGCTGGCTCGGCGATTGCCGCGGCTCCGCTTCGTGGTTCCGGCCGCGTCGCTCGCCCTGGCGCAGGAGCGGACGCAGGCGGGGGCCGCGCGATTCATCGCGCTCGACGCCGGCGACGGGGTCGAACCGCTGCCCGGCCTCGAGATCCGTGCGCTGCCGGCGGCCCACGAGACGATCGAACGGGATTCGGTCGGGCGGTGCAGGTTTCTCGGCTATTCGATTGTCTGCGACGGGATGGCGATCTTCCATTCCGGCGACTGCGTCCCGTATCCGGGACAGATCGGCGATGTCGCCCGGGCAGCGCCGACGCTCGCGCTGCTGCCGGTGAACGGGCGGTCGGAAGCGCTGAACGCGGCGGGTTTCGCCGGCAATTTTCGCATTGATGAAGCCGTGTCGCTCTGCGAACAGGCCGGGGTGAGGGCGATGATCGCCCACCACTACGGCATGTTCGCCTTCAATACCGCCGACCCGGAAGCGATCGACGAGGCGCTCGCGCTCGCCTCGCTGCCCGCGCTGCGCGCGAAGACCGGGGTGGTCTGGACCTTGCTCCAGGCCGCATAGCTGAATTTTGCCGAGGGCGTCGACATGAATGCGATTTCACCCGTTTCAAAGTCGGGATCGTCCGTGGTCGGCGGACAGAAGTGAAAGCCGTCCTTTGGGATTTCGACGGAACCCTCGTCGACAGCGAGCCGACCCATAATCGTGCGCTCCTCGACACGCTCGCCGAGTGGGACATCCGGCCGTCGAAGGACTTGCAGGAACGGGTGATCGGGACGTCGATCGAAGCGACGCATGCGGCGCTGGCTGAGGCCTACGCCAACCTTCCCGACGTCGACACCTTCGTGCGCGCCAAGATGAGCGCCTATCTCGCCCGCATCGGCGAGTTGAGGCTCCGCTCCGGGGTCGCCGCAGTCGAGGCGTTCCTGCGCCAACGAGGCGTGAGCAGCGCGATCGTCACCAATTCGGATCGCGCGATTCTGGGCGCATGCCTGTCGGCGGTCGGGAAAGCCGAGCCGGGATTGATCACGGTCTCGCGCAACGACGTGCGTAACGGCAAGCCCGATCCGGAACCCTACCTGCGCGCCGCCTACCTCCTCGGTCTGTCGCCCGGGGAATGCATCGTCGTGGAGGACAGCCCCGTTGGAGCGGCCGCGGGGATCGCCGCCGGCATGACGGTCGTCGCCTGGCCCGATTGGGCCGGCGTCGTGTTTCCGGTCGAGGCGCGGGTCGCCGACCCGGTCGACCTCCTGTCGGCGCTCGCGCCGATGATCCGTTCGCCGGAAAGGTAGCCCGCCGGGACGCGGTCCGGGGTTTGACGACGGCGCGCGCTCGCGGCGCATGGACTGCCGCCGGCAAATTCCGCATAGGGTAACGCCCTGAGCGGCGTCGTCTTGCGAATCAGGAAGGAGCGGAACACCGACCATGGACCAGGATGTGCGCGGCGACAGCAAGGGGCCGACGAGCGCCAATGTCCTCGAGGTCATACGTTCGATGTTGCCCGGTCTTCGCAAGTCGGACCGCAAGGTCGCGGAGACCGTGCTGGCCGATCCCGACCGCGCCCTGAATTTCACCGTGGCCGAGGCGGCGGCGGTGGCCGGGGTGAGCCAGCCGACCGTCATTCGATTCGCCAATGCGATCGGCTGCACGGGCTACCAGGACTTCCGGATCCGGCTGGCGCAATCGCTCGCGCTCGGCATCGCCGCAACCCATTCCGTCCTGCTGGACACCGATGACCCGGAGGCGGTGGCGAAGAAGATTTTCGACTACACGATGACCAGTCTCGACTGGGCGCGCAATCACCTCGACCACAAGGCGCTGGCTCAGGCCGTCGACATCCTCGCCGCGGCGCAGGCGATCGAGTTCTTCGGGTTCGGCGCATCCGGGATCGTGGCGGCGGACGCGCAGCAGAAGTTTCCGCTCTTCGGCGTCCCCTGCGGCGCCCAGGCGGATTCGCATCAGCAGTTCATGGCGGCGTCGATGATGCGCCCAGGCGACGCCGCGGTGGCGATCTCCAATACGGGTTCGACCCGATCCGTGATCGAGGTGGCTCGGGTGGCGCGCGAGAGCGGCGCGAAGGTCATCGGCCTCGTCGGCGGCGATTCGCCTCTGGTCGGCTACTGCGACGTGGCCATCATCGTCGAGACGCTCGACAACACCAACGTTTTCACGCCCACGACCTCCCGCATCGCCGCGCTCGTCGTCATCGACATACTCTCCACCAGCGTGGCGTTGCGGCGCGACGAGCGGCACAAGGCGCGGGTGGCGGCCATGAAGCGGCGGCTCAGGGACGCGCGGGACGCGCGGAACGTGCAACTTCTCTGATTTAACCTGATCGACGCGGCTGATCGACCACGCCGTCATCATCCAGATCGAGGGGCTGAGCCGCCGGCTATTGGCCGAGACCGTTCAAGCCAAACGCCGGCGCGGCCCCTTCCGCGGACCCTGAAGCGGGGCAGCCGTGCTGGCGGCAGCGGTACTGGATTTTGCGCAAGCAGGTCTTGAGCTTGGATGGGGCCGAAACCGTCAGGTGGACGTCCCCCGGCGCCAGCACGCCAATGCGTTCGCCTTCACGAGAGTCGGGAGGCGGAGTGGCGCTTCACGCCGAAGCGCCCCCATTGCGGCCGCGAGGGTGTATCGGCGTTACATTTGTAGATTTCAATTGACTCCTGTGATGAGACTAACATAGCTTTCTTTCCAACGAATACGCCGTTGGGAGAACCAGGCATCCGGACCAATCTGCGTACTCACATGGCGACACGATCACCCCCTCCGCCTGTAGGCGCCTCGTCGAGGGCCGCACCGGGCAAGGCCTTTTGCGATTCCGCCTCGACATCATCTTGAAGTCGCAGGGTCGACGGCGGCGGCGAGGCCTCCGACCGAAGGCGCGAGAGCGTGCGGCTTTCCTGACTGGCCCGTTCCTGGGCGAGCGGAGATGGCGAGCCTGTGGTCCAGAAGATGAGCCGCGCGGCCGCCGGTTTCGCATGAAGCCGTGCGCGACGTTCGTTTGACAGCGAAGGAAGACCCAGTGACCGGGACCTCCCGAAAACCGCGCGCCCGCGAGCTCGGCATCGCTTTCGAGGGCGAAACCGGCGCCGACAACGCCATCACCGACGTGCGCGAGGTGGAGGTAGGCTACGCGACGATCCTCGAAGGCGAGGGGCCGCTCGTCCAGGGGCGGGGGCCAATCCGGACCGGGGTGACGGCGATCCTGCCTCGTGGTCGCAAGCGGCCGATGCGACCCGTCTGGGCGGGCTTCCATTCGCTCAACGGCAATGGCGAAATGACCGGTACGCATTGGATCCGGCAAGCGGGGTATTTCTACAGCCCGATCTGCATCACCAATACCCACGGCGTCGGCGCGGCGCATGAGGGCGTTACGCGCTGGATGATCGACCACTACGCCGAAGAATACGACCGGCAGCACGTCTGGACGCTGCCCGTCGTCGCCGAAACGTACGACGGCGTCCTGAACGACATCAACGGCATGCACGTGCGGCCCGAGCACGCGCGCCAGGCGATTGAGCAGGCGACTTCCGGCCCCGTCGCCGAGGGCAATGTCGGCGGAGGCGCCGGCATGATCGCCTACGAATTCAAGGGCGGCTCCGGCACGGCGTCGCAGATCGTGCGGCTTGGCGGTGCGAGCTACGCCGTCGGCGTGCTGGTGCAGGCCAATCACGGAATGCGGGATTGGTTCACGGTTCTGGGCGTGCCCGTCGGCCGCGAGCTGGTCGCGGACCGGATGCTCAACCGCGAGCAGGGCTCGATCATCGTCATCATCGCCACGGATATTCCGATGCTGCCGCATCAACTGGAGCGGGTCGCGCAGCGCGCCTCGATCGGCGTCGGCCGAGGCGGCACCCCGGGCGGGAACAACTCCGGCGACCTCTTCCTCGCCTTTTCCACGGCAAATTCGATAACGCGCGACGAATTCATGTCGGGTCCACGCCAGATGACGGCGTTGCCCGACGAATGGTTCGATCCGATCTATCTGGCCGCGGTGCGCGCCATCGAGGAGGCGATCCTCAACGCGATGCTGGCGGCCGAGGATATGGCGACCCTGAAGCCTCCCGGCCGCATCTGCCGGGCGATCGACCCCGCGGCGTTGACCTCGATCCTGTCCAGACATGGAAGGATGGCATGAGCGGCTCCGACGCGGCCCCGCCCATGAGGGCCGACCGCCTTCCGGTCGTCGAGTGCGAAGATCCTGCGCCTCGCGCGCGGGGAAGGGCGCATGGAGAAGCCCTGCGCGACCGGATCCGCGACAAGATCGCGCGCTGGCACGCGGCGATCGCCGGCGACTACGGCCATGCGCCCTTGCCCTTCGTCGCCCGCCTCGTGGACCAGACGCATTTTCGCGCGGCCATTGACGTCCATGCCCGGGACCTGATGGACGAAGTCGACGGCATTGCAGAAGGGGCCGGGATCGACGCGGGAACGGCCTACGCGCTCCAGTTGATGGACGAGGAGTGGTGGTTCGCCCGGGCGGCGCGTTCCGGTCATTGCAGCAGCGCCGGATTCGCCCCGACAGGCGAACGCGCGACCGCCTTGGGTCAGACGATGGACTTGCCGGCATGGCACGACGGGGCGCAGGCGCTGCTGCGGTTCCGCAACGTCGACGGGTCGCAGACGCTGGTGTTCACCACGGCGGGGACGATAGGGCTGATGGGACTGGCCGGGCATGGCCTCGGCGTGTGCGTCAACACGCTGTCGGGCCTGCGGTCGCGGCGCGACGGGCTGCCCGTCGCTTTCGTCGTGCGGGGAGCGCTGCTTCGAAGACACGCGGAGGATGCAGCGCGGTTCCTGCGGGAGGCGCCGCACGCCTCCGGCCAGAACTATACGATCGCGGATCGTCGGAGCGTGCGCGCCTTCGAATGTTCGGCGTCAGGTTCGGTGGAGCTCGAGACGCAGGACGGTCGCTTGCTGCACGCCAACGACCCGCTGATCAGCACGGACTGGCGCGTCGGCCCGGTGACCCATGCGAACTCCGCCGCGCGGCTGGCGGCCTTGCATGACGAATGCCGGATTCACGCCGGCCCGCCGGCTGAAGTCCTCAAGTCCGCTCTTTCCAGCCGGCGCGACGGCGCCGTCATCTCTATCGAGCCGGCGGCCGACCCGAGGTCTACGAGCCCGATGTCGATCGGGGGCGTCGTCTACGAAATCGGCGACCCCGTGCGCTTCTGGGTGAGCGCCGGCCCCCCGACCGTGACGTCCTGGGTCGAAATGACGATCGCCGAGGGGAACGGAAAATGACGGACGCACAGCACGATCCCGCCGACGGAATAGCCTTCGTCAACGGCGCCTATGTGCCGCTTGCGCTGGCGAGCGTGCCGCTGATCGACCGCGGCTTCGTACGATCGGACGCCACCTACGACGTGGCCCACGTCTGGAAGGGCCGCTTCTTCCGCCTGGAGGACCACGTCGAGCGGTTTCTCGCCTCGATGCGCGGCCTGCGCATGTCCCTGGCCTATTCGGGCGCGGACATCTCCGAGATCCTCGAGGAATGCGTTCGCCGCAGCGGCCTGCGAGACGCCTACGTCCAGATGACCTGCACGCGCGGCGTGCCGCCTCGGGGGACGCGCGACCCGCGGCTGTGCCAGAGTCGCTTTTACGCCTTCGCTCAGCCGTTCGTCTGGATCGCGAACGACGAACAGCGGCGTGACGGCCTCCGGATGGTCATCAGCAGCGTGGCGCGCATCCCGCCGGAATCGGTCGATCCCCGGATCAAGAATTTTCACTGGCTCGACCTGACCATGGGGATCTTCGAGGCTTACGATCGCGACGCGGTCGTCGCCGTGCTCGTCGACCGTGACGGCCATATCACCGAAGGGGCCGGGTTCAACGTCTTCGCGGTGCGGAACGGCCGGATGGCGACCCCGGAGCGCGGCGTCCTCGAGGGCGTCACGCGGCGGACGGCGATCGAGCTGGCGCACGAGATCGGAGTCCCGTGCGAGGTCCGGACGCTCGGCGCCGACGAACTTCGCGACGCCGACGAGATCTTCATCACCAGCACCGCCGGCGGAATCATGCCCGTGACCGTCATCGACGGCCGTAATGTCGGCGCCGGCAAGCCAGGTCCGCTGACCGGCCGGATTCACGATCTCTACTGGCGGCGACACGAAGACGGGCGGCTGTGCAAAGCAGTCGACTACGAGAAGGGTCGAGGATGAAATAAACTGGCGATGGTTGGAAAGGCCGAAGCCGGCTCAGTCGTGAAAGGCCTCAAACTTGTCTTGCAGGAGCCGAAGCTGGCTCAGGCGTTCCTCGATCGAGTCGCCCAGTCTGGCGATGACCGAATCGAGCAACAAATTGGACAAGCTGAGAAAGGGCGCCTGATTGTCCCAGAAGAGCTGGGACTGGGTGTTCACCGCAAGCACGAGATCGGTGAAGTCGTGCGCCCAGTAGCAATGGGTGTCACAGACGATGATCAGCGGCATGCCCGCTTCGCGCGCCGCCTCCGCGAGGCGGAGGCTGGTCTTGGTGTAGCGCCGCATCTCGAACAACACGAGGCAGGGGGAGGCGTTTTCGTCCGCCAGGAGCTCGTAGAACATCCCGTTTCGGCCGTCGAGAAACCGAGCTCCGGGCCGCAGATATTCGAGACGTGCGACAAAGTCGGAGGCGATTCCGGAGATGGTCTGAAACCCGGCGACGAAGACGTTGGAGCTTTCGGCCAGCACCGCCACCGCCCGCTTCCAGACGGCGCCGTCGACCAACTCGTAGACGCCGAGCGTCGCCATCACTTCGAGATCGAAGTTCTCCTTGAGCTTGCCGTCGTGCTTCGAGGTCTTTCGAATGCGCGCAAGTCGGTCGGAAATGAGCAGCGGCGTCGAACCGAGTTCGTTGCGCAACTGATCCTTGAGTTCGCCAAGGCCTTTGTAGCCGAGCCCGCGCAGGAGCCGGCTCACGGTCATGGAGCTCACCCCGACGCTTTCGGCGATCGACGCCGCCGTCTCGTACGGCAGCGACTTGATGTGCGTCAGCATGTAGTTCGCGACAGCCTTTTCCGACTTGGTGAAATTCGTGAAGTTTTCGCGCAGCTTTTCAGGAAGGGTGCTCGTCATGGAAGATCCGGCGGCGTCTTGTGGAGCCAGGGTTTAGCAGTCTCCAGTTGCGCCGCAAGCCGGAACAGCGTGGCTTCGTCGCCGAACGGCGCGCTGAACAGCATGCCGACCGGAAGCCCGTCCTCCGTCCAATGGAGCGGGACGGACATGCTGGGTTGGCCCGTCATGTTGAAGACCTGGGTGAACGGCATGAACGCCAGAACCGTTGCGGTGTAGTCCGCGACGTCGGGATGGTCGGTCCGCATCGGCCCCAGCTCGATCGGCGGCTTCGCCAGAGTCGGACTGAGGATGACGTCGTAGCGGTCGTGGAATTGCGCCATCAGGCGGCCTTGCCGGTGAATCGCCTGAATCGCCGCCGGATAGGCCTCGATGTCGAGCGTGCGCGCAAACGCGATCGCGCTCCACGTGGTGGAGTCCACCAGCTCCGGAGTCGGCTCCCGGCCCAGCTCCGCACTCCGTCGGCGCACCGCCAGCGACGAGTTGCTCGTGGCCAGGACCCAAAGCGCGTTGGCGAGTTCCTCCCATGAGCCGGGAAGGGTCGCTTCGGCGACGTGATGTCCGAGGCTCTCGAGCAGCTCCGCGGTCTTGTCGAGCGCGTGAAGGCACTCCGCGTCGACCGCCACTCCCGACATCGGGCGCCGCTGCAACGCGATACGCAATCGCCCCGGCTCCCTCTCGAGCTCGGCCAGATAGGGCCGCTCCGGGCGCGGCGCCTGATAGGGATCGCCAGGCGCGGGCCCGGCTGTCGCGTCCAGCATCGCCGCGCTGTCCCTCACCGAGCGGGATACGACGTGGTGCGCGGTGAGGCCGCCCCATCCTTCGCCCGCCACAGGTCCGACCGGGGTGCGCGCCCGAGTCGGCTTCAACCCGAACAGTCCGCAGCAGGAAGCCGGCATGCGGATCGAGCCGCCGCCGTCGCTGGCGTGCGCGAGCGGAACGATGCCGGCCGCGACGGCGGCCGCTGCGCCCCCGGACGATCCCCCGGTCGTCCGGGCGAGGTCCCACGGGTTGCGGGTCGCCCCCGTCAAACTCGTCTCCGTGGACGGCGCGAGCCCCAGTTCGGGGGTGGTCGACTTGCCGAAGATCAGGACGCCGGCGCGGCGGAAGCGCTCGGTGAGCGTCGAATCGAAGTCCGCCGGCGGCGAATCCGCGAAAAGCCGAGACCCCTGCATCGACCGCGTCCCCTTCATCGCCGTCGGACCGTCCTTCAGCAAGAACGGAGCGCCGGCGAATGGGGCCGCAGGATCGATGCGCGAGAGCGAGGCGCGCCCTTCGTCATAGAGCTTTTGCGAAAGCGCGTTGATCGACGGGTTGATGCGTTCGGCCGCATCGAGCGCCGCTTCGAGCGCCTCGGCGGCGGAAATCTGCCGGGAGCGCACCAGTTCCGCGATGCCCAGTCCGTCGTGCGCGCGATATTGTGCGAAGGGGATCACGAGACGCCTCCAAAATGTTTATCGTCTCACACTGCTTGACATGTTGGGACAGATATAACACTCTTCGTCAAGATCGCAAGGACAGCCGGGGAGAGTAACGATGATCAAGGGACCGAAAGTGTTCGGCGCTATCGCACTCGGCGCTCTGCTCGCCGCAAACGCGACGTTGGCGGCGGACAGGACCCTCGTCTGGGGCAAACCGGCGGAGATCACCGGCTTCGACGTCCATGTCGCAGGCACGATAACGTCGTGGGAAATGTACGAAATGGTCTACGAGACCCTGCTGACCACCGACGAGAACCTGAAATTGCAGCCCGGACTCGCCGAGTCCTGGGAACAGACGTCGCCGACCAGCTATACCTTCAAGCTGAGGCCCGACGCGAAATTCTCCAACGGGCGCCCGGTCACCTCGCAGGACGTCGCCGGCACGTTCGCGCGCATCAAGGACCCGAAGACGGCGTCCTACTGGTCCGCGCAGCTCGGCGACATCGCCAAGGTGGAAACCCCTGACGATCATACGGTCAAGGTCGAGCTCAAGGCGCCGCACCCGGCGTTTCTCGCGGCGCTTTCGCACATCACCGCGGCGGTCATCCCGATCAAGGAATTGAACGAAGGAACCTTCGATCCGACCAAGGACCTCATGGGCTCGGGCCCGTTCGCGGTCGCCGGCCACAAGCAGGACGAATCCTGGACGCTCTCCCGCAACCCCTACTATCGGGGCAACCTCCCCGTCGCCGAGAAGATCGAAACGCCGATCATCCCCGACTCCTCGGCCCGAATGGCCGCGCTGCGCGATGGACGCATCGACTTCTCGGCCTTCGACAACCCCGATATCGCCCAGGCGCTCGCCAAGACGCCGAACGTCGCCGTGCTGCCGCAGAAAACCACCAACTACTACCGTATCGACGTCAACGCGCTGAACCCCAAGTCGCCGTTCCACGACAAGCGCGTTCGCCAGGCGATGAATCTCGCCCTCGATCGCGACGCCATCGCCAGCCTCGTTTTCGACGGCACCACGTCGGTCGACTATCCCGTGCCGGCCGCCTTCGGGAAGAACGCTTGCAAGTCGACCCCCACCTACGCGTGGTCCCGCGACAAGCGCCTCGAAAAGGCCAAGGCCCTGCTCAAGGAGGCCGGGAACCCGAACCCCAAGGTGACGCTGATGGCCACCTCGATCGATCCGATCTACCCGATGATCGCGCAGGTCGCGCAGCAGAGCCTCGCCGAGGCCGGGTTCCAGGTTCAGATCGAGACTCCGAGCCTGCCTGACTATCTCAAGAAGGTCTTTACCGACGGCGACTTCGACTTCGCGCTCAGCTTCCTCGCCGGCTACACCGATCCTTCGATGGTGATCGGCTGGTGGAATCCGAACTTCGCGATCTGGAACACGTCGTTCCAGGAGGACGTCCCAGCCCTCGACAAGGTGCTGGACGAGATCAAGGCGATGCCCGACGGGTCCGAGCGTGACGGCAAGCTCGACGAGGCCTGCAAGCTGATCGACGACGGCGCCAACCTCGTCGCGCTGGTCAATGTCGTCGGCTACGTGGCCTATCGCACCGACCGGGTGAAGGTGAAGATCGCCCCGCGCTCGGGCTCGTCGAATACCTACCGGTACATCGCCGAGTTCGTTCCCCTGCATTGACGAGACATTCGACGAGGCGCATTCGCGCCGCGGAGCGGACCGAATGCGCCATCTGATCTACGCAGCCTCCACGCTCGCTTCGGGACTCGGCACGATGCTGGGGGCCGCGGTCCTGGTCTTCGTGGCGCTGCGTTTCGTGCCGGGGGGATACGCCGACATGCTGCTCGGGCCGTTCGTCACGCCGGCCGCGCGCGAGGCGATCGAGAAACGCTACGGCCTCGATCAGCCGGTCGCTGCGCAGTTCCTGCACTGGCTCGCCGCCATCGCGCACGGGGACTTCGGCGTCTCGATGGTGACGCAGAAGCCGGTGCTCGACGAGTTCCTTCGTCGCGCGCCGGTGACCCTCGAACTCGCGATCCTGGCGCTGATCATGGCGCTCCTGGTCGGACTTCCGCTCGGGGTCGTCGCTGGTGTCGCGCCGGCCAACGCGAAGCGCAGCGTCGCGGCGGCGCGCCTGGTCGGGGCCTTCGGCCTGAGCGTGCCCGACTTCGTTCTCGGCACGGTGCTGATTCTCGTGTTCTCGATGTGGTCGCTCTGGTTGAAGGTCGGGGGCTTCGTCCCCTTCGGCGAAGACCCGGTTCTCAATCTGCGCACTGTGTTGCTGCCCTCGGCGGCGCTGGCGTTATTCGGCGCGGCGCTGATCTTGCGCACGACGCGGGACGCGGTTCTGCGGGTGATGACGGAACCGTTCATCACGGCGGCGGTCGCGCGCGGCGAGAGCCCCGCGATCATCGTCCGCCGCCACGTGCTGCGCAACGCGGCGATCCCGGTGGTGACCGTGATCACCACTTATTTCGGCTTTCTCTTGGGCGGGGCGGTGGTGGTCGAGGTCCTGTTCTCGGTTCCCGGCATCGGGCTCTACACCTACAACGGGCTCGGCAACCGCGACTACGCGATCGTCCAGACGGGCGTGCTTCTGGCCGCCTGCGTGTTCGTAGCCGTCAACATGCTCGCCGACATGCTGTACGTGCTCATCGACCCGCGGCTTGCGCGGTGATGATCGCGCCGCGCCCGTTCCGCTTCTTCGCAGACCTGTGGCGCAGGGACAGGCTGACCGCGCTCGGCGTCGCGACGCTGCTCATCCTGCTTCTGCTCGGCGTCCTTGGACCGTATCTGCCGATCGGCGACGCGACCCGGCTCGCTGTCGGTCCGCGGCTCTCGCCGCCCTCGTGGCGCTTTCCCTTCGGCACCGACGAACTCGGCCGCTCCTTCCTGCCGCGGGTCGTGATCGGGATCCGCTCGACGTTTCTGCTCTCGGCCGCCGCCGTCACGATGACGGCCTCCTTGGGCACGCTGATCGGCATGGTCGCGGGCTACTATAGGGGGCTCGCCGACGAAGTCGTGGCGCGTTCGGCGGATGTCCTTTTTTCCTTCCCGGCGCTGCTCGCCGGCCTCCTGATCGCCGCGGCCGTCGGACCCGGGCGGATCACAGCGATCTCCGTAATCGCCATTGTCGCGCTGCCGCTGTTTGTTCGGATTGTTCGCTCCGTCACCCTGGCTCTGACGGGACGCGGCTTCATCGTTGCGGCCGAAGTCGCCGGCGCGTCGACCCTGAGAATTCTCGGCGTCCACATCCTGCCCAACATCGCCGGCGCGGTCGTCGTCCAGTTCACCTATGCGCTCTCGATCGGCATGATCATCGAAAGCGCCCTAAGCTTCCTCGGTCTCGGCGTCCAGCCGCCCGACGCCTCGCTCGGTTCGCTGCTGCGCCAGGCCAGCGTCTACCTCACTTTTGCGCCCTGGCTGGCGCTGACCTCCGGCGTCGTGCTTTCGCTCGCGATCATGTCGGTCAATCTCGTCGGCGACGCTGTCCGCGACGCGCTCGAGCCGCTGAACCGGCGGGCCCTGACATGACGGCTCTGATCGAAGCGCGCGGGCTGACGCTCGCCTATGATTCGCCGGGTCATCGCGCGCTCGCGCTCGACGGCGTGGACCTGACGATCGAACGCGACGAGAGCCTCGCCATCGTGGGCGAAAGCGGCTCAGGCAAGACCACGCTCGGCATGGCGATCGGCCGCCTGCTGCCGGGAGAGGCCAGACGCGAGGCGGGCGACCTTCTCGTCGAGGGGCGTTCCGTCTTCGACATGACGGCCGCGGACTTGCGCGCCCTCCGGCGCGACAAGCTCGGCTTCGTCTTCCAGAATCCGATGGCGTCGCTCGATCCGACGATGCGGGTGGGAAAACAGGTCGCGCTCGCGCTCGGCGGTCGCGGCGATGTCGCCGAGCTGCTCGCGCGCGTGGAGCTGCCAAACCCCGAGCGGGTGGCGCGGAGCTTTCCCCACCAGCTTTCGGGCGGCATGGCTCAGCGCGTGGTGGTCGCGATGGCCATCGCGCGAGCGCCTTTCGCGGTGATCGCGGACGAGCCGACCGCTTCGCTGGATGCGTCCGTCCGGCATCGCGTCATGGACACCTTGGGCCGGCTGCGCGCCGAGACTCGCGCGAGCCTCGTGATTCTCTCCCATGACCTGCGGATGGTCGCCCGTCACGCCGAGCGTGTCGCCGTGATGTACGCCGGCCGTCCCGTCGAACTGGGTCCCGTGGCGCAAGTTCTGAACGAACCGGCCCATCCGTATACGCGCGCCCTGATGCGGGCCGGCGCCGGCGGAGAGCGGCCCGGCGAGCGGCCCGAACCGATCCCCGGCTCGCCGACGACGCTGTCGGCGCGCGGCGCGTCCTGCGCTTTCGCTCCCCGCTGCGCGATGCGGCGGCCGGTGTGCGCGATCGTGCGCCCCGAATCGCGCTCGATTGCGGGACGCCAGGTCGCCTGCCACTTCGCCGAAGCGATCCTCGCCGAGGAGCCGACGGTCGAGGAGACGAATTCGTGAGCACGCCCGTCGTCAGCCTGCGCAACGTCTCCGTCCGCTACCACGGCGGCTTCCTCCGCCCGCATTTCGACGCCGTGCGAAACGCGTCGTTCGACATTGCAAGGGGCGAGACCTTGGGCCTCGTCGGCGAATCGGGCTCCGGCAAGAGCACGCTCGGCCGGGTCTGCCTCGGCCTCGCGAGGCCGTCGCGGGGCGACGTCGCCTTCGGCGGCGAGGCCTTCGGCCGTCTCAGGGCGCGACGGGGACAGCTCGCCGTCGTGCTGCAATTTCCGGAATGGGCGCTCAATCCGCGCCTGCGTTGCGGCCGCTCGATCGAAGAGCCGCTCGTCGTCATGGGCGTGGCGACCGAAGAAAGACGGCGCCGGGTCGCGGCGATGCTGGAGGCTGTCGGCCTCGAGGCCGCCGTCGCTCAGCGTTTGCCGAGCCAGCTCTCCGGGGGCCAGCGCCAGCGCATCGCGATCGCGCGCGCCCTCGTCACCGAGCCGCGATTTATCGTGTTCGACGAACCCGTGAGCGCGCTCGACGTGTCGGTCCAGGCGCAGGTGCTCAACCTGATCCGAGACCTTCAGGGACAGCACGGCTTCGGCGCCCTCTTCATCTCGCACGACCTGGCCGCAACCCGTTACCTGAGCCATCGCATCGCGGTGATGAAGGAAGGCGAGATCGTCGAAATCGGGCCGCGCGAACGATTCTACGCCGAGCCCGATCACGAATACAGCCGCACGCTGCTCTCCGCCGCACTGTAGGAATTCCGGAAGACACCATGACCACAGAACCGTGCACGGCGGCTCTCATCGCCGCGGTCGACGAAGGTTTCGTCGCCCAGCTCGCATTGACGGCCGAACTCGTCCGCTTTCCTTCGACCCGCGGCGCCGAGAAGGAGGCGCAGGCCTTCATCGCCGACGAAATGCGCAGGCGCGGACTCGAGGTCGATCATTTCCGCATCGACCTCGACCGAATTCGCGGCCTGCCCGGCTTCTCGCCCGCGCATGTCTCCTATGACGAAGCCTGGAACGCCGTCGGGACCCTTCGCGCGAAGGAGACGCTCGGCCGTTCGCTGATCCTGAACGGTCACGTCGACGTCGTCCCGACGGGGCCGCTCGACATGTGGGCGACGCCGCCGTTCGAACCGCGGGTCGCGGACGGGTGGATGTATGGTCGCGGGGCAGGCGACATGAAGTCGGGGCTCGTCGCGTGCCTGGCGGCGCTGGACGCCGTCCGGCGCGCCGGCTTCGCCCCCGCGGCGGACGTCATCGTGCAGAGCGTCGTCGAGGAGGAATGCACCGGCAACGGCGCCCTCGCCTGTCTCGATCGCGGCTACCGCGCCGACGCGGTCCTGATCCCGGAGCCGATGAACGAGGCGTTGCTCAACGCCCAGGTCGGCGTGATCTGGTTCCAGGTGACGGTGCGCGGCGCGCCAGCGCATGTCGCCTACGCGGCCGAGGGCGCCAGCGCAATCGAGGCCGCGTTTCGCCTCATGACGGCGCTGCACGAACTCGAAGCGTCGTGGAACGCGCGGCGCGCCGACTACCCTTCGCATGCGAACCTCCCCCATCCGATCAACCTCAACGTCGGGCGCATCGAGGGCGGCGACTGGGCCTCGAGCGTTCCGGCCTGGTGCGTCTTCGACGTGCGGGTCGCGATCTTTCCCGGCCAGCCGATCGCGGAAGCCAAGCGCGAGATCGAGGCGGCGATCCGCGCCGCCTCGCAGCGCGATCCGTTCCTGCGGACGAACCCACCGAAAATCGTCTACAACGGCTTCGAAGCCGAGGGCTACGTGCTGGAGAACGCCGAGGCGCCGGTCGAGGCGCTCGCCTCCGCTCACCGGCGGGTGTTCGGCGTCGGGCTCGAGACGATCGCCTCGACCGCGACCACCGACGCCCGCTTTTTCGGCCTCTACGGCGACATGCCCGCGCTCGTCTACGGACCGCGCGCCCAATTCATCCATGGCTTCGACGAGCGGGTCGACCTCGAATCGCTTCGCAACGTGACGAAGACGATCGCGCTGTTTCTGGCCCGCTGGTGCGGGCTGACCGCCGCCTGAACCTGCAACTCTCTCGACACCAGGAGCCCATGACAATGCCGCAGCAGGACCACCTGACCCCCGTGATCGTCGAGGACGGGGTCGCGTTCGATCTTCCCGGCGTGTTGATCGGAACCGCCGAATACCGGGAAGGGCCGACCGGCTGCTCGGTGTTCCGCTTCCCGGGCGGCGCCGACTGCGAAGTCGACGTCCGGGGCGGCTCGCCGGGGCTGTTTGGCGGCTACCCCCGCATCGACGCGCTGTTCCTCACCGGAGGCTCGCTCTACGGCATGGAAGTCGGCTCGGGCGTCGCCGGGGCGATCTTCGACGAGCGCAAGGCGACCGGCCTGTTCGACATCGCCTGCGTATCCGGCGCCGTCATTTTCGACTACCTGCGTCGCGACACCCTGGTCCATCCCGACAAGCGTCTCGGGGCCGCGGCTTTCCGGGCCGCGGCGCCCGGGCGGTTTCCGGTCGGCGAACGCGGCGCCGGATGCAGGGCCTCCGTAGGACAATTGTGGGGCTCGAAGCGCTTCGCGCCGGAGCCCGGAGGCCAGGGCTGCGCCGTGGGCATGCTCGGGAGCGCCTCGATCGGCGTCTTCACCGTCGTCAATCCGCTCGGGGCGATTTTCGACGAGGGCGGCCGGCCTCTCCGCGGCTTTCTCGACCGCGAGACCGGCGAGCGTCGATCGCTCGACGACATTATCGCCAACCACCCGGAAGAGGCCGGCCTGATGCAGAATTCGACCGGCCGCAACACGACCATCACCGCGGTCATCGTCGACAGGAAGATCCCGCCCTTCGAACTGCGGCAGTTCGGCCGGCAGGTCCACACGTCGATGGCGCAGGTCATTCGGCCGTTTCACACGCCTTACGACGGCGATATCCTGTTTTCGATCTCCGTCGGCGAGGAGCCGCTCGCCTTTCCCGCGCCCGTTGCGGCCGAAGCGGCGTCGCGCTTGGCGCGTCAGGCGATTTTCAGCGCCGTCCTGACTTGACCTCCGCGCCTCGCCAAGAGCGGAGGCGGGGCGGGTCAGCTCTTTGGGCGCCGTCGCGAAGACGTCGGAGTAATTTCCCCCGCTCCGGCTGGCGCAAGGCGACTACGCGCGGCCCGCGAGGTCGACGCGGCAGGCTTCGCTGAACGCGGCCAGCAGATCCC
>CAMFKX010000037.1 GCA_945957375.1 uncultured Roseiarcus sp.
GACCATGTCGTGGTCAACGGCCACGCGACGCTGCAGGGCGGCGCGGTGGACGTTCGGGCGATGCCGGGGGCCTGGGGCGTGAAGACCGCCTATGCGATCCTCGACGCCAGCGCCGGAGTGTCGGGCGCGTTCGGATCGGTGAGCTCCAACCTCGCCTTTCTCACGCCGACGCTGACCTACGATGCGGACGACGTGTACCTGACGCTGCGGCGCAACGACGTGGCCTACACGAGCGTCGCGGCGACGCAGAACGAGTACGCGGTCGCCGCAGGGCTCGAGGGATCGTTCCGCTACGGGCTCACGCCCGCGGGCGGGACGGCGATCGACGCGCTGACGTCGTCGTCGGCGCCGCAGGCCCAGGCGATGCTGAACGCGATCTCGGGCGAGGGGCTCGCCGCGGCCCAGACCGCCTCCTACGACGCGATCGGCGCGTTCGCCGGCGCAGTCCAGAACCAGGCGATGGACCGCGTGACCGGCGCGTCGACCGCGAAAGGCCCGGCGACGCAGGCGGACCGCTGGCGCCTCTGGACCGCGGCGTTCGGCGGCGGCGGCTCTCTCGGCGGATCGTCCCCGCCTGGCTCCGCGTCCCTCGCGGCGAGCGGCGGCGGCCTGGCGATCGGCCTGGAATATCAGGTGGATCCGCGACTCACCCTCGGCGTCGCCGGCGCCGGCGCCGGGTTCAGCTACTCGGTGTCCGAGCGTGCGACCTCGGGGACGCAGACGGGCGGAATCGGCGCTGTCTACGGCGTCGGGCGGGCGGGCCCGCTCTACGCGATCGGCCTCCTGGGCTATGGCGGCTTCAAGACGGACTCAACGCGCTCGCTCTCGGGCTTTGCTGACGCGGAAACCGAAAAGGGAACGCTGGCGAGCAACGCCTGGACCGGCTGGCTCGAGGTCGGCTACCGGATCGACACGCCGGCCGCGGCCATCTCCCCCTATGTCGCGCTCGCGGCGACCTCGCTGCAGAACGGCGGTTTCGTCGAGACCGGGTGGCCCGGGACCTTCGCGCTGCGGGTTCACGGCGGCTCGGGGACTTCGGCGCCCGAGACGGTCGGCGTCCAGTTCGACCGCGCCTACGTCCTCTCGAATGACTGGATCGTGCGCCCGATGTTGCGTCTCGGCTGGACGCACGAGTTCTCGACGGCGCGCGACGTCAGCGCGGGACTGGTGACGTTGCCGGCGAGCGGATGGACGGTGCAGGGGGCGAGCGCTCCGGCGAACGCCGCCGACATCCGCCTGTCGCTTCAGGCTTCGAACAGCAAAGGCCTCGCCCTGAGCGCCAGCTTCGCCGCCTACGCCGCGCCGCGCGCGACAACGTATCAAGGACAGTTGGGGCTGAGCTACACCTGGTAGCCGAGCGGCGCCGAAGCCGCCGTCGGAATCGCGCCGCTGTTTCTTGCCATCGAGCGCGATTGCTGAAACGGTTGCCGTCCTCGATCGGAGTTCAGGACGCGACGATGTCGCAAACTCGACCGCTGCGCGACCTCATCGCCTCGAGCGAGACCTGGCTGACGGCGCGCATCATCCACCACGCCAAGGAGCGGGGCTACACGCCGTTCACCTCGACGCTCGAAGAGGCGTGGCTGTCGTCGATCCGCGGTCTTTCGAAGCCGCTGATCGCGGCCCTGGACGGCGGCGGCGCGTTCGCGCCGGTGCAGGCCTCGGCGGACACCACCCACGATCCGATCGCGCTCTACGGGATCGAGGCCGCCCGCCGCCACCGCACGCGCGGCATTACGCTCGGACTCTTTCTCGGGCTGATGAAGAGCTATCGCGAGACCTATCAGGAGCTCGCCGTGACGCTCGAGGCGTCGGCGGAGACGCGCGAGATCAATCGCCGCACGATCGACAGTTTCTTCGACCGCATGGAGGTCGGTTTCTGCGACGAATGGTCGGGCAAGCCCGGCGACGAGCAGTTCGAACAGCTGCGCGGGCAGAACCGGACGATCACCAACGAAAAGAACAAGTACCTGACGATCTTCGAGAGCCTCAAGGATCCGGTGATCCTGGTCGACGACCGCGGCGAGGTGGAGAACGCCAACCACGCGGCGATGACCCTGTTCGGCGGCGAGGCCGCGCCCGGCGCCAGCTACTACGGCAAGACGCCGCGTTCGATCGAAGCCGTCATCGGCGACCGCATGCCGGTCGACGCCGACCTCGCCTTCGAGCGGCTGCTCGTGACCAACATCGGGCCGCGCTGGTTCGAGGTCAAAGTCCAGCGCATGCTCGACGTCAGCGAGAAGTTTCTCGGCGCGGTCGTCATCCTCAATGACGTCACCGAGTACCGGCGCGCGCGCGAGGAAGCCGAGCGCGCCGACCGCGCCAAATCCGCCTTCCTGGCGACGATGAGCCATGAAATCCGAACGCCGATCCATGGCATCCTCGGGTTGGCCGACCTCCTGTCCCGGTGCGGGCTCGCCCCGACCGAGCGCCAATATGTCGACGCGATCGCCAAATCGGGCCAGATGCTGTCGTCCGTCGTGTCGGACATCCTCGACTATTCGAAGATCGAGGCGGGCGTGCTCGAACTCGACGAATCCAATTTCGCCGTCGCCTCGGTGGTCGAGGACGTGTTCGGCCTGATGCAGCCGCTCGCCGCCCGGAAGCCCGATCTCCGTCTCGACCTCGAGGCGCCGCGACTGCCGGTGGTGTTCGGCGACCAGGGCAAACTGAGGCAGATCCTGCTCAATCTCGTCGGCAACGCGGTCAAGTTCACCGAGCGCGGCGAGGTTCGCATGACGGTGACGCGACTGCCCGCGGCGAAGTCCCGGCTCGCGCTGCGATTCGACGTGGTCGACACCGGCATCGGCGTCGCGCCGGACAGGCTCAAGGCCATCTTCGATCCGTTCACCCAGTCCGAAGGCTCGATCGCGCGACGCTACGGCGGCAGCGGACTGGGTCTTGCAATCTGCCGCCGCTTCGTCGAACGGCTCGGCGGCCGAATCGCGGTCGAAAGCCGGGTCGGCGAAGGCAGCCGCTTCTGGTTCGAGGTCTCGTTCGCGCGCGCCGCCGGGGAACGGGCGAAGGCGCGCGCCGAGACGGCTCGCGATCGGGCCGGGGACCCGCTCGACGTTCTCGTGGTCGAGGACAACGAGGTCAACGCGATGGTCGCCTGCGGCCTGCTCAGGCGGATCGGCCATCGTCCGCAGCTGGCGCAGACGGGCGAGGCTGCGGTCGAACAGGTTCGCGCTCACGATTTCGACGTGGTGCTGATGGACCTGAGGCTGCCGGACATCGACGGCGTCGAGAGCGCCCGGCGCATTCGCGCGCTGCCGTCGCGGAAAAAGGCGGGCACTCCGATCATCGCGCTCTCCGCGCAGGCCGACGCCGGCGACGTGGAGGCGTTCCGGCGCGTCGGCGTCAGCGAATTCCTGGGCAAGCCGTTCCGCTTCGATCGGCTCGAGGCGACGCTGAGACGCCTCGCGCCGAGGCGCGCCCGCAAGGACGGGGTCGCGCGAAAAGTTCGGCCGCCCGAGCCGGCCGCGCCGGACCGCCGGGAGGGGCAGGGGGGAGCAGGGCTGATCGAGACGAGCGTGCTGCGCGAGCACGTCGACATGCTCGGCTTCGAGCAGACGGCGCGGATCGTCGCCGCGTTCCAGAGCAGCCTCGTCGGCGTGCCCGAGGCGATCGAGCGGCTGGCGGCGGAAGGACGATGCGAAAAGCTGGCGAGCCTCGCTCACCGCATCAAGAGTTCTTCCCTGCATGTCGGGCTCGGCCGGATCTCCGACTCCGCGGCGATGCTGGAGCGCGCGGCCCGGAGCGAGAACTTCGACGAGCTGGGCCCGTCGGCCGACGCGCTCGCGCACGAGTGCCGGACGGGTCTCGACGCCCTTCGACGCACCTTTGCTGAGATCGCCGAGGCTCAGCCGGCGAACACGTAGCCGACTCCGTGCACCGTGATGATCCGGCGCGGGTTGGCCGGATCCTCCTCGATCTTGCGCCGCAGACGGCCGACCAGCACGTCGATCGTGCGGTCGAGCGGATCGCGATCCCGCCCGCTGACGTGGTCGATCAGGCTGTCCCGGGTCAGCACCCGCCCGCGGCTGGCGACGAAGGTGGCGAGCAGCTCGAACTCGGCGCGGGTGAGGCGGACGTCCTTGCCGTGCGGCGACGTCAGGGTGCGGTGGGGAATGTCCAGGGTCCAGCCGTCGAACGACTTCTTCGGCTCGTCCGGCGCGTTGGCTCGCGCCGCGGCGACCCGACGGGCGAGGTTCTTCGCCCGCGGCAGCAGTTCGCGCATGTTGTAGGGCTTGGTGACGTAGTCGTCGGCGCCGAGTTCGAGCGCCACGATCCGGTCGATGACGTCCTGCCGACCCGTCACCATCATCACGCCGACCTCCGACTGGCGGCGCAGTTCGCGCAGCAGCGACAGCCCGTCCTCGTTGGGCAGATTGATGTCGAGCATCACGACGTCGACGTCGCCTCGCGAAAAGACGCTCCGCATCGCCGCGCCGTCCTCGGCTTCCGAGACCCGGTGGCCGTCGCGCCGCAGATAGGCGGCGAGCGTCTCCCGGTCGACCGGGTCGTCCTCGACGATCAGGATGTGGTGCATCGAACGACGGCTCTCCCGCGGACGGACCGACGCCGACTCGCCCATTCACATCTGTTTACAATTTTCTATGCCGCGTTCACCAGCGCCCGGAAGCGCGTTTACGCCGCCCGCGCACGGTCGCGTCCGACTGAGGCTTCTCGAGACGCGCCGTGTTCAATCCTTTCGCCCGTAGACCCGTCCGCTGGACCCTGATCGGGGTCGGCGCCCTCGGCCTGATCGCGGGGGTCGCGGGGTGGAGCGGCTTCCACTGGGCGATGGAGCAAACCAACACGCTGGCGTTCTGCGTCTCCTGCCACGAGATGCGGGACACCGTTTTCCAGGAGTACAAGACCACCATCCACTACAAGAACCCGGCCGGCGTTCGCGCGGTCTGCTCCGACTGCCACGTTCCCAAGGATTTCGGCCCCAAGATCGTCCGCAAGGTCCAGGCCTCCGGCGAACTCTGGCACAAGATCGTCGGCACCATCGACACGCCCGAGAAATTCCAGGCGGCGCGAGCCTCGCTCGCCAAGGACGTCTGGAAGACGATGAAGGAGACCGACAGCCGCGAGTGCCGCAACTGTCATTCCTGGGACGCGATGGATTTCGCCCACCAGAAGCCCGAAGCCAAGCGGATGCAGAAGGCGTTCGAGGACGGCGGCCAAACCTGCATCGATTGCCACAAGGGCATTGCGCACAAGCTGCCGGACATGACGAGCGGCTACAAGGCGCTGCACGACGAACTCGCGGACGCGTCGAAGGCCCTGTCGCCCGCGGTCGGCGCCAAGCTCTACACGCTCTCGACCAAGCCGTTCTGGCTCGAACGCCCGAAGAGCGCCGACGATCCGAGCGACGGCAAGCTGCTTGCCGCGACCCCGGTGGCGGTCCTCGAACGCAACGGCGACTGGTTGAAGGTCAAGTTCGGCGGCTGGCAGCAGGAGGGCGCGGAGCGGGTGTTCTACGCCCTGCAGGGCAAGCGCATCTTCGCCGCCGCGCTCGGCGAGGCGGCGATCGACAAGGTCGCCCACGGCCCCTCGATGAAGGACCCGGACACCGACCAGCAATGGACCGAGGGCAGCCTCGACGCCTGGATCACCAAGGCCGACCTGGTCGCCGACCCGAACAAGCTATGGGAATACGGGGCGGACATGTACAACGCCAGCTGCGGACTCTGCCACTCCCTGACGCCGACCGGACATTATCTGGCGAACCAGTGGATCGGCACGCTCAATTCGATGAAGCGCAACATCTCGCTCGACGACGAGCAATACCGCTTCCTGCAGAAGTACATCCAGATGCACGCGCAGGACACCGGCGGGCGCCCGGACTCCAGCGCGGCCGCCGCCGCCAAGAAGCCGGAGGGAGGAAAAGGTGAGTGACCACTCCAAGACCGCGGACGCCGTTGCGTCCGCGGACGCCGTCGCTGCGCTCGACTGGCTCTCCGTGCTGTTCGCAAGGCCGCCCGGGGCCGACGCGGTCGCGTCCCACCGGCGCGGGCCGGTCGCGGACCTGATGACCCGTCTCGGCGGCGACGCCGATCTCGCCTGGGGGATCGCGCGCATGCGCGCGGCGCTTGATGGCGACGAGGACGACGGCGCCGCCGCGGCGAAACTGGAACGAGCCTACGGACTGACCTTTGAAGGAATCGGCGGCCCGCGGACCGCGCCGCCCTACGAGTCGGCCTATCGCGGGGCCGGCCCGCGGCGCCTGTTTCAGGCGCCGACCGCGGAGATGGAGGCCCTGCTCGACGAGCAGGGCTTCACGGTCGCCGCCGACATCGGACTCCCGGCCGATCACCTCGCCGTCGAACTCGCCCTCGCGGCGTGGCTGGCGTCGGCGGGCGGTCCGGCGTCGGCGGCGATGACCCGGCGCCTTGCGGACTGGGTTCCGGACTTCGCCGCCGACTGCGCGGCGATCGACCGGGACGGCTTCTGGGCGGGGGCCGCGGCGGCGCTCGCGGCTCTGGCCGTGCGCGAGGCTCGGCTCGATACGGCAAGGCAAGACGATCGGACCTGAAGGAGGTTCCAAAAATGTCTCGGATGACCCACGACGAATTTCAGGCGGAAATGAGCCGCCGCGCCTTTCTGCGCGCCGGCGTCGCCTTCGGCGCGCTCGGCTTCGCAGCGCCCTCGCTGCTGGTGAGCGGCGCCCGCGCCGCCGCGGCGCCCGACGGCGAGGTGCTGACCGGCTCCCATTGGGGCGCCTTCCGCGCCAAGGTCGAAGGCGGCCGATGGGTTTCGGTGACGCCCTGGGAGAAGGACCCGGCGCCCAGCCATCAGCTTCCCGGCGTCATGGACAGCGTCTACTCGCCGACCCGGATCAAGTATCCGATGGTGCGGCGCGCCTATCTGGAAAAGGGGCCCGGCGCCGATCCGGACAGCCGCGGCGCCGGCGACTTCGTCCGCGTTTCCTGGGACCAGGCGCTCGACCTGGTCGCCAAGGAGCTGCAGCGGGTCGAGAAGACTTATGGCCCGGCGGCGACCTTTGCCGGCTCCTACGGCTGGAAGAGCCCGGGGCGGCTGCACAATTGCCAGAGCCTGCTGCGCCGGATGATGAACCTGAAGGGCAGTTTCGTGAACGCCTCGGGCGATTATTCGACCGCCGCGGCGCAGATCATCCTGCCGCACGTCCTCGGCACGCTCGAAGTCTATGAGCAGCAGACCGTATGGCCGGTGGTCGTCGACAACACCCAGCTGATGGTGTTCTGGGGCGCCGACCCGGTGCTGACCAACCAGATCGGATGGGTGGTCGCCGACCACGGCGGCTACGAGGGGATGAAGGCGCTCAAGGCCAAGGGCACGAAGGTCATCTGCATCGACCCGGTGAAGACCGACACCGCCGAATTCTTCGGCGCCGAGTGGATCGCCCCGCGCCCGCAGACCGACGTCGCGCTGATGCTCGGCATCGCCCACACCCTGGTCGACGAGAAGCTGGTCGACGAGAAGTTCCTGAAAACCTACACCACCGGCTACGACAAGTTCCTTCCCTATCTGATGGGCGAGACGGACAAAACGCCGAAGACCGCGGAATGGGCGGCCGGCGTCAGCGACGTGCCCGCCGACACGATCAAGGATCTCGCCCGCCGGTTCGCCAAGAACCGCACGATGATCGCGGCCGGCTGGTCGCTGCAGCGCCAGCAGTACGGCGAGCAGCGCCACTGGATGCTGGTGACGCTGGCCTCGATGCTCGGCCAGATCGGCCTTCCCGGCGGCGGCTTCGGGTTCTCCTATCACTACGCCAACGGCGGAACGCCGTCCGCCGACGCGCCGGTGCTCACCGGCATCACCGACGGCGGCAAGGCCAAGGAGGGCGCAGCCTGGCTCACCGAGAGCGGCGCGGCGTCGATCCCGGTGGCGCGGGTGGTCGAGATGATCCTGAACCCCGGCAAGGAGTTCGACTTCAACGGGGTCAAGGCGAAATACCCCTCGGTGAAGATGGCCTACTGGGTCGGCGGCAATCCGTTCGTGCATCACCAGGACCGCAACCGTCAGGTCGAGGCGTGGAAGAAGCTCGACACGTTCATCGTGCAGGACTTCCAGTGGACCCCGACGGCGCGCTTCGCCGACATCGTGCTGCCGGCGACGAGCTCCTACGAGCGCAACGACATCGAGAGCGTCGGCGATTACGGAGGATCGGCGATCATCGCGATGAAGAAGGTGGTCGATCCGGTGTTCGAGAGCCGCAACGACTACGACATCTTTGCCGCGATTGCCGAGCGGTTCGGCAAGGGCAAGGAATTCACCGAAGGCAAGAGCGAGATGGACTGGATCAAGTCCTTCTACGACGCGGCCCTCACCCAGGCCAAGGCGAAGAAGATCGCGATGCCCGAGTTCGACGCCTTCTGGAACGGGACCGGCGTCGTCGAGTTCCCCGTCACTTCCGGCAAGAGCTTCGTGCGTTACGCGAAGTTCCGCGAGGATCCGCTGCTCGAACCGCTGGGAACGCCGTCCGGCAAGATCGAGATCTACTCGAAGAACATCGAGAAGATGGGCTACGACGATTGCGGACCCTATCCGCGATGGTACGAGCCGGCGGAACGCCTCGGCGGGCCGACGACCAAGTACAAGCTCCACATCGCGACGAGCCATCCGAAGTCGCGGCTGCATTCGCAACTGTGCGGCACCAAGCTGCGCGAGACCTATGCGATCGCCGGCCACGAGCCCTGCTGGATCAACCCGAAGGACGCGGCCGAGCGCGGCATCGCCGACGGCGACGTCGTGCGGGTCTTCAACGATCGCGGACAGATCCTCGCCGGGGCCAAGCTGACCGACGCGATGCGCCCGGGGGTGATCCGGGTCAACGAAGGCGGCTGGTACGATCCGCAGGAGCCCGGCAAGGCGGGGACGCTATGCAAGTACGGCGACGTCAACACGCTCTCGATGGACGTCCCGACCTCCCGGCTCGGCCAGGGCAACTGCGGCCACTCAGTCGTCGGCGAAGTCGAGAAATACAAGGGTCCGGCCGTCACCGTCGACGTGTTCACGGCGCCGAAGGCTGTGACCTGATCGGAAGACGCCGGCGGGAGGGGCGTTCCCTCCCGCCTTTTTTGGGGGTTGGCGGATGCGCATGATCGGCATCGTCGGACGCAGCGGGGCGGGCAAGACCACCCTGATCACGGCTCTGTTGCCGGCGCTCGGCCGGCGCGGCGTCAGCGTGTCGACGATCAAGCACGCCCATCACGGCTTCGACCTCGACCGCCCCGGCAAGGATTCTTACCGCCATCGCGAGGCGGGCGCGAAGGAGGTCATGCTCGTGGCCGACACGCGCTGGGCGCTGATGCACGAACTCGGCGACGCGCCGCCGCCGCCGCTCGAGGATCTCGTCGCTCGCCTCGAACCGGTCGACCTCGTGGTGATCGAGGGCTTCCACACCCATCGCCACAGCGCGATCGAAGTGTTCCGGCCGTCCGAAGGCCATGACCTTCTGGCGCGCACGAGCCGCGACATCATCGCCGTAGCGAGCGACGCGCCGCTCGCCGACCTCGCGGTCCCGGTCCTCGACCTCAACGACGTCGAGGCGATCGCAGATTTCGTTCTCGCAAGGGCCGAACCCTATGTTCCTTCCCGGCTTTGAACCGCCGCCGGCGCGCGCGCCCGCGCCGCGCCTCGCCGACCGTCTCGGGCGCGCGATCTCCTATCTCCGCCTGTCGGTCACCGACCGGTGCGACTGCCGCTGCGTCTACTGCATGCCCGAGCGCATGCGGTTCCTGCCCAAGGACGAGGTGCTGACGCTCGAAGAGCTCGACCGGGTCGGCTCGGCCTTCGTGCGCCTGGGCGTGCGCAAGATCCGCCTCACCGGCGGCGAGCCGCTGGTGCGGCGCGACGTTACGGGGCTGATCCGGTCGCTGTCGCGTCATCTTGGCGCGGGCCTCGACGAACTCACCCTGACCACCAACGGCTCGCAACTCGCGCGCTTCGCCCGCGAACTCGCGGACTGCGGCGTGCAGCGGGTCAACGTCTCGCTCGACACCCTCGATCCGGCGACGTTTCGCTCGATCTCCCGCTTTGGCGACCTGTCGCGCGTGATGGCCGGGCTCGACGCGGCCGACGCGGCCGGGCTCGCGGTCAAGATCAACACGGTGGCGCTGAAGGGCGTCAACGAGACGGAGGCCTGCCGCCTCGTCGCGTGGGCGCATAGCCGCGGCTACGATCTGACCTTCATCGAAGTGATGCCGCTGGGCGGCGCGGGGCGCGAGCGCCTCGATCAGCACGTGCCGCTGTCCGAGGTCGCCGACGCGCTGGCGGCGCGCTGGACCCTGACGCCCTCGGCCCATCGCAGCGGCGGGCCGGCGCGTTACTACCAGGTTCGGGAGACCGGCGGCCGCGTCGGCCTGATCACGCCGCTCAGCCACAGTTTCTGCGACCGCTGCAATCGCGTCCGCGTGACCTGCGCCGGCAAGCTCTATCCCTGCCTCGGCCACGACGACGGCGTCGACCTGCGCGCGGCGCTGCGCGAGTCGGCCGACGACGGCCGCCTGGTCGAAGCGATCGAGTCCGCGACCGCCGGCAAGGCGAAGGGTCACGATTTCCGCGTCGGCTCGACCCTGTCCCGATCCTCGACCGCCCGCAGCATGAGCGTCACCGGCGGCTGAGGCCCGGCCCGCGAGACTTCCGACAAAGCGACCTCTCGCCGCGCCAGATCCGGCGAACGCCCGGGGTTTGGTCGCCCCGGCAAGCCGTCCGCGTCTGTCCCGGCTCGGTCCAGGCCTGATCCCCCGTTCGCCCCGTCCGTCACGCGGTGCCAGGGAGCATGCCGGCGAGGCGCGGAGCGGCGAAGCGCGGGTCGCGGCGTCCCGCCCAGGCCAGAAACGCCCCGACCCGGCGCTCGAGCTTGACCGCGTGGTTCTGATGGATGTCGGCGACGCGGTGCTCGAGAAACGGGTTGCGGAAACGCTCCATGGTCACGGCCAGATAGGCTCGCGCCTCCTCCTCCATGCCGTGGAGCGCAAAGCCCGGCAGGACCTCTTCGCGGGCGATCGTCTCGAGAGTCCGGGAAACGCCTGCGTCCTCGAGCATCGAGCGGACCGTCTCGTCGGCGCGCCGTCCCTGCTTCCGCCACAGGTCGGCCAGCACGGTATGGCCGAGGTTCAGGATGTGCAGCTTCAGGCGCTCGAACGGCTCGAGATCGTCGACGATCCGGACGGCGGGATGCGGGATCGGGTCGCCGAACGCTCCCCTGCGGATCGCCCAGAGCGCGTAGGGCTCGGCGACGGCGCCGACCGGCTCGATGGCTTCCGAGACGATCCGGTCGACCAGGGTGTCGGCGAAGGTCGCCGAGCGCGCGAGCCACGCCCGAAACGCCTCCGATTGGCCGCTCTCCTCGGCCAGGGCCGAGACGGTCGCCGCGAGTCGGCGGCCATTGCCGGAGATGAGCTCGGTCGGCATGACGAGGATCGGCCGGCCGCCGGCGCGGTGGCGCGCGATGAGGAGCGCGAGCAGCTTTGCCGGAAAGCTCGCGGGCGGCGGGCCGCCGGCCGAATAGTCGTGGCCGACGTCCTCGGGCCGTCTTTCGTAGCCGCCGTCGCCCGTATTCGAGACGGCGATCTCCGCCTCGCGCGCGAAACAGTCGACCACCGCCGGCCATTCGCGCTCGGCGTCGAACGCCGAATCGACGCTCGCGACCTGGACCGTCCGGTCGACCACCTCGTTCCTCGAGAGGCCGCGGATCCGGACCGGAAAGGGAGCGCCGCGCTTGAGCGCCGCGACCCGGCCGCGACGGTCGGGACCGGGAGAGGTCTTCACGACCGTGATCGGCCCGACCTGCTCGCCGGCGCCACGCGCCTCGTGCACAAAGAGATCCGCGTGCGCCTGCAGAAAGCGGCTCGTGCCGAACTGGATGATCCTGCGCGTCATTCGATCTCGACCAGCGCCTTGACCAGTCCGGTCTTGTGGCGCGTCCAGCGGGGGATGTCGAGCGCCGCCGAGGCGAGGGTCGTCCGGTGCGTGAGCAAGCGCCCCAGCGGGACGCTTCCCGCGTCGATGGCGGCCATCACGCGCTCGAAGTCCGATCGCAGCGCGTTTCGGCTGCAGATTACGGTCGCCTCCCGCTTGTGAAGCTCGGGATCGGGGAAGGCGACGACTTCATTCACGACGCTGACCAGAACGAGGGCGCCGCCGTGGCCGACGTACAGCAGGACTTGCTCCATCGAAGCACGATTGCCGGTGGCGTCGAACACGACGTCGAACCCGTCCCCATCGGTGGCCGCCGCCACCTGCTCCGCCGTGCGGCCGTCGGCCAGGATGGTCCGCGCGGCGAGTCCCGCCTGCGACGCGAAATCGAGCCGGGCGGGGTCGAGGTCGAGAATCGCGACCTCGCCGCCGGAAAGACCGGCGAACAGGGCGACGCCAAGGCCGATCGGCCCAGCGCCGACGACCAGCGCGCGGTCTGCGGGCTTCAGTCCGGAGCGGGCGACGGCGTGGGCGCCGATCGAGAGGAACTCGACGCTGGCCGCTTCGTCGAAGGTCAGCCGTCCGGCCGGATAGAGGTTGCCGGTCGGCACGCTGATCCGCTCGCACATGCCGCCGTCGCCGTGCACGCCGAGCACGACGATGCGAACGCAGCAGTTGGGCTTGCCTTTCCGGCAGGCGACACAGGCCCCGCACGAGAGGTACGGATTGACGACGACGCAGTCGTCCAAAGCGAAACCGCTGCCGGTCGGGGCTTCGAGCACCACGCCCGACAGTTCGTGACCCATGACGCGCGGGTAGGCGAGATACGGATGCCGGCCCTCGTAGATGTGATAGTCCGTACCGCAGATCCCGACGCGCCGCACCGCGATCAGAGCCTCGCCCGCGGCGGGGCGCGCCTCGGGCCGCTCCTCGAGCGCGATCTCTCCCGGCTTGCGACAGACGACAGCGCGCATTCGTGAAAATCTCCGATCGATCGGGGCGTCCGACGACGCCGCCGCCGCTGGGGACGCGGGACGGAGGGCCGATGCGCCCCGTCCCGCGTCGGCTATTTGAACTTGTCCATGTTGGCCTTGGTGACCAGCGCGGCGCCGGAGTCGATCAGGGAATCGACCTTCTCTACCCGCAGGGACTTCACCAGCGCATCCACGCCGAGATCCGCCATCTTCGAGGGGAACTGCGCCACCGACGCGTCCTCGAGGCCCGCCGCCATGGCCTCCGCCTCTCCGCAACAGAAGTCGAACCCGACGAGGATGACGCGGCGGTCGAGCTTGGCGTTCTTGATCGCCTGCGCCGCGCCGGCGGCCGGCGGCCCGCACGCGGAGTAGATCGCCACGACATGCGGATTGGCCGTCAGAATGTCCTGCGCGACGTTGATTCCCTTCTCTTCCTGGCAGTCCGTCTCGCCCTTGCCGACGATCTTGACGTCGACCCCCTTGAGTCCTTCGAGCATCCCGTTCACCCGGTCGTCGAGCGCGGGCACGCCGGGCACGCCTTCCAGGATTCCGAGCGTGTCGCCGCTCTTGAGCGTCGACTTGAGATAGGCGCCGGCGATCTTGCCGGCTTCGAGGTTGTTCGTGGTGGCGAGCGCGGTCTGGCCTTTCCAGTTCGGAATCTTGTTGTCCATCAGGACGACCTTGACCCCCTTGGCCACCGCTCGGTCGAGCGTGGTCGCGACCGTCGGGTCGACCGGCGTGATCGCGATGCCCTGCACGCCCTTGGTCACCATGGATTCGATGAGCGCGATCTGGCCCTCGATGTCGGTCGCCGAGGCGCCCTGGCCGTATAGGATCTCCACGCCCGGATGGGCCGCGGCGTACGCCTTGGCCGCATTCTCCATAGCGGCGTAGAACGGCACCGGGAATTTGGTGATGAAGCCGATCTTGATCGGCTGGTCCGCCATAGCGGGTGCGGCGATGCTCAAGGCGAGCGCAGCGCCTCTAACGAGCGATGTCAGTCTCACGAGTTGCTTCCTCCCATGTTCGACGAGGCCGCCCGGACGCCGGGAGACGCTCGTTTCCGCCACTGCGACGCGGCGAATTGCAGCCTACGGGTCCGCGCCCACGATCAGCGCGACGAGGTCCTTCTGGTTGGAGCGGGCGGGCTTCAGCTCGCCGACCTTTCGTCCCTGGCGCAGGACGACCGCTCGATCGGCGAGTTCGACCACGTGCTCCATGTTGTGGGTGATCAGGATCACGGCGTTTCCCTCCGATCGGAGCTGCGCGATGAGGTCGAGAACCTTCCGCGATTCGCGCAGCCCGAGCGCGGCGGTGGGCTCGTCGAGGATGACGATCTTGCGGGCGAAAACGCTGGCGCGCGCGACCGCGATCGCCTGGCGCTGCCCGCCGGACATCAGCGCGACCGGAGCGGCGAGGTTGGGCAGGCCGACCCTCAGCCGATCGAGGACCGCCGCCGCCTCGCGATCCATCGAGCGGCTCTTCAGGAACCGCAGTCCGCGCGGCAGCCAGGCCGGGAAGGACATCTCGCGCCCGCAGTAGAAGTTTTGCGACGGGGTCAGATTGTCGAAAAGCGCGAGGTCCTGGTAGACCGTCTCGATCCCGGCGCGCCGCGCAGCGGCCGGCGAATGGATCCGCACCGCCGCTCCGTCGAGCACGATCTCGCCGGCGTCGAGGGCGTAGACGCCGCTCATGCACTTGACGAGGGTCGACTTGCCCGCGCCGTTGTCCCCGAGCAGCGCGAGAACTTCGCCGCGGTAGGCTTCGAGGCTGACGCCCTTGAGCGCGTGGACCGCGCCGAAGCGCTTTTCGGCCTGCCGAACGCTGAGCACCGGGAGGGGCGGGGCCGAGCTCATGCGGCCCTCGCCGCCTGGATCGAGCGCGCTCGCGCTTCGAGGCGACTGCGCAGTACGTCGGCCTCGACCGCCACGACGATGACGAGTCCGATGGCGATCATCTGGAAGAAGATGTCGACGCCGAGCAGGTTGAGCGCGTTGCGGATGACGCCGATCATCACCGCGCCGATGAGGGCGTGGCCGATATGGCCGCGCCCGCCGAGAAAGCTCGCCCCGCCGATGATGACCGCCGCGATGGTGTCGAGCTCGAGCAGGTTGCCGTAAAGCGGCGAGCTGGCGCCCGTCCGGCCGGCAAGCACGATCGCTCCGATCCCGACGCACACGCCCGAGATCACGTAGGTCGAGACGAGCACGCCGCGGACCGGAATGCCCATCTCGAGCGCCGCCTCGGGATTGCCGCCGACCGCGTAGATCCACCGGCCCCAGACCATCGCCCTGGTCATGGCGAGCCCGGCGATCGCGACCGCGACCACGACGAAGAAGGAGTTGGGCGCGCCGAACGTCTCCGAGCCGCCGATCGCCACGATCCCGTCCGGCATGCCGCGCATCGTCGTGTGGCCGACAGCGAGCTCGAGCGCCAGCCCGCGGCACACGCTCAGCATCGCCAGGGTGATGATGAAAGGGTGCGGAAGCCGGCCGACGACGAAGACCAGGCCGTTGACGGCCCCGACCAGCGTGGCCGAACCGAGCATCGCGAGGGCGACGAGGAGCGCGGAATCGCAGCTACGGAACACGAGGCCGCCGACGACGGTCGCCAGGGCCAGATTGGCGCCGACCGAGAGGTCGATGCCGCGCGTCAGGATGACCAACTGCTGGCCGATCGCCACGATGGCGATCACCGCGGTCTGCGCGGCGATATTGGCGACGTTGACCGGCCTGAGGAAGTCGGGGGTGAGCTGGCTGATGACGGCGACGAGCAGGATCAGGATCAGCAGAGGCCCGACGCCGAGGAGCGTCAGGGCCAACGAAACCGCCGGGCTTGCGCCCGCTGCTGAGACGTCGGGCGACGCGCCCATCGTTCCCCCACGATCGCTCATGACCTGCCTCACGGGCCCCCCGACAATTGTCTGTTATCGACAAAAGACCAACACCTTGACGAGGCGTCAATTGTTTTTTATCGAGAGAAGACAAAAACACTCCGCCGGAGGATCCGGCGGCCGACGCCCAAGGACCCGCCATGAAGTCAGACGCCGTGTTCAAGCGGGCCTACAATGACGCGATCGAGTTGATCGCCGGACTGGGGGACGGGCGGCCGCTGCCGTCGGAGAACGCCCTGTCCTCCAGCCTGGGCGTCAGCCGCACCACTGTCCGCAAGATCGTCGACACGCTGTCCGCCCAGGGCGTCGTGACGGGAACGGGGCGTCAGCGCGCCGTTCGCCTAGCGCCCAGCCGGCTGCAGCCGTTTCCCGAGGCCGAGACCGTTCCCGCAACCGCCCAGCTCGAAAAGAAGTTCATGGAGTGGATGCTGCGCGAGAACACGCCGCCGGGCGCGCTGATCAACGAGCTCGAACTCGCCCGGCGCTTCGGCGTGGCGACGACGGGACTGCGCGAGTTCCTGAACCGCTTCCAGCGGTTCGGGCTCATCGAGAGGCGTCCCAACGGCGGCTGGGTTCTGCACGGCTTCACGCCGAGCTTCGCGATCGAGCTGTTCCAGATCCGGGAAATGTTCGAGGTTCGCTCGGCGACCGTGTTCGCCGCGTTGCCGGCCTCTTCGCCGCTGTGGCCGCAGATCGAGGCGCTGCGCGAGGAGCACCGCTACCTGCTGGCTCAGATCGACAGCCGCTTTCACGATTTCTCCGACCTCGACAGCCGCTTCCACCGGCTCGTCAACTCGGCCGTCGGCAACCGCTTCATCGACGGCTTCTACGATATCTTCACGCTTATTTTTCATTATCACTACCAATGGAACAAGCGCGACGAGCGACAGCGCAACAAGGTCGCCGTCGAGGAGCATCTCGCCTATATCGACGCGCTGCTCAGCCGGAATCCGGCGGCGGTCAAACGCGCCTGCAAGGCGCATCTGGCGTCGGCGAAAGCCACGCTGATCCGTTCGACCGCGCTTCAGCGCGTCTCGTCCTGACGGGCTCGGCGTTACGGACCGTCGCGGGCCATGCGGCGCCGCAGGCGTGATCGACTACCCTCCCGATCTCTCAAGATAGGACAGGCACATCGTCGTCAGTTGCTCGCGAATTGTCATCTGCTCCGAGATGGGCAGGTTGCGCTCGAAGACGTTCCGTACGGTTCCAAAGATTACCGACAGGAGCGTCACATTCACGAGATCCAGGTTGACGTAATTCGCCATTGGCGCGCTGCGAAGCATCGCCATGGTCGCAGCGTCCATGCGCTTGGCGAAAGCGCCGATCAGCGCCTCGTTATCCAGTTCGACCGCGGAACTGTAGAGCGCACGGGTGACGTCGCTTCGCTCGGTCTTCGCGTCCCAGTAGGCGGCGACGAGCGCTTCCACCATCTTGCCCGTCGACTGGCCATGTTGCGCAAGACAGGCCGTTTCCACGCGCTCCGCCAGTCGATCGAGATAGCGCTCGTTCAGGGCGTAGAGCAGCGCCTGCTTGTGCGGAAAGTACTGGTACATCGTGCCGACCGACACGCCGGCGCGCTCCGCGACCCGCGTCGTGGTCAGGCGGTGAGTTCCCTCGCTGATCAAAACCTGAATGGTCGCCTCGAAAATCGCGTCCACCGTCGAGCTCGAACGGGCCTGACGCGGCTTCTTGCGGGCGAGGGTGACGTCTCCTGGTGACTTTGAGTCTCGCGTGACCGCAAGCGACCGTTGGCGAAGACATCGGCCGGCGTCCTTTGCGGTCTTTCCAGATCATTTGATATTCTAATATGAGTATGTTATGGTGCATCGGGAAGCGAGGCTCTCGCCAGCGCAGGAATGAGGAAACGCATGTCCGGGGAAGCAAGGCAGTCGTCCGCCAAGGCCGGCGGTCCGGTGCGGATCGTCATTCTCGGCGCAGGCATTTCCGGCCACACCGCGACCCGGTACTTGACGCGCTGGCGGCGCAAGTCGTCGCGCCCCATGGAGATCGTGGTCGTCTCCCCGCTGCCCAAGTGGAACTTCATTCCCTCCAATGTCTGGGTCGGGGTCGGGCAGATGCGCGAGGACCAGGTCACTTTTGACCTCGCCGAGGTCTACAAGAGGATCGGGGTCACGTTCCATCAGGCGAAGGCGATCTCGATCCATCCGGAGGGCGGAGACGGCGCGGCCGGGTCTTACGTCACGATCGAGTGGACCTCGGGGGACCGGGCGGGCCAGCAGGATCGGGTCGCCTACGACTATCTCATCAACGCCACCGGCCCGAAGCTCAACTTCGGCGCCACCGAGGGCCTGGGGCCGGACAACGGCCACACCGTCTCCGTCTGCACCGCAAAGCACGCGCTCGAGGCGAACGACAAGTTGCAGGAGACCATCGAGGCGCTCCGCAAGGGCGAGCGCAGGACCCTTGTCGTCGGTACGGGCCACGGGACCTGCACCTGCCAGGGCGCGGCCTTCGAATATATCTACAACGTCGATCACGTCCTGCGCCTGGCGGGCGTGCGCGACCGGGCGCGGCTCGTCTGGATCAGCAACGAGTACGAACTCGGCGACTTCGGCATGGGCGGCTCCCAGGTCGCCCGCGGCGGCTACGTCACCAACGCCAAGGTGTTCGCCGAGTCGCTGATGGTCGAGCGCGGCGTCGAATGGATCGTCCGCGCCGCGGTCAGGAAAGTCGAACCGGGAAAGATCCATTACGAGACGCTCGACGGGACGATGCACGAACTCGAGTTCGACTTCGCCATGCTGATCCCGCCGTTCTCCGGCGTCGGCGTCAAGGCGTTCGACAGCGCCGGCGCCGACATCACCGCGACGCTGTTCGCACCGAGCGGCTTCATGAAGGTCGACGCCGACTACACGCCGCGCCCGTACGCGGAGTGGAGCGCGAAGGATTGGCCCAGCACCTATCAGAACCCGACCTACGGCAACCTGTTCTCGATCGGCATCGCCTTCGCGCCGCCGCACCTGATCAGCAAGCCGATGACGTCGGCCAACGGCACGCCGATCAATCCGGCCCCGCCGCGCACCGGCATGCCCTCGGCCGCGATGGCCATGGCGGTCGCCCGCAGCATTCACGACATGATCGAGGGGGCGCCGAAGCCGACCCGCACCGCCTCGATGGCGAAGATGGGCGCGGCCTGCGTCGCCTCGACCGGGCGCCACATGCTGCGCGGCTCCGCCGTCACGATGACCGTTTTCCCGGTGGTTCCGGACTACGAGACATACCCGGAATACGGACGCGACCAGTCGCTCACGTTCGGCGAGATCGGCCTGGCCGGGCACTGGATGAAATCGCTGCTTCACCACACGTTCTTCTACCAGGCCAAGATGAACCCCGGCTGGTGGCTGCTGCCCGACTAAGCCGCCCATGGCGGCGACGACCCAGGCTTGATCGAAGGAGACGATAGTGGCTGCGACCAACAAGGAACCGTACCAGCAGGCTTATTATCCGCCGAGACCGACCGGCTTCACGATCGCGATGCGGAAGTTCCTGCCGTGGCAGCTCGTCCGGTTCGCCGTCATCAACGTGAAGATGATCCGGCTGATGAGAAACTCGCACGGCTGACGGAGCGAGTGGGCGGGGCCGGCGAGAACGCATTCGTCGCCTCCGACGTCCGGGCGACGACGGGCCGGGCGGCGATCCGCCACCACGACCTGACGGGGGCGGACCGGCCGTCGCGGGGCGCTCGAAGCCCCATCATCCGTGCCGGTCATCGCCCAGCTATGGCGACCATCCGAAGGCCGGGCGCGTTGGCCGCAGCAGGCGCCTCAGGGCCCGAAGAAGTGGTCCGCGACCACGTTCCGCTCTCCGGTCTTCCGATCGACCGCGGTGAAGGTGATCGGCGTGGAGGTCGCCTTCAGGTTCACCTGCGGCCCTGTCGTGACGTAGACCGGAACCTCGAGGGTCGAGTCCGGGTCGAGATGGACGCCGAGGCGGCCGTCGGGCAGGGGCTTGGCGACCACGCTCGTCAGGGCGATCCCGGGCACGCCGTCGACCTCGAGGGTGAAGTCGGTCGGGTCGGCGAGCTTGTTGGAGAAGCGCAGCGTGTAGCCGTTGCGGACCCCGCCTTCGGCGGTCTGGGTGAACAGCGGCGCGCGCACGTGCAGGACGCTGAGGTGCGAGCTCGAGCGCGTGGTCAGCACGTAGAGCATGATGGCGCCGACGACCGCGATCAGCACAGCGTACAGGATCGTCCGCGGGCGGATCAGCCGGTAGACGTTGGGCTCGCCCTTGGCCCGCCGTTCGCGGTTCTCGTCGGTATCGTAGGCGATCAGCCGCGTCGGGCGCTTGATCTTCTCCATCACGGCGTCGCAAGCGTCGATGCACAAGCCGCAGTTGATGCAGCCGAGTTGCGGGCCTTTCCGGATGTCGACCCCGGTCGGGCAAACGGCGACGCACTGCAGACAGTCGACGCAATCGCCGGCGGGCTCGCCACGCGCGCGATGGCGCGCCGCGTCCTTCACCGACATCCGAGGTTCGCCCCGGTCGACCTCGTAGGTGACGTTGAGCGCGTCGGTGTCCGTGAGCGCCGCCTGGATGCGCGGCCACGGGCACATGTAGACGCACACCTGCTCGCGCATGTGCCCGGCGAGAGCATAGGTGGTGAACGTCAGGATCCCGGCCCAGATGTAGGCGACCGGCGGCGCCTTCAGGGTGAAGAACTGCTTGAGCAGCGTCGGCGCGTCGACGAAGTAGAGCATCGCGGCGCCGCCGGTCGCAAGCGCGATCAGGAGCCAGATCGCGTGCTTCGAGACGCGCTTGACGATCTTCTCGGCGGTCCACGGTTCGGCGTCGAGGCGGATGCGCTCGCGTCGGTCGCCCTCGATGCGCCGCTCGACAAACAGGAACAGGTCGGTCCAGACCGTCTGCGGGCAGGCGTAGCCGCACCAGACCCGGCCGAACAGCGCGTTCGACAGGAACAGGATCAGCGCGGCGAGGATGAGCAGGCCGGTGAAATAATAGACCTCCTGCGGCCAAAGCTGGACGGAGAAGAAGTAGAAACGCGAGTGCGCTACGTCGGCGAGGACCGCCTGGTCGGGGAGGTTCGGCCCGCGGCTCCAGCGGATGAAGGGGAGAACGTAGTAGACGCCCAGCGCGATCCAGAGGACGATCCATTTGAGCTGGCGGTAGGTTCCCCAGACTCGCTGCGGATAGACCTTCTTGGCGGCTTGGTACAATGGACCGTCGTCGTAGATCTCTTCAGCCCCGACACTCACGGATCAGATCCTCTTTCGCTTAGCTCCGCTCGAGCCCGAAGCACGAGCGCGTAGCCGTTCCGGCGACGGGGCGGGCCGGTTGCAGCGGTCCCGACCGCCATGCCCAGCAGAAACCGCAATCAGGCGACCGCGCCGCCGCGCATGCGCCACTGGGACATCCCGCCAGGGTAGTGCTTGACGTCGCGGCGCCCCGCGGCGTGGGCCTTGTCGAGGGCGGTGCGCGAGCGTCCGCCGGCCTGGCAGATCAGAATCACCGGCTTGTCCGCCGGAAGTTTGCCCGGATCGAACCGCGACAGCGGGTGGCTCACGGCGCCGGGGATGTGGCCTGCGGCGAATTCGTTCGACTCGCGGACGTCGACCACGGCGGCCTCGCCGGACTTCACCGCCGCGGCGAGTGTATCGAGGTCCACGCTGGCCGGGTCGAGCGCGCGAGAGAAGAGACTAGAGAACATTCCTACTCCAGAGGATGCGGATTGGGCGCTCGCCTGCCGGCGGACGCGTTTTGTCGGGTTCGTGGAGCGTATCAGTCGAATGCGCATCCCGCCTTGACGCCGAAACGCTTGAACAGGTTCGCGGCCGGGCAAAAGCCGGTGAAGGACGCCTGAATCATGTTGGCGCCGGCGAAGGCCGTGAGCCAAAGCCAGTAGGGGCTGAAGGCGTATGCGAGACCGAGGCTGATCAGGACTACGAGGCCGGCGAAGCGGATCACCGATTGATCGAGCGTCATGAGAGTTTTCCTTGTCAGGGGTCGGTTGCATTCGTCTGCGCCTCGCAGGCCGGGGCGCATTAGAGTTCGTCAAGCAGGCCGATCAGGCGGGACACCTTTTCGCTCGCGAGCGAATAGTGGATCGACTGCGACTCTCGCCGCGTCTTGACGACCCCGTCGAGACGGAGGCGGGCGAGATGCTGGGACAGCGCGGACTGGCTGAGGCCGAGCGCTTGCTGCAGCGCGCCGACCGACCGCTCGCCCTTCTTGAGTTCGCAGAGCACGACGAGACGGTTGCGGTTGCCGACCGCCTTGAGGAGCGCTTCGACCGCCTCAGCTCTCGATTGCAGAGCGCTTAAATTCATGCTTGATAAATTATGATATCCGAATATGAGTGTCAAGTGCGAATGAAGGAACCCGCCATGCGCCTCGCCCTGTGTCTCTCTTTGGCGATCGTCGCGCCGCTTCCCGCGGTCGCGGAAAGCCTGGTCATCCACGCCTCCGCCGCGCCGGACGAGAAGGCGATCACGGCGACGGTCGAGCCCGCGCACGAACTGACCGCCCGCGCGCGCATCGGCGGAACGATCGTGTCGCTCTCGGTCAAGGAGGGCGACCGCGTCACGGCCGGGCAGGAGCTCGCCGTGATCGCGGACGAGAAGCTCGTGCTGCAGCGCCAGGCGATCGATTCGCGCATCCAGTCGCAGCAGTCTCAGCGCGACAAGGCGAAGGCCGACTACGACCGCGCCGTCGAACTGATGAAGCGCGGCGTCGGGACGCAGGTGCAGGTTGACGCGACCAAGACGGCGCTGGACGTCGCCGACCGCACGCTGTCGGCGATGGCGTCGGACCGCGGCGTCCTTCTGCAGCAGATGAAAGAGGGCGCAGCGCTCGCGCCGGGCGCGGGGCGGGTGTTGAAGACGCCGGCCACCGAGGGCTCGGTGGTGATGCCGGGCGAGACCATCGCGACCATCGCCGAGGATCATTACATCCTGCGCCTGCAATTGCCCGAGCGCCACGCGCGGTTCATGCGGGCCGGCGACCTCGTCCATATCGGCGAGCGCGGCTCGGGGCAGAGCGGCGCGCTGAAGGAAGGCCGGGTCCGGATCGTCTATCCCGAGATTCAGGGGGGGCGCGTGATTGCGGACGTCGAGGCCCCCGACGTCGGCGACTATTTCGTCGGCGAACGCACCCGGGTCTACGTGTCGACCGGCGAGCGCCGCACGATCGTCGTTCCGCGGGCCGCCGTCTATCGCCGCGCCGGAGTCGACTACGCGAGGCTCAAGGACGGTGGCGAGGTCGTCGTCCAACTCGGGTCCGGCGACGACAGGACGGTCGAGATCTTGGCCGGTCTCAAGGATGGCGACGAGGTCGTGACGCCATGAAACTTGGCATTTCAGGCGTCCTCACCCGCACCTTCATCAATTCGCCGCTGACGCCGCTGCTGCTGCTCGCGGCGCTGGTGGCCGGCGCCATCGCCCTCGTCTCGCTGCCGCGCGAGGAGGAGCCGCAGATCAGCGTGCCGATGGTCGACATCGTCATCCCGGCCAACGGCTACAAGGCGGATCAGGCGGTCGAGCTGGTCACCCGGCCGCTCGAGGACATCATCAAGGGCATCGACGGCGTCGAGCACGTCTATTCCCAGACCAACGACGATTCGGTCATGGTCACCGCGCGCTTCCTGGTCGGCACCGACGAGGACATCGCGACCACGCGCGTGCACGAGAAGATCAGGGCCAACATCGGCGACCTGCCCAAGGGCATCCCCGAGCCGCTGATCGTCGGGCGCGGCATCAACGACGTCGCCATCGTCACCCTCACCCTCTCGGCGGCGCCCGGGCAGGCCGGGCGATGGTCCGACAACGGGCTCTTCCAGGTCGCGGAGGAATTGCAGCACGAGCTCGCCAAGGTTGACAATGTCGGAACCGCCTATGTCGTCGGCGGCGCCCCGAACCAGATCCGGGTCGAGCCCGATCCGGAGAAGCTGGCCGTGTTCGGCGTGACGCTGAACCAGCTCGTCGACAAGATCTCCAACGCCAACCGCTCCTTCCAGGTCGGGACCTTCCGCGACGGCGGCAAGGCGCTACCCGTGATCGCCGGGCAGACGCTGCAGGGCGTTCCTGACATTGGGCTCTTGCTGCTCACGACCCGCGACGGGCGCCCGGTCTACGTGAAGGACGTGGCGAACGTCGTCGTCGGTTCGGCCGAACCGGAGCGGCGGGCGTGGACGATCACCCGCGCGGCCGACGGCCGGCTCGAGCGCCGTCCGGCGGTCACCCTCGCCGTCGCCAAGCGGAAGGGCGCGAACGCGGTCACCGTCGCCGAGGACGTCATGAAGCGCCTCGAGATCGTGCGCGGCCGGGTGGTCCCTGATGGGCTCGAAATCGCAGTCACGCGCAACTACGGCGAGACCGCGACCGAGAAGGCGAACGAGCTTCTGTTCCACCTGGCGCTCGCGACCGTCTCGATCGTGGCGCTGATCACCGTGGCGATCGGCTGGCGCGAGGGGCTGGTCGTGCTGATCGTCATCCCGACCACGATCCTGCTCACCCTGTTCGCCTCGTGGCTCATGGGCTACACCATCAACCGGGTGAGCCTGTTCGCGCTGATCTTCTCGATCGGCATCCTGGTCGACGACGCGATCGTGGTGGTCGAGAACATCGCCCGACACTGGGGCATGCTTGGCAAGCGCGATCCGGCCGAGGCCGCCGTGGAGGCGGTGGCCGAGGTCGGCAACCCGACCATCGTCGCCACCCTAACCATCGTCGCGGCGCTCCTGCCGATGATGTTCGTCTCCGGCATGATGGGCCCCTACATGAGCCCGATTCCGGCCAACGCCTCGATCGCGATGCTGTTCTCGTTCTTCGTCGCGGTGACGGTGACGCCGTGGCTGCTGTTGCGCTTCGCCGGCCGCAAGGCCGCGGCGATCGGCGAACATGGCCATCACGGGATCGGCGCCATGGGGCGCTTCTACGTCCTCATCGCCGAACCGCTGCTCCAGGGACGGTTGCGGTCGAAGGTCTTCCTGATTGCGGTCGGGCTCGCCACCGTCGCGGCCTGCACGCTGTTCTATACCAAGGACGTGCGGGTGAAGCTGTTGCCGTTCGACAACAAGTCGGAGATCCAGGTCGTGCTCGACCTGCCGCACGGGAGCAGTCTTGAGGACACCGATCGCGTGCTGATGGCCGCGGCGGAGCGGCTGAAGGATCTGCCGGAGCTGGTGTCGATCCAGGCCTATTCCGGGACGGCCATGCCGTTCAACTTCAACGGTCTCGTGCGCCACTACTATGTGCGCTCCAACCCCGAGCAGGGGGACCTCGCGGTCAATCTCAAGGACAAGGGCAAGCGCGACAGGGCGAGCCACGCGATCGCGCTCGATATCCGCAACCGGCTCAAGGGCCTCGGGCTGCCGTCCGGTTCGGCGCTCAAGGTGGTCGAGGTGCCGCCGGGCCCGCCCGTGCTTTCGACCCTGCTTGCCGAGGTCTATGGGCCGACGCCCGAGGCGCGCCGGGAGATTGCGACGAAGGTGCGCAAGGCGTTCGACTCGGTCGACTTCGTCGTCGACAGCGATACGAGCTTCGGCAAGCCCGCGGAGCGGCTGCGCTTCGCGGTCGACCAGGAGGCGGCCGAGTTCCATGGCGTAGAGGAGCAGGCGATCTTCGATACGATCGGCGCGCTGATCGGCGGGGTGAAGGTCGGCTATTCGCAGCGCGGCGAGGGGACGAAGCCGATCGACATCTCGGTGATGCTGCCACGGAGCGACCGGACGCCCGGCGAGAAGCTGCTGTCGACGCCGCTGCCCGCCGGCGGCACGGTGCGGCAGGGCGCGAACGTCGAACTCGGCGACGTGGTCAAGGTCGTGCGCGAACCGGCGTCCTATCCGATCTTCAGGCACAACGGCCGCTTCGCCGAGATGGTGACGGCCGACGTCGCCGGCCGGTTCGAAGCGCCGGTCTACGGCATGCTCTCGGTCGAGGAGGCGGTCGGAAAGCAGGACTGGGGGAAGGATGGCCCGCCGACCATCAAGTACCACGGCCAGCCGCTCGACGATTCGAAGCCGACGCTGCTCTGGGACGGCGAGTGGGAGGTGACCTACGTCACGTTCCGCGACATGGGCGCGGCATTCGGCGTGGCGATCCTCGGCATCTACCTGCTGGTCGTGGCGCAGTTCGGCTCGTTCCTGCTGCCGCTGGTGATCCTCGTGCCGGTGCCGCTGACCCTGATCGGCATCGTCATCGGGCACTGGCTGTTCAACGCCGCCTTCACGGCGACCTCGATGATCGGCTTCATCGCGCTCGCCGGCATCATCGTGCGCAACTCGATCCTGCTGGTCGATTTCATTCGCCACAGGCGGGCGGACAGCGACGTGTCGCTGAGGAAGGCGCTGATCGAGGCGGGGGCGACGCGCTTCAAGCCGATCGTGCTGACGGCGGCCGCGGCGATGATCGGCGCAGCCTTCATCCTGACCGACCCGATCTTCCAGGGCCTCGCGATCTCGCTCGTGTTCGGCCTCGCCTCGTCCACGGCGCTGACGGTCCTCGTCATCCCGGCGATCTACGTCTGGTTGCGCGACGACGGGCGGCCGCTCGAAAGCGGCGCGGCCGTGGAGGAGGGCCGTGCCTGAGGCCCGCGATGCGCTGCATCTTGCGGCCGACGCCGGCGGGCGACGGGTCCGCTTCGCGGCCGGGGAGCGGATCTTCGCGCCCGGCGATTGGCCCGGAAGCTGGATCGCGATCGAGAGCGGCCGGGTCCGGGTGAGTCTCACGGCGCCGTCGGGCCGAGAGCTGACGCTCTACCGCATCGGCGCGGGCGAGGCCTGCCTCCTCACCACCTCGTCGCTGATCGGCGACGAGCCGTTGCCCGCGGAAGGCTTCGCCGAGACCGCGGTCGAGGCGCGCATCGTGCCGAAGCCGGCGTTCGAGCGGCTGATCGCGGAGGACCCGGCGTTTCGCCGAGACGTCCTGCGCAGCTACGCCAAACGGGTCGCCGATCTCGTCGTGACCATGCAGGACGTGCTGTTCCGGTCCCTTCCCGAACGGCTCGCGCGCGCGCTGCTCGCGCGGGAGCGCGACGGCGCCGTGGACGCCACGCACCAGGCGATCGCGGCCGAGATCGGCAGCGCCCGCGAAGTCGTCAGCCGGCTCCTGCAGCGGTTCGAACGCGAAGGGCTGATCGCGGTCGAGCGGGCGCGGATCGCGGTGCGCGATCGTGACGCCCTGCGCCGGACCGCGGCGGGAGACGGGTGACACGGTCGCCGGCTTCGGCGCCTTTTCGCGCGACCGGGGCTGTCCGAGATCGAAACGGGGAGCGGCCCACGACCTCGATTGCCGGAATCCCGGACCGGATCGCGCAGATCGCGCTCGGCGCTCGTCGACGGATTCGGGACTAGGTCACCGACTCATAAACCGGAACCATATTCGGATGGCGGCGAGTTTGACGA
>CAMFKX010000038.1 GCA_945957375.1 uncultured Roseiarcus sp.
GGGCGGGATTCTACTTCCAGAACTGGCAGGATCTCTACGCCCAGTGGAAGACGAAGATGCTTGCCTCGATCGAGGTGATGAAGACCGCCAGTTTCGAGCCGTTCCCCGAATTCGAGCCCGAAGAGGTCGTCAAGAAGGGCTGGGGCAAATCCGCCTCGTGGCGGATCATCGAGGATTACCACAGGCTGACCAACGAATTCTTCCTGATCTGGCAATACCACTTTGAGATGCTTGGTCTCGGCTACGGGGCCTATATGGTGTTTTTCCAGTTCTGCAAGGAGGCCTTCCCCGAGATCGAGGATCAGACTGTCGCCCGGATGGTGGCGGGCGTCAAAGGCATCATGTTCCGGCCCGACGAGGAGTTGCGCCGCCTCGCCAAGGCGGGCGTCGCAGCCGGCCTCGGATCGGTTCTGATCGCGGGCGGCGCGCCCGAGAGCGTGTTCGCCGAACTCGCGAAGACAGAGGCGGGACGGGCGTGGGCGTCGGATTTCGAGGCGACCCGAGACCCGTGGTTCAACTACTTTTCGGAATACGGATTCCTGCACGACCAGGAAACCTGGAACGACAATCTCTCGATCCCGCTGCAGGGCGTGAAGCGATACGCCGAGCGATTGATGGCGGGAGAGACGATCGACCGTCCGGTGGAGCAGCTCGCCCGCGAGCAGGACGAACTGGCAGCGGAATATCGCGAGCTCCTGAACCCGGCGGAGGCCAAACGGTTCGACGACGCGTTGCAACTCTCGCGCGCCGTGTTCCCCTACATCGAAGAGCACAACATCTACGTGGAACATTGGGCCCACGCGATGTTCTGGCGCAAAATCCGCGAGCTTGCGCGCATGATGGTGAAGGTCGGCTTCTTCGAGGACGAGGAAGATCTGTATTATCTGAACCGGTTCGAACTGGACCAGACGCTGGCCGACGCGCTTCAGTCCTGGGCGATCGGCGTCCCCCGTCGCGGCAAGGCCAAATGGCAGGCGGAAATCGCCGAGCGACGCAAGATCATGGCCGCATTGCGTCAGGCATCCATCACGCCCGCCTACGGCGTTCCGCCGACCGAGGTGACCGATCCTTTCGCGGTGATGAACTACGGCGTGACGACGGAGCGCGTGGCCGAATGGCTCGGCCAGACCACGGCGGATGGGCTCAGCTTCAGGGGGATCCCCGCCTCGCCCGGCGTCGCCGAAGGGCCGGTTCGCGTGATCCGGCACGAAAAGGAGATCGCCGACCTTCTGCCCGGCGAAATCCTCGTGGCCCCGATCACCGCGCCATCCTGGGCGTCGGCGTTCTCGGTGGTGTCGGGCGTGGTCACCGACATCGGCGGCATGATGAGCCACGCGGCCATCGTCTGCCGCGAGTACGGCATGCCGGCGGTCGTCTCCACCGGGTTCGCCTCGGCGCGCCTCAAGACCGGCCAGCGCGTCCGCATCGACGGCCGCACTGGCCTTGTCGAAGTGTTGTGAGGGCCAGATGTTTACTGTCCGCTTCGACGCAGAGACCAGCCTGGATTCCAGGCTGGTCGGAGGCAAGGCTCTCGGCCTTGCCCAGATGACCCAATCCGGCCTGCCGGTCGCGCCCGGCTTCACGGTGTCGACTCGCGCCTATCACCAGCACCTGGCCGAGAGCGGCCTCGGCGCGCGCATCGCCGATCTTCTCGAGAACGTCGGCCATAACGTCGTCGGATCGCTGGACGCGGCCGAGGCCAAGATCCGCAGCTGGTTCGACGAGGAGGGGCTTCCTCCGCCGATCCGCGCCGAGATCGACGACGCCTATGCCGAGCTTTGCGCCCGGTGCGGCGGGCAGAGCGTCGCCGTCGCCGTGCGCTCGAGCGCCACCGCGGAAGACGCCGAAGGGGCGAGCTTCGCCGGAGAATACGACACTTTCGTCGGGATGCGAGGCGCCGACGAGGTCGCGCTCTATGTCCGACGCTGCTGGGCGAGCGCCTTCACCGCGAGGTCGATGACCTACGCCTGGAAGAACAACATCTCCCCGACTGACGTCGAGATGGCCGTCGTGGTGCAGAAGGCGGTCAATGCGCGCGCTGCCGGCGTGATGTTCACGCTGAGCCCGCTGACCGGCGACCGCTCGCGGATTGCGATCGAGGCGGCCTGGGGCCTCGGTCTCTCCGTCGTCGGTGGCGAGGTCAACCCAGACCGCTATGTCGTGTCGAAGATCGGCCTCGGGTTGGTCGAGAAGACGCTCGGCGAAAAGGCGCTGGAATATCTCGACGGCAAGACGACGAGCGAGGTCGACGCGCAGCGACGGGCCCAATTTTGCCTGTCGGACGACGAGGCGATCGCGCTCGCCCGGCTGGGCAAATCGCTGGAGCGCCAGCACCGCCACCCGGTCGACGTCGAGTTCGCGATCGACCGGGATCTCGCCGCCGACGCGAACGTGATCCTGTTGCAATGCCGTCCGGAAACCTACTGGTCCGGCCGCCACGCCGCAGCGTCGGCCGCCGCCATCGACGACCCGGCGAAGGCGGTCCTGCTCAACACGCTTCGCAACGTCAAGAATTGAGAGGCGCGATCGATGAGCCTTCCCGCGATCTTCGGGCTGAGCGGCAATATCGCCCTCTGGCCGGGGGCGGCTTCGACCTCGGCCGAACGCCGAAGCCCGGGACATGCTCGGACTGCCACAGCTTTCGGTCGGCCGATGACCCTTTTCGACTCCGCCGTGGACGTGTCTTTCGGAGATTGAGATCCAGCCGGGCTCATCTTCTACCCAACTATTTTCGCTGGATGGACGCGACCTTGCACGCCTTCCTGAACCAGCGCTCCGGCGGCCACGCATCCGTCTGCGCCGCGCTCGGGGCGCGCGGCCTCGGTCTGATGGAGAGCCGACTGACCTTCCTGGCCCCGGCCGGCGACGGCGACCGCTTGACCTATCGCATCGAGCGCATCGCCTGGGAAGCCCACAGCTTCACGCTCACCTACGCCGCGAGCGCGGGTGGGCGACCGCTTCTCGAGGGCCTGGAGCGGCGGGGCGTCTTCGTGATGGACGGCGCCCGGATGAAGGCTGCGGACACGTCGAGACTTCGCGACGCCGTGGAGCACGATGTAGCAACGCCATGACGCGCGGCATGATCGTCCGCCGCGTCCGGCGTCCATTTCCTTTCCAGTTGGTCACGTCTTGAAGTTGGTATTCTTGAGCACCCTCCCGTTTGCGTATTCGTTAATCTGGGTTGCGGACTGGGCGAGGGTTATCGAGGACCAGTTGACGTTGGAGGCGACGGCGAGGACGCCGTCCCAGCCGATGAAGGTGGGCATGCCGACGTCGCCGAGGACGGCGTCGCGCAGGAACTCGCGCACGGCGCCGGCGCCGTTGTCGTAGTCGCCGCTGGCGCCGACGTAGGTGGTCGACCAGTCGGCGCCCCAGACGTCGCCGAGCATGCCGGCGTAGCGCGAGCCGGCCGCGGCGCCGCTGGCGCCGTAGCCCTGGAGGACGAACTCGGCGAGCACCGCGCTCGACTGGATGGTCTTGTCGAGCTTCTCGACCGTCTGCGCGGTCAGCGTGGCGGTCGCGCCGATGCCGTCCTGCGCTTCGGCCGCGGCGAAGGCGTCGATCACCCGCTGCACGTCCTCACGGTCGGCCTGGAGCTGCGCCGCCCCGCCCGGCTTGCCCGACAGCGCGTTGAGGCCGGTGTAGAGGAACACCGCCTCGGCGTTGGCCTCGAGCCGTTGCGCGCCGGTCAGCGCGACGCCCGAGAGCGCCTGGTTGTAGAGCGACAGCCACTCGGCCGAGAGATCGGCGGTGTGGAAGAGCCCATCGCTCCCGGCGACCCAGGTGTGGCCGTTCAACGTCTGGGTGGCGGCGATCGCTGCGCCTTCCGCGGTCGCGATCTTGCCCGCCGCCGCCGTCTTGGGGAGCGCCGCCGCGGTCACGGAGGCGGGCGCGCCCGGGATCGTCACGACCGCGCCGACCGCCTTGGGGTTGCTCGAGAAGTCGGAGGCGACCAGCACCTGACGATACATCAGGGTGTTCAGCGCGCTCGTCATCGCCTGGACGCTGTTGTTCTGCCCGCCCGTGTTGTTGAGCCCGATGAGGACCCCGTTCTGCATCACGACGCCATAGGCGAAGTCGTTCAGCACCACGTCGTCCATGAACGACGCCAGCGCCGACTTGCCGTTGTCGAGGCCGCCGCCGACGTAATAGGGCGAGCTGTCCCAGCGGAAGTCGTAGGCGTAGCCGTCGTACTTGACCGGACCGCCGTTCGAGGCGTTGTTCCCCTGGCCGACGCCCTGGAGCATCATCTCCTCCAGCGTCTCGCTCTGCACGCTCACGCCCTGCAGGGCGTTCTCGATCGCCAGCGCATTGGCCGTGCTCAGCGGGCCCGCCGCCACGTTCACCTTGGCCGCCAACGCCGCCGCCGCCTCCGCGTCGATCACCCGCTGCACGTCCATCCGGTCGAGCTGGATCTGCGCCTCCTGCTCGTTCATCACCCCGCTGTTCTCGAACACCGCCTCGGCGTTGGCCTCGAGCCGCTGCCACGGCGTCATCGACGCCCCGCCGCCGGCCAGAAGCTGCTGATAGAGCGAGCGCCACTCGATCTCGAGGTTCGAGGTCGCGTAGAGGCCGTCGGCGTTGGCCGTCCACACATGCCCGTTGAGCGTCACGCTCGCCGGCAGGACGGTTCCGTCCTGCGCCATCACGCTCGACGCCCCCGCCGGCGGCGCAGCCGGCGGCTGCGCGCCGGGCGAGCCGAAGTTCGCCGCCGTCAGCGCCGTCGCATAGACCGAGTTGAAGTTCGCGACCGCCGCCGACAGCGTCGCGCCCTGACGGCCGTCGACGTCGAGCGTCGTCAGCACGCCGTTCACCGTCGCCTCGCCGAAGATCAGGTCGCCGCCGATCATGCCGTCGAGCAGGTCCCAGATCGCCCGTCGGCCGTCATCCAGCCCGGGGCCCTGATAGAGCGTCTCGGTGTCATCGTAGCGGAAGTCGTTCTCGTAGCCGCTCCAGCGGGTGTTCCAGCCGCCGGCGAGCCCGCGGCCCTGGGTCGCCAGTTCGAGAAGCTGCGCGTTCGCGCGCAGCGCGCCCTGAAGCGTCACATAATCCTGCTGCGACAGCTGCGTCTTGCCCTGCAGGCCGACCGCCCCCATCGCCCCCCAGACTGCGTCGAGAACCCGCTGCACGTCGGCGCGATCGGCGCTCTGCTGCGCCTCGCTCGCCTGCGCAAGCCCGGTGTTCTCGAAGATCGCCTCGGCGTTCGCCTCCGCCCGCTGCAGCCAGGTCATCCCGGCCGGGTTGGTCAGGAGCTGCTGATAGGCGTTGTACCATTCGAGGTTGAGGTCGGTCGCCGTCTGGAGCTCGCCTTTCGAATCCGCGGTCCACCCATGCGCGAGGCCCGTGATCGTCGAGGCGATCACCGCCCCGCTCGCCGTCACGATCTGCCCCGAGCCCGCCGTCGGATTGGCCGCGACCCCCGGCGTCGCGCCCGCGATCATCGTCACCGTCCCTTTTGCGGTCGAGGTCTTCGAGAAGTCGCTCGCGACATAGACCTGATCGAACAGCGTCTGGTTCAGATCGGCCGCCGCCTGGGCGGCGGTCGCGACGAAATTGCCGTTGGCGTCGAGTTGCCGGGCCGCTCCGTTCTCCATGAAGGTCGGGTCGGCGAGATAGCCGACGATGTAGTCCGACAGGAAGCTCTTGACCGCGTTCCGGCCGTTGTCGACGCCGCCGCCGACAAAATACGTCTTGGTGTCGCCGCTCGACTGGAAGTCGTTGAGGTAGCCCGCGTACTTGCCCCCCGGCGGGGTCGCGAGGCCCTGGCCCTGCGTCATCAGTTCGGCGAGAACCGGATCGGCCTGGACCGCGTTCGACAGCGCCAGATAGGCCGAGACCGACAGCGGCCCCGAGCCGAGCCCGAGGGTCGTCATCGCCTGCGACGCCGCGTCGATCACCCGCTGGACGTCCATCCGGTAGACCGAGGCCTTGGTCGACGCGCCCAGCGCCGTGCCCTCGAACGCCGCCTCCGCGTTGCCTTCCCAGCGCTGCGCCGCCGTCAGCGTCGCGCCGTTCCCGGCCAGCATCGTCTGGTAATAGCCCTTCCACTCCGTCGCCAGATCCGCCGCGGTCACGTACTTGCCGTCGCCGTTGACCGTCCAGACGTGGGTCGTCCCGAGAAGCGCGTTGGCGATCGTCAGCGTCGCCGGAGCCGTCATCCCCAGAAGCGTCTCTTCCGCCCCAGCCGGCGGGGTCAAAGCTCCCGGCGCCGTCTTGCCCGGCGTGTAGAACGCCGTCGCGCCGTACTGCAGCCCGCTCATCGCCGCGTTCAGCCCGTCGACCGTCGCCGCCAGCGTCTCGCCCGACGAGCCGTTCTGGTCGAACTGGTAGAGCACGCCGTCCTGGATCGCCATCGCGAACGGCGCCAGCGTCAGGTCGTTCAGGAGCGTCCCGACCGCCTTCTCGCCGGTGTCGAACCCGCCCCCGACATAAAGCGTCGTCGCGTCGGTCTTCGACGCCGCCGCCTGCTGCAGGTCGTAGGTATAGCCGGCGTAGCGGCTCAGCCCGGTGCCGTAGAGCCCGTGGCCCTGCAGCGCCAGCTCGTCGAGATCGGCGTTGTCCTGCAGCGCCTGGCCGATGCGATCATAGCTCGCGATCGTCAGGCTCGCCTGCGGGCCGATTCCGGCCGCCGTCATCGCGCCCGACAGCGCGTCGAGCTGGCGCTGGATGTCCATCCGGTCGACCGCGAGCTGCGTCGCCGAAAGGCTGGCGAGCCCGGTGTTGAGGAAGATCCCCTCGATGTTGCCCTCGAGCCGCTGCACGTCCGTCAGCGCCGCCTGCTGCGCCGCCGTGCCGCTCGAAAGGATCGTGTAGTCGGCGAGCCATTCCGCCGCCAGATTGGTCGCCGACGACAGCTGATAGAGCCCCGAGCCGTCCGCCGCCCAGACGTGGCTCACCCCGGCCCCGAGCGCCGCGTTGGCGACCGTGATCGTGCGGTCGACCGGCGTGTTGTAATAGCCGAGCATCTGCGAGGCGCTCGTCGCCGGCGTCGAGACCGGCGGCGGCGTCACCGCGTCGCTCGCCGTCCCCATCGTCTGGCTGAAGTCGGACGCCTTGTAGACGCGGTTGAACATCGCGTCGTTCAGGCCGCTCACGCTGTCCGAAAGGCAGTCCTCGGCGTCGCCGTTCTGGTTGAGCTGCTCGAGCCCGCCCCACTGCGTCACCGTCGGGAACGGCGCGTGCGTCAGGATCACGTCGTCGAAGAACGCATTCAGCGCGTTCTCGTTGTTGTCGAGCCCGCCGCCCACGTAATAGGTCATCTCGTCGACGTTGTTCTGGAAGTCCTGGGTGTAGCCCCAGTACTTCGCCGACGGCGGCGAATTGAGCCCGTGCCCCTGGATGCCGAGCTCCTGAAGCGTCGGATCCGACTGGACCTGCTGCTCGATCGCGAGATAGTCGCGCGCCGTCAGCTGCGTCACCCCCGACAGCCCCGCCCGGTCCATCGCGACCGCGATCACGTCGAGCGCCCGCTGCGCGTCCTCCCGGTCCCGCGCCTGCGTCGCCGCGTCCAGCGTGTTCAGGGCCGTGTTCTCGAACACCGCCTCCGCATTCGCCTCAAGATGCTGTAGCGGCGTCAGCGAAACCCCCGCCAGAGCCTGCGCATAATACCCCTTCCACTCCGCGTTCAAATCCGTCGGCGTGTGATAGATCCCCGCCCCGTCCGCAACCCACAAATGCGGCGTCACGCTGATCGTCGCGCTCACCGTTGAGCCAAACAATGTGTTCTCCGTGCCTGACGTTGGCGCGGCGAGCGTCGTGACCGCCGGCGCCGGATAGGTCGCCATGAGGCTCTTCAGATTCGCCGGCGCCAGGCCCGAGCTGAAATTGGTATTCTTGAGCACCGTCTGGTTTGCGTATGCGTTGATCTGGGTTGCGGACTGGGCGAGGGTTATCGAGGACCAGTTGACGTTGGAGGCGACGGCGAGGACGCCGTCCCAGCCGATGAAGGTGGGCATGCCGACGTCGCCGAGGACGGCGTCGCGCAGGAACTCGCGCACGGCGCCGGCGCCGTTGTCGTAGTCGCCGCTGGCGCCGACGTAGGTGGTCGACCAGTCGGCGCCCCAGACGTCGCCGAGCATGCCGGCGTAGCGCGAGCCGGCCGCGGCGCCGCTGGCGCCGTAGCCCTGGAGGACGAACTCGGCGAGCACCGCGCTCGACTGGATGGTCTTGTCGAGCTTCTCGACCGTCTGCGCGGTCAGCGTGGCGGTCGCGCCGATGCCGTCCTGCGCTTCGGCCGCGGCGAAGGCGTCGATCACCCGCTGCACGTCCTCACGGTCGGCCTGGAGCTGCGCCGCCCCGCCCGGCTTGCCCGACAGCGCGTTGAGGCCGGTGTAGAGGAACACCGCCTCGGCGTTGGCCTCGAGCCGTTGCGCGCCGGTCAGCGCGACGCCCGAGAGCGCCTGGTTGTAGAGCGACAGCCACTCGGCCGAGAGATCGGCGGTGTGGAAGAGCCCATCGCTCCCGGCGACCCAGGTGTGGCCGTTCAACGTCTGGGTGGCGGCGATCGCTGCGCCTTCCGCGGTCGCGATCTTGCCCGCCGCCGCCGTCTTGGGGAGCGCCGCCGCGGTCACGGAGGCGGGCGCGCCCGGGATCGTCACGACCGCGCCGACCGCCTTGGGGTTGCTCGAGAAGTCGGAGGCGACCAGCACCTGACGATACATCAGGGTGTTCAGCGCGCTCGTCATCGCCTGGACGCTGTTGTTCTGCCCGCCCGTGTTGTTGAGCCCGATGAGGACCCCGTTCTGCATCACGACGCCATAGGCGAAGTCGTTCAGCACCACGTCGTCCATGAACGACGCCAGCGCCGACTTGCCGTTGTCGAGGCCGCCGCCGACGTAATAGGGCGAGCTGTCCCAGCGGAAGTCGTAGGCGTAGCCGTCGTACTTGACCGGACCGCCGTTCGAGGCGTTGTTCCCCTGGCCGACGCCCTGGAGCATCATCTCCTCCAGCGTCTCGCTCTGCACGCTCACGCCCTGCAGGGCGTTCTCGATCGCCAGCGCATTGGCCGTGCTCAGCGGGCCCGCCGCCACGTTCACCTTGGCCGCCAACGCCGCCGCCGCCTCCGCGTCGATCACCCGCTGCACGTCCATCCGGTCGAGCTGGATCTGCGCCTCCTGCTCGTTCATCACCCCGCTGTTCTCGAACACCGCCTCGGCGTTGGCCTCGAGCCGCTGCCACGGCGTCATCGACGCCCCGCCGCCGGCCAGAAGCTGCTGATAGAGCGAGCGCCACTCGATCTCGAGGTTCGAGGTCGCGTAGAGGCCGTCGGCGTTGGCCGTCCACACATGCCCGTTGAGCGTCACGCTCGCCGGCAGGACGGTTCCGTCCTGCGCCATCACGCTCGACGCCCCCGCCGGCGGCGCAGCCGGCGGCTGCGCGCCGGGCGAGCCGAAGTTCGCCGCCGTCAGCGCCGTCGCATAGACCGAGTTGAAGTTCGCGACCGCCGCCGACAGCGTCGCGCCCTGACGGCCGTCGACGTCGAGCGTCGTCAGCACGCCGTTCACCGTCGCCTCGCCGAAGATCAGGTCGCCGCCGATCATGCCGTCGAGCAGGTCCCAGATCGCCCGTCGGCCGTCATCCAGCCCGGGGCCCTGATAGAGCGTCTCGGTGTCATCGTAGCGGAAGTCGTTCTCGTAGCCGCTCCAGCGGGTGTTCCAGCCGCCGGCGAGCCCGCGGCCCTGGGTCGCCAGTTCGAGAAGCTGCGCGTTCGCGCGCAGCGCGCCCTGAAGCGTCACATAATCCTGCTGCGACAGCTGCGTCTTGCCCTGCAGGCCGACCGCCCCCATCGCCCCCCAGACTGCGTCGAGAACCCGCTGCACGTCGGCGCGATCGGCGCTCTGCTGCGCCTCGCTCGCCTGCGCAAGCCCGGTGTTCTCGAAGATCGCCTCGGCGTTCGCCTCCGCCCGCTGCAGCCAGGTCATCCCGGCCGGGTTGGTCAGGAGCTGCTGATAGGCGTTGTACCATTCGAGGTTGAGGTCGGTCGCCGTCTGGAGCTCGCCTTTCGAATCCGCGGTCCACCCATGCGCGAGGCCCGTGATCGTCGAGGCGATCACCGCCCCGCTCGCCGTCACGATCTGCCCCGAGCCCGCCGTCGGATTGGCCGCGACCCCCGGCGTCGCGCCCGCGATCATCGTCACCGTCCCTTTTGCGGTCGAGGTCTTCGAGAAGTCGCTCGCGACATAGACCTGATCGAACAGCGTCTGGTTCAGATCGGCCGCCGCCTGGGCGGCGGTCGCGACGAAATTGCCGTTGGCGTCGAGTTGCCGGGCCGCTCCGTTCTCCATGAAGGTCGGGTCGGCGAGATAGCCGACGATGTAGTCCGACAGGAAGCTCTTGACCGCGTTCCGGCCGTTGTCGACGCCGCCGCCGACAAAATACGTCTTGGTGTCGCCGCTCGACTGGAAGTCGTTGAGGTAGCCCGCGTACTTGCCCCCCGGCGGGGTCGCGAGGCCCTGGCCCTGCGTCATCAGTTCGGCGAGAACCGGATCGGCCTGGACCGCGTTCGACAGCGCCAGATAGGCCGAGACCGACAGCGGCCCCGAGCCGAGCCCGAGGGTCGTCATCGCCTGCGACGCCGCGTCGATCACCCGCTGGACGTCCATCCGGTAGACCGAGGCCTTGGTCGACGCGCCCAGCGCCGTGCCCTCGAACGCCGCCTCCGCGTTGCCTTCCCAGCGCTGCGCCGCCGTCAGCGTCGCGCCGTTCCCGGCCAGCATCGTCTGGTAATAGCCCTTCCACTCCGTCGCCAGATCCGCCGCGGTCACGTACTTGCCGTCGCCGTTGACCGTCCAGACGTGGGTCGTCCCGAGAAGCGCGTTGGCGATCGTCAGCGTCGCCGGAGCCGTCATCCCCAGAAGCGTCTCTTCCGCCCCAGCCGGCGGGGTCAAAGCTCCCGGCGCCGTCTTGCCCGGCGTGTAGAACGCCGTCGCGCCGTACTGCAGCCCGCTCATCGCCGCGTTCAGCCCGTCGACCGTCGCCGCCAGCGTCTCGCCCGACGAGCCGTTCTGGTCGAACTGGTAGAGCACGCCGTCCTGGATCGCCATCGCGAACGGCGCCAGCGTCAGGTCGTTCAGGAGCGTCCCGACCGCCTTCTCGCCGGTGTCGAACCCGCCCCCGACATAAAGCGTCGTCGCGTCGGTCTTCGACGCCGCCGCCTGCTGCAGGTCGTAGGTATAGCCGGCGTAGCGGCTCAGCCCGGTGCCGTAGAGCCCGTGGCCCTGCAGCGCCAGCTCGTCGAGATCGGCGTTGTCCTGCAGCGCCTGGCCGATGCGATCATAGCTCGCGATCGTCAGGCTCGCCTGCGGGCCGATTCCGGCCGCCGTCATCGCGCCCGACAGCGCGTCGAGCTGGCGCTGGATGTCCATCCGGTCGACCGCGAGCTGCGTCGCCGAAAGGCTGGCGAGCCCGGTGTTGAGGAAGATCCCCTCGATGTTGCCCTCGAGCCGCTGCACGTCCGTCAGCGCCGCCTGCTGCGCCGCCGTGCCGCTCGAAAGGATCGTGTAGTCGGCGAGCCATTCCGCCGCCAGATTGGTCGCCGACGACAGCTGATAGAGCCCCGAGCCGTCCGCCGCCCAGACGTGGCTCACCCCGGCCCCGAGCGCCGCGTTGGCGACCGTGATCGTGCGGTCGACCGGCGTGTTGTAATAGCCGAGCATCTGCGAGGCGCTCGTCGCCGGCGTCGAGACCGGCGGCGGCGTCACCGCGTCGCTCGCCGTCCCCATCGTCTGGCTGAAGTCGGACGCCTTGTAGACGCGGTTGAACATCGCGTCGTTCAGGCCGCTCACGCTGTCCGAAAGGCAGTCCTCGGCGTCGCCGTTCTGGTTGAGCTGCTCGAGCCCGCCCCACTGCGTCACCGTCGGGAACGGCGCGTGCGTCAGGATCACGTCGTCGAAGAACGCATTCAGCGCGTTCTCGTTGTTGTCGAGCCCGCCGCCCACGTAATAGGTCATCTCGTCGACGTTGTTCTGGAAGTCCTGGGTGTAGCCCCAGTACTTCGCCGACGGCGGCGAATTGAGCCCGTGCCCCTGGATGCCGAGCTCCTGAAGCGTCGGATCCGACTGGACCTGCTGCTCGATCGCGAGATAGTCGCGCGCCGTCAGCTGCGTCACCCCCGACAGCCCCGCCCGGTCCATCGCGACCGCGATCACGTCGAGCGCCCGCTGCGCGTCCTCCCGGTCCCGCGCCTGCGTCGCCGCGTCCAGCGTGTTCAGGGCCGTGTTCTCGAACACCGCCTCCGCATTCGCCTCAAGATGCTGTAGCGGCGTCAGCGAAACCCCCGCCAGAGCCTGCGCATAATACCCCTTCCACTCCGCGTTCAAATCCGTCGGCGTGTGATAGATCCCCGCCCCGTCCGCAACCCACAAATGCGGCGTCACCGTAATCGAACCGCTGATCGTCGAACCAAACAGCGTGGACTCGACGCCCGAAGCGGCGGCCATTCCGGCGGTTGTCAGGAGATCGAAGAGCTGCGCCCGGGACCCGTTCGGCTCGCTGGCCGCCGCCGACCAGTGGTCGAGCGTGAAGAGCGACGGAGCCGTGATGTTTGTGAATGGATTGCTCATGACTGCCCCCGACGGCTTGGCCGCAGAACCGTTCGCCCCGTCGGAATGGCGCATCAACCCGTTGTGTACGTCGATTCAAATGGTGTTGCGCAGGTGCGACGAAGCGACGCAGTCGATCTCAAGCAAGCGACGGCGGGACTTGGAAACGCCGGAGTCGAAGATAATGTAGATCGGCCAACATTTGGGTTGTGCGATCACCTAACCGCTTATCGGCAATCACGGGCCCCCGATCGATCGACGCTCGTTTCGTACGGCGGCTCTTCCGAGCCGTCGATTCGACGCAGCGATCTAGCCGCGGAAGCTGCGCGCGGCACGGCGATTTTTCCAAATGCTACGGTCGAGGCCGCCGGCCTGTCACATCCCGCCTTCGCCGCTGCGCACCCCTCCAGCCAGAAGCGTCTGAACGGGGGCGACCGCCGCGCGCGGTGCTTGCGTCCGCGTCAGTTCAGTGACCAGGAACGACATGACGCTGATGTGAGCGAAACGCCGATTGACGTCGGGGCGAGCGCCAAAGCGAACCGGCGTCCGACCTACGCCAGGATTTGCCTGGAACCCCGGCGGCCCGATCTGCGGGTTCAGCCTTGCAGATCAAAGTTTAAGCCGCCGAGGCGGTTTTGAGACAGATCAGCCTTGAGCAGCCAGCTCGGGACGGCGCGCCTTACGCCAACCGGCGAAACCGAGGCCGGCGAAACCGAGCATCATCAGCGCCCAGGCAGACGGTTCGGGGACGCCCTGGGTCGTGATCGTCAGCGTATCCTCATTGTTGTTGGCGATGTTGACCAGATTGTAGGTCCCGGGCAGCAAGGTCGGGCCGCTCTCTGGCCCGCTGTAGAGTTGCGCGCCCTGAAAATAGCCGACGCTGTCCTGGATGCCTCCTGCAACCGCGATGTTGTAGAAATAAATCGTATTGTTGGCGGTGTCGTGGGAAATGAACGCGTTGGTCTGCACCGTATCGAGCGGAGGCGGGTTCGACACGTCGTAGGTGTGAGCGTCGGGGCCGGTGAACGTGAAGGTCAGGATGTCCGCGTGCGAAACGGCAATGGAAGTCGGCGCGAGCGCCAATGCCAGTGCGAATGACTTGATGTTCATGCAGTTCCCCTTTGTTAGCATTTAACAAGACAAGGACCGCGTATGCTTGAACACACCACATATCCCAGACAAGACTGTGGTCATGTTACGTACCATTGTCGCTATGTTCTGTAAAGACGCGCTCAATGTACGCTTGCCTATCGCCCTAATCGGCGCCGACCGCGCATGCTCGTCTTGATGGAGCGCGGGAGCGGTCGCAACTGCTCAACCGCGGGTCTCGGCGGCGCCGAGCGCCCCTATTAGGGGTGGAATCGGGGGGTCGCGCCAATCTTGGAATTTGGCGCGCCCCCTCCTCGATCCTCCCCACAAGGGGAGGAGGACCCGCCGCCAGCGCCCGCTTCCAGCGCGCGGACGCCTCGCGCATAACCGCCTCCAGCGTGGCTATCGAAATCGGCGTCGCCCAGACTGTCGCCGCAAGACGGGCCGTACAAACCCACGCCGACCCGGTAATGTCGCTCCGCTCCGACAGGCCGCAGAGGCCCGCCGCGTCGCAAGGTCAGGGAGGTCGAAAGAATGCCGTCCGCGTCCCGCCCGAAATCGCGCACGTCGGCGCGCACGCCGAAACCGCCGGCGAAGGCTGCGGAGGCGGCGGGGCCTTCGGCGATCATGCGGATCGCGCACGAACTCGCCGCCTGGGCGAATTCGGCGCTCGGCGTCGCCGAGGGCGCGACCGAGATGACCGTCGCGGCGGCCAGGAGTCTGGCGCGCGGCCCGGGCGAGAAGGCGGCGATCGGCAAGGCCGGCGACTTCCTGCGCGCGGCGCGCGAGGCTGCGGGGATCACGGTCGACGAACTCGGATCTGCGGTCGATCTTCCCGACCCGACGCTGATCGTGGCGGCCGAGGAGGGCAAGGCGCCCTTGCCGTTCGATCTCGTGCTGCGGCTCGCCGGGGTGTTGGGCCGGAACGATCCGGTCTCGTTCGCGCTCCGACTCACGCGCTCCTACAACCCCGGCGTCTGGAAGGCGCTCGACGATCTCGGGGTCGGCAAGCTCGTGGTGCAGGCCGGCCGCGAGCGCGACTTCGCCAATCTCTATCGCGCCAACGACGCCGCGCGCCGCCTGACCGACGAAGAGTTCGCCCACGTGCTGGCCTTCGTCGGCGCGGCCTTCGACATGGCGGTCGGCTTCCATGCGTCGCAGAAAGCCCGCCGCGCCAAGCCGGCGGGGCCGTGACCGGGCGCTGATCGCATCCCGCCGCAAGGCCCGTTCAGCTCCCGCCCATGGCGGTCGGATCGGCGGGGCGCCCGCGCCGCGGCTCGAAGATCAGGTGGCTCCGGCGCATCAGGCCGATGTCGTGGAGGATCTCCGCAACCGGCCCGTCGGCCGCGACCGCGCCCTGGTCGAGCACGATCGCCCGGTCGGCGATGTCCTCGACGATGTCGAGATCGTGGGTTGCGACGACGATCGTCCGGCCGGAGCCGCGTTCCTGCGCGAGGACACCGACGAGATCGGCCCGGCTCGCCGGATCGAGAGCCGCGGTCGGCTCGTCGAGCAGCAGGATCTCGGGCTCCGTGATCAGGATCGACGCCAGCGCCACGCGCTTCTTCTCGCCGCCGGAGAGGCGGTGCGGCGAACGATCGGCGAGAGGCGCGAGGCCGAACCGCGCCAGCGCAACGGCGATCGCCGCCCGCACCCGCGGCTTCTCCCAGCCCAGTTGCAGCGGACCGAAGGCGAGTTCGTCGAGCACGGTCGGGTTGAAGAGCTGCACGTCGGGGTTCTGGAACACGAGGCCGACCCTGCGCCGGAACGCGAAATTGACCGCTTCCTCCTGCATCGCGCTTTCCGAGAGCGGCGCCGACAGCGCGAAAGCCGCGCCCCGGTCGGCGAACGCCAGCGCATCCATCAGCCGAAGCAGCGTCGACTTGCCGGAGCCGTTGGCCCCGAGCAGCGCGACCCGCTCGCCGAGATCGATTCTGAGGCTGACGCCGTCGAGCGCGCGATGGGACCGATACGCGTAGCCGACGTCGCGGAAATCAAACGCCGTCCCGGTCATGCCCGGAGCGCCAGGATCGCCACCGGGACGGCCACGGCCGCGGACAGAAACGCCCAATCGACCGGCCGGGCGCGGAAGTCGTGCAGCAGCCGCACTTCGCCGCGATAGCCGCGCGCGATCATCGCCATATGAACCTCGGCGCTGAGGGCGAGGCTTCTTTCGAGCAGGACGCCGACCACGGACATCAGCGTCCGCCGGCGCTGGGAAGCGGTCATCGAACGCATGATCCGGCTGCGGCGCGCCTCGACGAGTTGCAGCGCCGATTGCAGGAGAACGAAGACGTAGCGGTGGGTCATGCCGAGGATCGCCACGACCGGCGCGGGAACCCCGAGAGACGCCAGCGCCTTGAGCACGTGGGGCCAGGGCGTGGTCGAGACCAGCAGAAACGCCAGCGTCGCGGCGGTCTCCGCCCGGCCGAGGACGAAGGCCGCGCTTCTGAGGCCCTGCAGCGTCATCGTCCAGCCGACGAGCGGCAGGCGGGCGATCGGATCGCCGGGAACCAGGAAGACCGCCGGCAGGACGACGGCTCCGGTGAACAGCAGAACGCCCAGCCAGACCGTGCGAGAGAGGCGCGCCGGGCCGATCCCGGAGAGCGCGGCGAGCCCGACGGCGAGCCCGAACAGAAGCGCGAGGACCGCGAGCGACGTCGTCGCCGTCGCGCCGACGACGAGCGCGAGCGTCGCTGCGACCTTGATGCGCGGATCGAGCCCCTGCAGAAGCCCCCGCCGGGCCGCGGACCGTTCGGCTTCGAGAAAGTGGCTCTCCGCCGCCTCCAGGGCGACAACCACGCCGTTCACGAAGCCGCGACGCCGGGTTCCGCAGTTGCAACGTCCGTAGGACGGCTCGGCCATCGCCCCTAGGCCGCCGGCGGGCGGGCGAGCGCGGCGCGACGCCGCGGAAGCGCCCCGAGCGCGAGGAACGTCAGCAGGACCAGCCCGCCGCCCATGATCGCCGAGGCGACATAGCCGAGCGCCCGGTCGCCGACGAAGCCCGGCGCGTAGTCCGGAATGAGCGGCGACCAGAGGCCGGAAAGCCGCTGAAGCCCGGCCGGCGCCGCCGCCGGGGGCGCGACGCCGCCCGACGCGCGGCTGATCGCCTGGCGGGCGGCCGGGTCGGCGAAGTCCTGGGCGCTCCACTCCCCCCAGGCCCCGCCGGCGGCGATCAACCCCGCCGGGCTCAGCACCATGAGGATGGCGATCCCGAACCAGAGGGCGCGCGTCCGCCGCCACTGGACGACGCGGGCCTCGCCGGTTTCGAGCGGCGCGCGCCGCGCGGTCAGCCGCAGCAGGTCGGGATCGTAGCGCTGCAGCATGGCGACGAGACCGGCGCTGGCGGCGGCCTCGGCGAAGCCGGCGAGGGTGAGATGGCCGGCGAGCATCGCCGGGACCGCGATCGAAAGCGGATAGGGCGCGTACAGCGGCGCGCCCGACGCGTCGTGAAACAGCCACGGCTGGACGCCGAACTCGACGGCGGCGAACAGGGCGGCGACGTTGATGCCGACATAGCCGGCGACCCCGGCGGCCACGATCCGGCGCGGCGACTGAATGTCGGATCGGCCCGCAACCAGAGCATAGGTCGCGTAGGCGACGAACGACCCGACGATCGCCATGTTGAGGCAGTTGGCGCCGATCGCGGTGACGCCCCCGTCGCCGAAGAAGATCGCCTGGATGACCAGCGCGACCGACAGGGCGATCACCGCCGCCCACGGCCCGAGCACGATGGCGGCGATCGCCATCCCGACCGCGTGGCCGGTCGTCCCGCCGGGCAGCGGCAGGTTGAACATCATGACCACGAAGGAAAACGCCGCCACCACCGCCATCAGCGGGACGAGCCGGGTGTGTATCTGGCGTTTGACCTTGCGCGAGGCGACCGCCCAGACCGGCGTCGCGACGACGAACAGGGCCGCGCAGGTGCTCGGCGACAAGTATCCGTCGGGGATATGCATGACGACCCGCCCTGCCCGAACGCGCGCGCCGTCGAGGGGGATGGCGCTTGCGCACGGTCGCGAGGCTAGGCCCGGCCGGAGGGCGGGTCAACGAAAAGTATGCTCGATTATGCAAAAGATCATACAGGGCCGAAGCGGCCGCCGCTCACCCCTTCGGGTGGATGTGGCTGTGGGCGCGCCGGCCGGAGCCGTGCGTGTGCGCCCCCGCGTCGATATCGACCGGCACGAAGCGGACCGCGCCGTAGGTCACGCCGCGCTCGGCGATCACCCGCTCGGCGAAGTCGCGAACCGCCGGCGTCGGGCCGCGCAGCACGGCGACCTCGAGGCAGCTTTCGTGATCGAGGTGGACGTGCAGGGTCGCCACCTGCAGGTCGTGATGGCCGTGATGCGCTTCGGTGAGGCGCTTCGACAATTCGCGGGTGTGATGGTCGAAGACGTAGGAGAGGGTGGCGACGCAGTGGCCGGCCGTGTTGGACGGCTCCGACCGCGACCGTTCGAGCCCGATGCGCGCGAGGTCGCGGATCGCCTCGGACCGGTTGCCGTAGCTGTGCGCCGCCATGAAGGCGGTCAACTCGTCGGCGAAGTCGTCGGACAGGCTGATCGTGACACGTTCCAAGGTCCGGCCCCACGGGTTCGGCGGAAGGATCTTTTCGGCCAGGATCGCGGCCCCGGCGCCGCCGACAGGATCGCCGCCATCTGGCTTAGCGCCTTGCGGTCGAGGACGGAAGGCCTCGGGCGGCGCGCCGGTCCCTGCCTTCGGTCGGGCGACGGGCATCCGATCTTAGATCCCGTCGACGGCGCGAACCGGCTCCTTGGAAATCCGCCGGGCTGCGCGGGGCTGCGCCGGAGCTCCGCAAACGCGCCGCGAAAGGGATGCGCGGGACATTTGGATTTCCTTGGATTCTCTCGTGCGAAACGGGACTTATCAAGGACTTGCGCGCGACCCCGGCCCATTTTGTTTTTCGGTCCCGCCCCTTTCCCCGGCTTTGGCCCCATCCTGCCGCGCGTCGTCGCGAGGCGACGCGCCGCGAAGGACGTTGTGGTTCGGAAAAGCGCGGACGGGGCGGCGCATGGGCGGTCTCGCAGGCGGATCGTTCGAACAAAGTAAGAACACGCGCGTCGAATGGCAAGGTTTTGTCGGGGCCTCGCGCAAGCGCCGGCTACGCTGCGGGAAGGGTCGCCGCAAGCGCGCGCACGGGTTGCACGCGGGCCAGATCATGGAGAAAATGGCATTGACGCAAGTGTCACCGTAATCCTCATAATCCTCAAGTCCTCAAATCCTCAATCTCCCGAATCTCCCGTGGGGAACGGATCGTAATAGCTTCGCGGTTCGCGATGACGGCGCGTCCCACCTTGATTTCCTCAATTCGCTTGCTCGACTTTCCAAGGATGCGCCGCGTGGGACGAAAGAAGTCTATGCAGGTATGATGTCAAATATCGCGCTTCTTCCGCTTTTGACACTAAGATTAATATTGGACTATCACCACGCTCAACAATCTCGTGGTGCAGCCGTTGAGATAATTTATTATCGGAAACTAAAAAATCGCGAGGCTTAAATTCATGAAACGGTATAGATTCATTGATGTATATTGTATGCGATAATTTAAAGCACTGAAATACCTCAGAGCGATTAGTTCCTGGCAAGTCGAATCTGATCAGATGCCGAACGTCTATCGCCACTTTCGGCTTTAGCTTTAGTATCAGTCGGCAAAAGTCACTACCATGCGCGCGATCCACAGAAATTACGACAATATTTTTGTGATTTTCTTTACTTTCAAACGGAAGAGAGAATTGATAATTGTGAGGAAACAACTCCTGCCCCACACGGGTGATAGCTTTCGGCACAGGGTCACCCGCCGAAGTCATTTTCGGTACTAATCTTAGGTCGGGGCGCTTCATTATTATCTTGCCAAAGCTGCTTCTAGTTCGGGATAGGCTTCTGTGAAAGGTGCCCAATCGTCACCCCATTCCGGGGCTGCTGGTTCAAAAGCGCCTGTGATCTTATTCTTAAGACGCCAAGTTTCTTCGAAAGCGCGACCGTAGAGTCGTGGAGCGACACCAACGAAAGGATGAAAGAGCACCTTTCCAGGGTTTTTTCTCTGCTCGATGACACCTTCGGCACGAAATTCTTGTCTGAGCGATCTCCTCTCAGGGGGTACCCATTTAGACGGATCGACTTCTATCGAATCGCTATGCAAGTGAACCGCTAGACTTTTCGGATACGGTTCAATGTATTGCAATTCATAGACGCCAGCGCTAACTATATGACGCGCACAGTAATGACAGGGAAATGTGGTTACAAATAATCTTGTCCCAATAGTTGAGTTACCATTGCGACCGGCAGAAAGCAAGGCGTCCATTTCTGCATGCACAGCTCTGCTAAATTCAATTAGCTGTCCTAGTCGAGTTTTTCTTATGATCGCGGACAGCTTAATTTTGTCTTCGATCAAAGCGAGCTCCGGCACTGATTTAATTAGTTCGTCGATAATCTTGTTTTGCTCCGTATTGCTGCTGCAACTTGGCGTTCCTCGGAATACGCAACGATCGTCTTCGACAATTGAATCGGTAGAAAAATTTTCCCCATACACACCACCTCCCGCACGGGGAACCTCATTTGAGCCGGTTGAAATGACAGTTCCGTCGCTGCCCACCAGCGCCGCGCCCACCTGCCGAGACATGCACGCGCTACGTACACGCGCCGAATGCGCATGGTGCATCGCTGTCTCTTCAATACTTGGCCTTACTACACGGTCATGCGAGATAATACTAACAAGGCGCGCTAATGATTCGTCCAAAAGTTGCCCTGCATCAGTAGGATCCGAAGCCGTGTTATCAACAAAGAAATCGGCCTCAAAGAAGGCATCAATTACATGCTGGCCATGCGTGTTTATTGTGTCGTCTGCGTCTCTAGACATAAATGTCCTGACACGCTCCTTATTTCCCTGCTTCAATCGTTCAGGGTCAGTAAAATACTTACCTAATATTCTCTTTTCTCGCTCCGCCTCCTCACATACTACTCCAATCAAAGCAAACGAATATGCATAAGTTCGTCTCAATAGGCGCACCTCAGCCGGATGCCGTATCGAGTCTATCAGGTAAGCTCTCTTTTTATCGTCTGGCATCACCGCGGTTCGCTCGACATATTCCTGGCCAGTAGCGATTGCACGACTTTGCGCAATCTGACGGAGGACAGCGCGTGCAACCTCTGCGGAATCGCTCTTCCGCATGGCGTCGCCCAAGTCTTGCATTCGCTGTACAACTTCAAGGCCAACTTCACCGTCAGCAGGACCCTCGAACGCATTCTCCGAGGCCCACTTGCGAATAAGCTCACTCGCCTTGATTGGCACGCACTCATAGCCTGCCGTCTGACACGCCCTCTGTAGGGATGCCATTACGCGCGACCCCCCAGCACCAACCGGGCCGACGACTCCGAAAAATATCTCGTTTGAGCGCTTGCTCTTAATGATATCTCGGGCATCCCGCGCCTCTCTTTTAACAGCCGCGTTTCGCTGGACAACAGTGCTCACAGAGGCCTACTCGCAAAATGATTGGATGCCCGGCTGCCCTCTGCATCCTTCTACTCCGTTTACGATACCACAACGGAGTGGCAGGAAAACGCCTCCTTACGGGACGGAACCGCCAAGCCGGCCTGAAAAGCTTGCATCAGGCTCAATGCCCCCCTTGTCATCCTCGCGATCCCCGGACTGTGATCTGGGGTGATCCAGCGCCGCCCGCTCCACCTCGGTCTGCCTCGCCAGCAGCTCGGCCTCGAACCCCAGCGCGAGCGGCGGCAGCTTTCCCAGCAGCCGCCGCCCGTCTTCCGTCAGCGTCAAAGCGAAGGTGCGGCGGTCGTGCTCGGACACCCCGCGTGACCACCAGAATTGCTGGCCGCCGGCGAGGGGAAAGGCGATGACGGTCCGGGCTGCGGCGCTGGATCCCCGCTTTCGCGGGGATGACAAGGGGGTCCGCGGGGATGACAAGGGGGTCGTGGAGTCTGAGTGGGGGTGAGCGCCAGCTCGGCGGTTACGAGAATTCGCCTTTGCGGCGAGGCCATTCCGCGTCAACAGCGCCGCGATGGCGCCAAGCGGCAAGGTCGGCGCGACCCCCCTCCTCGATCCTCCCCCACAAGCGCTTGCGCCGGTGGGGAGGAGGGGCCGTCATCGACATTCGAGCGATTGCCCTGGCGCATCGGGCGCGAGCTTGACAGGAAATGGCTGCGTGCAACGATCCCGCGCGGGCGCCGGGAATCGCCCAGGGACCACGGGATGAAACGCGCCGGGCGCTTTTCCGCATGAAGCTCGCCTCGCTCAAAGCCGGCCGCGACGGCGCGCTGGTGATCGTGTCGCGCGACCTCGCCCGCGCCCTCTCCGCCCGCGACGTCGCGCCGACGCTGCAGGCGGCGCTCGACGACTGGGCGGGCGCGGCGCCGCGCCTCGCAGCGCTCGCGCAAAGCCTCGAGCGCGAGCCAGACCTCGGCGTTCCCTTCGACGAGCGCGCCTGCGCCTCGCCCTTGCCGCGCGCGTTCCAGTGGGCCGACGGCTCGGCCTACGTCAATCACGTCGAGCTGGTGCGCAAGGCGCGCAACGCGGAAATGCCGCCGTCGTTCTGGACCGACCCGCTGATGTACCAGGGCGGCTCGGATTCCTTCCTCGGGCCGCGCGATCCGGTGGTCGCCGACGAAGCTTTCGGGATCGACATGGAGGGCGAGATCGCCGTCGTGGTCGACGACGTGGCCGCCGGCGCCGCGCCCGAGGCGGCGCAGCAGAAAATTCGCCTGGTGATGCTGGTCAACGACGTGTCGCTGCGCAACCTGATCCCGGCCGAGCTCGGCAAGGGTTTTGGCTTCTTCCAGTCGAAGCCGTCGTCGGCCTTCTCGCCGGTCGCGGTTACGCCCGACGAACTGGGCGACGCCTGGGACGGGCGCAAGCTGAGCCTGCCGCTGAGCGTCGATGTGAACGGCAAGCCGTTCGGCCGGGTCGAGGCCGGCGTCGACATGACCTTTGATTTTCCGACGCTGATCGCCCATGCGGCGAGGACGCGCCCTTTAAGCGCCGGCTCGATCGTCGGCTCGGGCACGGTGTCGAACAAGGATTCCGACGGCGGCCCGGGCCGGCCGATTTCTGAAGGCGGGCGCGGCTACGCCTGCCTCGCGGAACTGCGCACCATCGAGACGATCCGGACCGGCGCGCCGACGACGCCGTTCCTGAGACACGGCGACGTCGTGCGCATCGAAATGCGCGATGGGCGCGGCCGCTCCATTTTCGGCGCAATCGAGCAGGAGATCGTCAATGCCAAGATGGCGGCGCGAACGGCATGCCGAGCGCCAACCTCATCCTGAGCTTGTCGAAGGATGATCCAGCGGGCTCCAAGATCAGCGCCATCTGGAACGTCCTTCGACAAGCTCAGGACGAGGGTCGGAGCATTCCCTCGGCCGTTACTGGAGATTTGCAAGCATGGCTAAGGCGTTCGCCTCGCGCGGAGACATGACGGCGAAAAAAATCTCGTTCACCGAGATCGGCCGCGACATCTACGCCTTCACCGCCGAGGGCGACCCCAACACCGGCGTGGTGATCGGCGACGATGCGGTGATGGTGGTCGACGCGCAGGCGACGCCGGCGATGGCTGCCCAGGTGGTGGAAAAGATCCGCACCGTCACCGACAAGCCGATCCAATATGTCGTGCTGTCGCATTATCACGCGGTGCGCGTGCTGGGCGCGAGCGGCTACGGCGCCGATGAGATCATCGCCTCCGAGACCTGCCGCTCGATGATCGCCGAGCGCGGCAAGGAGGACTGGGAGTCCGAGTTCGAGCGCTTTCCGCGCCTGTTCCAGGCGGCCGACACGATCCCGGGCCTGACCTGGCCGACGATGACGTTCCGCGACAAGATGACGATCTACCTGGGAAAACGCCGGGTGGATCTCATGCATCTGGGACGCGCCCACACCGCCGGCGACGCCGTCGCGCTGGTGCCGGACGCCGGCGTGATGCTGACCGGCGACATCGTCGAGTACAAGTCGGCCTGCTATTGCGGCGACGCGCATTTCGGCGACTGGCCGGGCACGCTCGACGCGATTGCGCGCTTCGCCCCGGAGGCGATCGCGCCGGGGCGCGGCGACGCGCTGGTCGGCAAGACAATCGTGGACGAAGCGCTGGCGCTGACGCGCGATTTCGTGCTCTCGACCTATCGCCCGGTCGCCAAGGTCGCCGCGCGCGGCGGCTCGCTCAAGGAGGCGTGGGACGCCTGCCGGGCGGAATGCGACCCGAAGTTTTCCTCCTACGCCATCTACGAGCATTGCCTGCCGTTCAATGTCGCGCGCGCCTATGACGAGGCGCTCGGCATCGACACGCCGCGCATCTGGACGGCCGAGCGCGACCGTCAGATGTGGGCCGAATTGCAGGGCTAGGCGATGGCCAGGATTTTCGAGACGCCGCTCTATCCCTATCAGCGCTCCGCCGATCAGGACCGCGCGACGCCGGCGCGGCATCCGGTGGTGGCGGTCGGCGCCGGGCCGATCGGGCTCGCCGCCGCGATCGACTGCGCGCTTCACGACATCCCCGTCGTCGTGCTCGACGAGAACGACCGGGTGAGCTGGGGCTCGCGCGCGATCTGCTTCGCCAAGCGCCCGTTGGAAATCCTCGACCGGCTCGGCTGCGGCGACCCGATGGTGGAAAAAGGCGTGCAGTGGCGGCACGGAAAAGTGTTCTTTCGCGACCGGCAGGTCTACGAATTCGACCTCCTGCCCGAGCGCGGCCACAAGCGCCCGGCCTTCATCAACCTGCAGCAATACTGGTTCGAGGCTTACCTCTTGGAACGGCTGAAGGCGCTGGCCGCCGAGGGCCGGCCGGTCGAGATCCGCGGCGGAAGCCGGGTCGTCTCGGTGAGGCCGGGCGAGGACCACGTCGGGCTCGACGCGGTCACGCCGGACGGCCCCTACTGTCTCGAAGCCGAATGGCTGATCGCCTGCGACGGCGCGCTGTCGCCGGTGCGGTCGATGCTCGGCCTCGACTTCGTCGGCCGGGTGTTCGAGGACAATTTTCTGATCGCCGACGTGGTGATGGAGGCGGACTTCCCGACCGAGCGCTGGTTCTGGTTCGACCCGCCGTTCAACCCCGGCCAGTCGGCGCTGCTGCACAAGCAGCCCGACAACCTGTGGCGCATCGACCTCCAGCTCGGCTGGAACATCGACAAGGAGGCGGAGAAGGCGCCCGAGCGGGTGATCCCCCGCCTCCGGGCGATGCTCGGCGAGGCGGTCGATTTCGAGCTCGAATGGGTGTCGATCTACACCTTCCAGTGCCGGCGGATGGAAAAGTTCCGCCATGGGCGGGTGCTGTTCGCCGGCGATTCCGCCCATCAGGTGTCGCCGTTCGGCGCGCGCGGGGCCAATTCCGGCCTTCAGGACACGGACAATCTGATCTGGAAGCTGAAGCTGGTGCGGGACGGGCTTGCGCCCGAAAGCCTGCTCGACAGCTACGACGCCGAGCGGGTCTTCGGCGCCGACGAGAACATTCTTAATTCGTCGCGCTCGACCGACTTCATCACGCCGAAATCCGACATGAGCCGGCTGTTCCGCAACGCGGCGCTCGACCTCGCCGCGCGCCACACATTCGCGCGGCCGCTGGTCAATTCCGGGCGGCTGTCGGTGCCCTGCACCTATGAGGCTTCGCCGCTGAACGGGCCGGACGACGAAGCGCTGCCGCGCCGGACCCGGCCGGGCTCGCCCGCGCCCGACGCGCCGCTTGGGCAGGGCTGGCTGCTCGACCGGCTCGGCGGACGATTTCAGCTTCTCGCCCTGGGCTCTCAGGCGCCCGATGCGCTCGACGTCGACGGCGTGCGGGTCGAGACGCTGCGGCTCGATCCGAACGACGACCCGGGCGGCGCCTTGCGCGAACGTTACCTCGGGTCGCAGCCCGCGGCGGTCTACCTGATGCGCCCCGACCAGCACGTCGCGGCGCGCTGGATCGCCTACGACGAGGGCGCGGTGCGCGCCGCGCTCGCACGCGCGATCGGGAGAGCCTGAGCCATGGCGCTCGTCACCAGCCCCAACATCGTCGATCCCGACGGTTTTTACGCCGAGCTGCTCGCGCTGCATCAGGGACGCGCCAAGGAGGAGAGCGACGCGATCAACGCGCGGCTGATCCTCCTGCTCGCCAACCACATCGGCGACCGGGCGACGCTTCGCGAAGCGTTCGAGGCCGCGGCCCTGCAGGAAAGGACGGAGCCATGAAAATCGAGAAGATCCATCACGTCGCCTATCGCTGCCGGGACGCGAAGGAGACGGTCGAGTGGTACGGGAAGAACCTCGGCATGGACTTCAAGCTCGCCATCGCCGAGGACCGCGTGCCCTCGACCCACGAGCCCGACCCCTACATGCACGTCTTCCTCGACGCTGGCGGCGGCAACGTGCTCGCCTTCTTCGAGCTTCCCACCCAGCCGCCGATGGGGGCCGATCCGAACACGCCCAAATGGGTGCAGCACATCGCCTTCAAGGTGAAGGACCGCGAGACCCTGCTCGCCTACAAGGAGCGGCTGGAAAAGAACGGCGTCGAGGTGCTCGGCGTCACCGACCACTCGATCTTCCACTCGATCTATTTCTTCGACCCCAACGGCCATCGCCTCGAACTCGCCTGCCCCGACCCCGCCGAGGAGCCGATGCTCGCCCGCCTCGACGCGGTGAAGTGGGAGATGCTGGAGGAATGGTCGCGCACCAAGCGCGCGCCGAAACATGCCGAGTGGATGCACCGGCGGGAGCTGAGCGGGAAGTAGGCGCGGCGCCGGAGGTCGGGCCCGCGGGCCGGACGGCCGGAACGCCGCCTCCCCGGCCGTCCGGCCAGCGACTCGCGGCCGGCCGGATCATCGCTCGCCCTCGATCTGGTCGAGGCGCTCGCTCAAGCCGCGGTTCCGGCCGTAGAGCTCGGCGAGATTGTCGCGGATCTCGTCCTGGCCCCTCTCGATTCTGATCGTGTGCATGATCGCGACATTGGTGTCTTCCCGAGCCGAGCGGACATCGCTCCGGAGCCCGCCCAGCTCCCGACGCAGGTCACGAACGTCCTGGCGGAGCGCGACGAGCGCGCGGGCGATCCAGCGAAGATCGACAATATCGGGGACATCGCTCACGAGGCGGCCTCCTCGGTCAGGTTAGGCCACGAGACTCAGGTCCTTAGGCCGGCGCGCACGAACCCGGTCATGATAGCGCAACTCAGGGCCCGAGTCGTTCGCGAAAAGACATTGCGGAACTGGCGAATCCATTCGCGCCGGTCGGCGTGACGGTTTACGAAACCTCTCCCCACCCG